>CAYRPZ010000175.1:0-1655 GCA_964426275.1 uncultured Ruminococcus sp. | reverse complement strand
TGACCCTCTGCTTGTAAGGCAGATGCTCTCCCAGCTGAGCTATGCTCCCATTTTTTTCAGCCTTACGACTGACGACTGTATTAGTATATCATATGTTTTAAGATTTGTCAATAGTTTTTTTTAAAAATTTTATAAATTAAAAAAATGAATTTCTTGACTTAAATGTATACAGTGTTATATAATATTAATATAATACTGATAAAAATATTCCGGAAGGATTTCAGACATGAATATTTATGGAAAAGAAAATGCTGTTAATATCGTTTCATCAATGATAAAAAAAGAACGTCTGGCACATTCATTCCTGATTTACGGTGAAAAAGGAACAGGAAAGAAATTTCTTGCAAACTACATTGCAATGATGATGATGTGCAAAAACAGCTCTGACGGTGTCCCATGCGGAAAATGCCGTATATGCAGAAATATACAGAACAATATCCATGCAGATGTAGTTCCTGTACAGCATTCAGGAAAGCTTGGCGGATTTTCCACCGAAACTGTAAGGAATATATGCAGTGAAGCATATGTCTTTCCGAATGAGGGTGACAAAAAAATATATATTTTTTCCGATGCCGATTCAATATCTGTATCTGCCCAGAATATTCTGCTCAAAACAATTGAAGAACCGCCTGATTTTGCATATTTCATATTTACAGCCTCATCGAAAAATGTATTTCTTGACACCGTTATTTCAAGAGTTATATCGCTCGGAATTAAACAATGCAGCAATGATGAATGCCTTATGGCTCTCAAAGAACATGGAGTTGATAAAAACGATGCTGAAAATGCAATGAGTATGCTCGGAGGAAATATCGGAAACTGCTTATCATATATCAAAGATGAAAAATTCAGAGAAATTGTGGAATTGACAAAAAAACTTGCAGAATGTATAATAAATAAAGATGAATATGGCTTTCTGAAAACTGTTTCACCTGCTGAAAACGACAGAAATATGCTCAGACAAATTATATATATGCTTGATGGTATTATCCGTGACAGCGTGGTTATGAAATTTGATGAAAGCTTGTCATCGGGCTGTTACAGAAATGGTGCGGAACAAATTTCAGAAAAAACTGCCCTTTTAAAAGGAATAAGAATACATTATCTGCTTTCAGATGCTGTGCAGTATCTTGACTCAAATGTCAGCATGAAAATTATTACTGCTTCTTTATGCAGAAGCATTTCGGATTGTTAGGAGTTTATATGGAAATTATAGGAGTGCGTTTCAGAAAGGGCGCAAAAATTTATTATTTTTCACCTGACGGACAGAATATTCCGACAGGTACTAATGTTATAGTTGAAACATCAAGAGGTGTTGAATGCGGTGAAACAGTCATATCCAACAGAAAGGCTGACGAAAATTTCAATGTTCCTGTAAAAAGCATAATAAGAGTCGCAACACCTGAAGATATGAAAATTGTAGAGGCAAACAAGGAAAAATCAAAACACGCCTTTGAAGTATGCAGAGAAAAAATAAAATTCAGAAAACTGAATATGAACCTTATAGATGTTGAATGTACATTTGACAATAATAAAATACTTTTCTACTTTACATCTGAAACAAGAGTAGATTTCAGAGAACTTGTCAAGGATTTGGCATCTGTATTCAGAACAAGAATTGAACTCCGCCAGATTGGTGTGCGTGATGAGGCAAA
>CAYRPZ010000174.1:0-1672 GCA_964426275.1 uncultured Ruminococcus sp. | reverse complement strand
ATTATGGATATGGGTATTACAAAAGGTACAGAAGTTTATATCCGTAAGGTTGCACCTCTTGGTGATCCAATTGAAGTAACTGTGAGAGGATATGAACTCTCACTCAGAAAAGCTGATGCTGAAATGATTGAAATTGAATAAAACATCTTTTTTTAAAGATATTTTTTGAAATTCGGTTAGCAAATGCTGATTAAAGTTAGCTAATGCTAATGAAAGAAAGGATTTTTTATGGAATTAAGAATAGCACTCGCAGGAAATCCTAACTGCGGTAAAACTACACTGTTTAATGCTCTTACAGGTTCAAATCAGTTTGTCGGAAACTGGCCCGGCGTTACAGTTGAAAAAAAGGAAGGAAAGCTTAAAAATAATAAAGATGTAATAATTACAGACCTTCCGGGCATATATTCACTTTCACCGTATACTCTTGAAGAAGTTGTTGCAAGAAATTATCTTATAAGTGAGCGCCCTGATGCAATCCTCAATATAATTGACGGCACAAATCTTGAAAGAAATCTCTATCTTACAACCCAGCTTGTTGAAATTGGAATACCTGTTGTAATTGCAATTAATATGATGGATATTGTAAAGAAAAATGGAGATTCAATTAATATCGGACAGCTTGCCAAATCACTCGGCTGTGAAGTATGTGAGATATCAGCACTTAAAGGTACAGGAATTATGCAGGCTGTAGAAAAGGCAATAAAAGCAGCGGAAAGTAAAAAGAAAGTTATTCCGCAGCATAATTTCAGTGGTTGTGTTGAACACGCAATTGCTCATATTGAGGAAGCATTTCTTCACAATGTTGCTGAAGAACAGCAGAGATGGTATGCAATTAAGTTATTTGAACGTGACGAAAAGGTTACGGAGATGCTTAAACTGCCATCGGATATAAAAAATCATATTGAAAGTGATATTAAGTCCGCTGAACAGGAACTGGACGATGATGCGGAAAGTATTATTACAAACGAGCGTTATATTTACATAGCTTCAGTTATAAAAGGCTGTTATAAAAAGAAAAACAAAGGTGGTCTTACAACATCTGATAAAATCGATAAAATTGTTACAAATCGTATTCTCGCACTTCCAATTTTTGCGGTTATCATGTGTATAGTTTATTATGTGTCAGTAACAAGTGTCGGAACAATATTCACTGACTGGGCAAATGATGGTGTATTTGGTGACGGCTGGCATTTATTCAGTATAGGTACAAGTGAATATGATGATGCAGTAACTGAATATGCAATTGAAAATATATGGACAGATGAACTTCTTGATGAAGTGACAAAGGCATCTGAAGCAGGAATTATTGGTGCTGATGATATTCTCGGTGCTGTGGAAGATGAGGATTTCGGAGCATTTGATGAAGCATATGGTTCATTTGCTGATTCACTTGCAGAAGAAGGATATGATATTTCAGGATATGTTGATGAAGTGATGGAAGAAATCCCTGACCCTTCCGAATATGGTATATGGATTCCCGGTATTCCCGGACTCGTTGAATCAGCACTTGATGCTGTAAACTGTGCAGACTGGCTCAAGGGACTTATTCTTGATGGTATAGTAGGTGGTGTTGGAGCAGTTCTTGGATTTGTTCCGCAGATGATTGTACTTTTTATATTCCTTGCATTTCTTGAATCATGCGGATATATGGCAAGAATTGCGTTTGTTATGG
>CAYRPZ010000173.1:0-1779 GCA_964426275.1 uncultured Ruminococcus sp. | reverse complement strand
CCTTATGACACCTCTGGAACTTATTTATAAAAGAGTTGAATTATCAGCAGAGGCTGATTTTATAATATGTTTATATAACCCTAAATCAAAGAAAAGAACTGATTATCTTAATCATTCCGCTGACATAATTATGAAACACAGAAATAAGAATACTCCTGTGGGAATTGTGAGAAATTCAGGCAGACCTGATGAGAAATCATGGATTACTACTCTTGAAAATCTGAAAAATGAACCTGTTGATATGTTCTGTGTGGTGATTGTCGGAAATTCTCAGACTTATGTTTCAAACGGAAGAATGATTACTCCGAGAGGATATAAAGCAGAAAATATATGAAAAAGTTGAATATAGCCGTTATTGCAGGTACAAGTGAGGCAACTGATTTTATAGATATGCTTCCCGATAAATATAATGTCACCGCATTTGTGGCAACCGGTCGGGGGAAAAAAATCCTTGAAAATACAAAATGCAGTGTATGTGTTGGCAGGCTTGATAAAAAAGGATTTTCAGAGAGATTAAAAAACTTTGATGTGATTGCAGATTTATCTCACCCATTTGCCGTAATAGTTTCAGATACAGTAAAAAAGGTATGTAAACAGCTTGAAATACCGTATTTCAGAGCAGGACGTGAGAAGATTTTATATGATTATAAAAGAATAATATATGTAAATTCAAAGGAAGAGGCTGCTGATTATCTCAAAAAATATGATGGTAATATTTTCTTTACTACCGGTGTCAATACTCTTTCATTTTATGAAAATATACTGAAAGATAAAAAAGATAAAATATGGGCGAGGATACTTGATACTGAGGATTCAAGACGCATTGCCTGCGGTTCTCAACTCAATATCATATATGCACTGCCTCCGTTTTCTGAAGATGATACTGCTGATATACTAAAAAAATATAATATAGATATTATAGTTTCAAAGGACAGTGGCAAAAGAGGCGGTCTTTATGAGAAAATAAGAGCTGCTGAAAAAAATTCTGTTTCTGTATTGCTGATAAATTCTCCTGAAAATGGAACTGTACATACTATAGAAGAAATTTTTATTGAAATTGAAAAATTAAGGAAAGGCGAAAAATATGCTGAATGAATTTATTAATATGATAGTTCCTGCGGATAGAAATGCTATGAAAAGAGCTGTGCAAAAATGGGACAGTATAGCAAAACCGCTCAGAAGTCTTGGAAGACTGGAAGAAATGATAGTACAGCTTGCAGGTATTACAGGCTCTGAAATAATAGAGCCAAGAAAAAAAGCTGTACTTATATTCTGTGCCGATAATGGCATAGTTGATGAAGGAGTTGCTCAGTCATCAAATGAAGTAACAGCAGCTGTTGCAGAGAATTTTACCAAAGGTATAGCAACAATAAATTCTCTGTCCGGAGTTTGTGGGGCAGATGTATTTCCCATAGATATCGGAATTGCAAGGGATATGAGCTGCAAAGGTCTTGATATCAGAAAAATATCCTATGGCACGAAAAATTTTTCAAAAGAACCGGCTATGACAAGACAACAGGCTGAAAAGGCAATTATTACAGGTATTCAGCTTGTAAAGGAAAAAAAAGATGCAGGATATAACCTTATTGTTACAGGTGAAATGGGTATTGGCAACACATCAACTTCAAGTGCTGTTATATCTGTTCTTGAGGATATTGACCCGTCAGAAACAACTGGCAGAGGTGCCGGTCTTACAAGTGATGGTATAAAGCATAAAACTGAGATTATAAGAAATGCGATAGGATTGCATAAACCTGATAAAAATGATATAATAGATGT
>CAYRPZ010000172.1:0-1808 GCA_964426275.1 uncultured Ruminococcus sp. | reverse complement strand
TCAGGACATCATAGAGCCGTTGCTGCCAAAGAATTAAATATCCTGAGTGTTCCTTGTGTGGTTCGCAATATTTCTGATGAAGAAGCATATCAGCTTGTTATTGAAAGTAATATACAGCGTATGAAAATGCTGCCATCTGAATACGGCAGGATATTCAGCTGTTATTTACAGAAAAGAAAGGATATTGATATGACTGCACAGGAAATCTCTGATAAGTTTGGAGTTCCTAAAAAGACAATGTATCGTTATGCAAATATCTCAAAATTAACAGAAGAATTGCAGAATTATGCAGATTCAAAAGTTATCAATGTTGACAGTGTTGACTACATATGCAATTTTTCGGAAGAAAATCAGAATGTTTTGTGTGAATTTATTGAAAAAACAGACAAGAAACATAAAATTACAGTTTCTTTAGCTAAAAAAATGGCTAAGATAGTTGAAAACTATGATAATGATACAGTCCCAGTTCATGAATTTACAGCTTTGGTAGTCAAACCTGAGAAAAAATCAAAATCATATAAAAATGCTGTTTATAATACTGTTGCTGAAAAGTATAAAATTGAATATTCTGAAAAGGAACTTGATGATATAGTTACCAAATTGCTTGAAAAATATTTTTCAGATAAAAAATAAATGCTGTATGTGATACAAAACATTTGAAAGTAGGTGATAAAATTGCTGAAATATTATGTCATAAATACATTAAATCTTATGATTAAATTTGAATCTTATAGTATTAAAGATTGCAACAAATTCATTGATTCCCTTCCTTTAGAATCTGTTTTATTTGGTGAATATTCAATAATTGATTCAAATGAATTGGAGAATATTGAATATAAATATGATGATTGTATTTCTTCAAATGATATAACAAATATTGATAACTTACCATTTTAATATAAAAATTTTAGATAAACAGTTATTAATATATGCTAAATAAATTGATATCAAATAAGAAAAAGTATGTCATTCTGACACATTAACATAAATTTCTTGCATTAAACAAGAAAATGATGTATAATTATTTCAGAGTGTTTATTATTGGAGGTTAAAATTATGTCAGATGAAAAAAAACTTAATTCAACAGGTCAGTATCTTACAGAAATAGCTTATACCAATGACCCAGAGGAGCTTGCACTTCTTGAACGTCCTATCGGCAAATGGGGACAGATGTGGCAGGATTGGATGGAAGCTGAACATAGTTCTTATGTGACAATTCTCGTTGTTGAATGCAAATGGGCAATTATTCCACGCAAGATTGATATTGAAGCTGAAAAACGTTATGAGGAACTTGATAAAATTTATCGTGCAAATAATCCTCGTCCGGATACAGATTTTAATTCTGTTTTGAAATGGGAAACCGCTAAAAAACTCTGGATTGAAGATATTATCATGAAAGAAATTGTATTCGTTCTCAGAAAGGATTAGTTTTATGAAAGTTGTTCTTTCAGTTTTAATGGGAATAATCGCTACAATATTAAGTATTGCAGCAGCTGTTATAGCTGTTCCAAGAGCATTGGTGGAAAAAATATTTCCTTTGTATCTGATTATTTTGATTATTGATTTTGCAGTAACTTATAATCCAACACGTACTTTTGATTTTTACTTTGATTTTTATATAATTGCATTGGGATTTCCGATTCTTTTTTTATTCAGCGACAGAATATTGATGGCAATATCAAATAAGCTTTTAAAATCAATTGAAAAATTAACAAATACAAACCAAACAGAAGAAATCATAACTCCTGAAAATGAAGTGCTGTCTGATGAAGAAGCAGAAGAAGCAATAAGAGAGTATCTTATCAGAA
>CAYRPZ010000171.1:0-1869 GCA_964426275.1 uncultured Ruminococcus sp. | reverse complement strand
AGGTTCAGGCATATTCAAGGGCGGTATTTTTACTGAGATATGTGAGGAATTTTTATTGTGTCTATGTGGAATTTTTATTGAAATATGAGATGTATTATGCTGATTTGCATTTACAAATGGGGAAGTGTTTAAGCTTATGCTGGTGATATTTATATTCTGATTTAACTGCGTGGGAGGAATATATTTCGGATTGTCAAGCAATTCACTGAACAGCGGATATCCTTTAAGCGGTTTTAATTTCCTTAAATCCAATGTTTTTATTTGTGCGACAATTTCATTTATAATTGCTATAATTGGCACTATTGATACAATATAATCATAATCTTTAAGTGCTATCGTGCTTATTAAATCAATCAGTGTCATAATGGCAATTGCTATATTGCTCAATTTTGTTTTATTCATATAAATTTCTTTGTATGATGCAGTGAATGTAAGAGCAATCTGCGATACAATATAGGCAACTATAATATCTATTGCACCAGATGAATAATCAGGAATAAATTCTGGCATGAATAAAAAATATAAAATAGCTTTTGCAATATGTATCCAGAAAAAACTATTGAAAAAATCTGATATCTTCTCCATTTTATCCGCACTTTCCGCATAATGTAAGAAATCATGGCTGTTATTGCTGTTGTTTATATTCTGTGAGTTCATTATTCATCACTCCTGTTAAATCGTCAAGTGATATTTCTTCCATTTCGCATGATGTCTTATTGTCGTTTCTGTTTAAATCTGAATTATGAGTGCTGATATCTGAAATATCTTCCATTTTATACGGTGTGTTTTTTAAGTATGTTATTTTTTCATCGGGATTTTCAATATTGTGAAGTTCTGAGTATGTGTTTATTTTTTCATCAAAGTGTGGGTATCCGTCAAGGCTTTTAAGCTTATCCTCATCGAATAGTGATTTTAAATGAAGTATATATACAAATATTGCAGGAACAGCCATGATAGCTACAATTGTTGAATCCGGTGCATAAATGATATATGAGAAAATTACAAGTGCGGAGGCAATTTTATTTTTCTTGTATGTTGCAAAAAATGTAAGAGTACAAATGATTATAATTCCCACAAATGATGACAGCATGAAATTATTTATATCGAATGAAATCAGACCTATTATAAATAATACAAGAAAAACTGTCAGAACAGGCAGATTTATAAAGAATGCAGCACCGGAAATTTTTTTGATATTTCGCATTTTTTCACGGTTTTTTGTGTAATCGGCTTTTATTTGCTGTTCTGCTAAATACTCATCGTTATTATACATTACTGCATTTCTCCTTTTATTTTTTATTATATCATAAGATTGATTCTTTAACAATATATTTTATAATTTTCACATTTCTTTGTTTAAATAATCAGCATGACAAAAACGTCATAATGCACAAAAAGCTATACTTCGTTTAACGAAATATAGCTGTTTTAAATAAAAGTCAACAAAGTTGTTGACAAATTATACTTTGCGTTGTATAATTATATAATGTATCATAATGGCTGATTTTATGCCTTTATGATTATATTATAGCATATTTTATTATAAATATCAATACTTTTTCATTATTTTTTTGAAATATTGAAAAGTTAATGATTAACCGCACTTGCATAACTGCCTGATTTTTCAGCAGTTATACTAATCAACTTATAAGGAGGGACCCCCTGCCAATGGTGAATATGGTGAATGTCAATCCAAAGCAGCTCGGAAAAAATGTCAGAATGAGTTTCGGTAAAATCAACGAAGCTCTTGAGATGCCTAATCTTATCGAGGTGCAGAAAAATTCCTACAAATGGTTTCAGGAGGAAGGACTTAAAGAAGTTTTCCGTGATGTTTCCGCTATTACCGATTATAACGGAAATCTCGTCCTT
>CAYRPZ010000170.1:0-1913 GCA_964426275.1 uncultured Ruminococcus sp. | reverse complement strand
ATGAAACAATATTTTGCATTAAAACTTCAGGAACTTAGAAAAGAGCATGGATTATCGCAGGAGGCACTTGCAGAAATACTTGATGTGTCAAGGCAGTCTGTATCCAAATGGGAAAGCGGGAGAATTTATCCTGAGATTGATAAAATTATATTTTTAAGCGAGTATTTTAATGTTTCAATAGATGAACTTCTTAAAGAACCGCAGCAGCAGGATATAAAATCTAAAAGAAAAATCATAAACTTATCGAAACCGCCCGCATATCAGTCACAGACGCAATTTCAGCCCGAGGAGCAGGATATAATGCCTTATGCCTATAAGGAGTATAAGAGCTATAAAATACCGCCTGTACAGCCGGCTGAGAATGTTAACATTGTGAACGGCAATCAGGCGAAATCCAAAAAAAAAATAAAATCGGGAAAAAAGAATTTAAGCACATCTAAAGTATTAGCAATAGTGTTTTCAGGAAGTGTGCTGATATCGTGCATAATTACAGCTATTTATGAAACATGGTTTTCTTATAATACAAATAATGATGTATATGTGCAGGAGAGTGTTTATGAAGATGAATATGATGATAAATTATTAAGTACTGCTGTATATGTAGATGATGACGGAAATGTTACTGAATATGAATATGATGCAGATGAAATTCTGAACAGGATTTTTTATTACTACGATAAAGACCAGAAGAAATATATTCCTGTACTTGTACCTTTTGAGGAATATTTATTTGATTATTATTTAATGCAGACAGCCAATGTCTATATTTCAGATATGTGTGCCTATGTTGATGTTATAAATTTTACCGATGAATTTTATCATGAGATTTATTACAATGATGCTGGAGATTGGACGCAGTGTTACACAGATGATGATGTTACATTTGCAAGATACTACTGCGAACAGTTTGAGAAATATATTCAGGTTCTTATACCGCCATGTTATTCAATAAATGATCTTGAAGGTTATGGCTATAAAATGATTGATATCTATGAGAGTGACGGCGGAATATACAAAACGATTATAAAAGACGAATAAAAAAATGCAGGGGCGGACAGAATATGCCTCTGCATTTTTCATATTAATTTTCTATACGGTCAGTAATATATTTTTCTACTTCGTCCTGCTTAATGCCGAGTACAGCGGCAAATTCCTGATACATAAGATTTTCAGCACGCTTCATAAAATTTTCATCTGAAGAATTTAGTCTTTTTCCGCCTGATATTTTTTTTATTTTCTGGCTGTGCAGGGATTTGACCATACTTATTATCTGTTTATAGTCATCGCTTTTTATTATTGAGTTAAAGACAGCCTTTCTCTGACTTGTATCATTAAACCAAATTTCCTCTGTTTCGGGCATTTCATCTATAAGCGAATTTATTTCATCTTTGCTTAAAAGCTTTCTTATTTTATTTTCGGCACTGTCTGATGGGATATAGTATTTAGAAGTTGATGAATTTAAAGGTTCAAGTTTGAGATATTGCTTTTCACTCTGACCATCAAAATTTCTTTTTTCGATACTGGATAGTTTACAGACGCCTGATGTTCCATACATGACATACTCTCCGACTGAAAATTCCATAAAAAAATACCTCCTTGATTTATAAATAATAAGCAAAGAAAACGGTACAGCTTTCTTTGCTTATAATTTCCCATATATATTATAACATATTTTCAGAAATTTTGTCATAGGCTTTTTCAATAATTATATTTACATATTAATCGTCATTATGCACAGTTTATATATATATGCAGTAATTTTAAATATTATGTTTTAATAATAATAAATTTTTTTAAAAAAATGCTTGACATTTCTTGAGGTTTATTGTATAATTGAATAGTCGTCAGAGATAATAACTGATGAAAAGCTAAAAGATATGGCGGTATAGCTCAGCTGGCTAGAGCAATCGGTT
>CAYRPZ010000169.1:0-1951 GCA_964426275.1 uncultured Ruminococcus sp. | reverse complement strand
CTTTTATTGAATTTGTATAAATAGACTAATTCGCTTTTGAAAAAAACGTCAAAATTAGAATACCCTACAAAAAGCTATTGCAAAAGATGTAGCGTTATGGTATAATAAGTTTGAGAAAAAATGAATTGAGGTGAATTCAATGGGCAAATCAGACAACAATTATTACAGCCTTCTTAATGAAATGATGGAACATAATGCTGATTCCGTTGATTTCATCTGGAACTGCCGTGACGGTAAAATTGTAACCTCCGGAAATCGTTTTCTGTTTCCGGACTGTATTGAAAATCCTTTCAGATATATGGCAGAAAACGGATATGTTTCAAGACATTCCGAAATGTCATATAGTGCCTTTTGCCTGAAAATCGAGGAGGGCATTTCAGCCGGTACAGAAGATAATTCTTCAAATATCGACGTTATAATGAGCCTGCTTGACAATAAGGCAGAATGGTATCATATTTACACTGATTTCATGAAGGACGATGAGGGGAAAATACTGGCTGTCCATGCAAACATTCGTCTGTTTTCAAGAGAAGAACAAAATGAAAGGAATAAAAATCTGATGATGATGCCCAAGGAGCGCACGGATTTGTTGAGAAAGCACATTATAGAATTTATTGGAAGAGATCCGTCTGCTCATTATGCTTTTGTACAGTTTGACATTGAAAGATTCAAGCTTATTAACGATAAATACGGCGGTGAAGTGGGGGACGAAATACTTACGTACATTAATTACACAATGATGGACGTGTGCAGAAATATACCCTGCTGCTGCATTAACGCTGATGTATTTATGTTTGTTATGCCCTATGAAACAAGGGAGGATATTCTGGAGTTTGTCCGCAACCTTGAAAAGCAGCTGCTGGGCTACAGGGATATTGAATATCATATTGTATTCGGCATTGCGGCAATTGATAAGGTGGAAAGCCCTTCAAGAAGATACGGAGATAATGCGGCAATTGCAAGACGCTCGGTTAAGGGCAATGCTATGGAAAATATTGCTTTTTATGAAGAAAAGATGATGAAGGAGCTTCATAAAAAACAAAGCATAGAGTATGATATGTACAAGGCTGTTGACAATAACGAATTCCTGATGTATTTACAGCCTAAGTACTGTATTTCTACCGGAAAAATTATTGGTGCGGAGGCTCTTTCAAGGTGGAAACACCCTGAAAACGGCTTGATTTCTCCGGCGGAGTACATTCCGGTTTTTGAGAAAAACGGATTTATAATAAAGCTTGACGAAATTATGTGGGAACACGCCTGCCGTAAGATAAGAGAATGGATGGACTTGGGGAAAGAACCTGTGCCCATTTCAGTAAACGTTTCAAGACACTATCTTACTGACAACAAGGCTGTGAAAATTCTCTCCTCACTGGTGGAGAAGTACAACATCCCGATAAATTACCTTGAACTGGAAATAACTGAATCTGCTGAAATAAGCGACTTTAACGATGTGATAATTGAATTTAAGCAAAAGGGCTTTAAAATGCTTATGGACGATTTCGGTTCGGGATATTCGTCCTTGAATATGCTGAAAACAACTCCCTTTGACGTGCTTAAAATTGACAGGGCTTTCCTTTCGGAATTTATGGAATCGGAGAGGGGAAGGAAGATTATTTCCCACACCATTTCCATGTCCAACGACATAGGAATTGATATTATTGCCGAGGGTGTTGAAACCTCAGAACAGGCAGACTTCCTTAACAGCTGCGGCTGTGATGCGGCACAGGGCTTTTACTATTCAAAGCCTATTCCGGAAGAGGAATTTGATAAAATATTTTTTTGAACATTGTGACTAAAAAAGATGCTGTAAAAGGCATCTTTTTATCGCAATAACAAATTTTATAAAATAGTGTTGACACAGACTTTGATATGTGATATAATATTTTCTGTTGAGAAATGCACCATTAGCTCAGTTGGTAGAGCAACTGACTCTTAATCAGTGGGTCCT
>CAYRPZ010000168.1:0-1959 GCA_964426275.1 uncultured Ruminococcus sp. | reverse complement strand
CCGACCCGTCAGTCCGCAATTTTACACATACTTTGGTAAATGGTCAGCTTTATCATAGACGCAATGAAGTAATGGTTAAAGTTGAGGAAACAGGCAAAAAACTTGACAGAATGATAGGACTTCATCAGGTCAGACAATCAGCTATGGCTGTTATAAATGCACAGAGTAATGGCTGTAATGATGACGAATTAAAAGCATTACAGAAAGATTTAAACAATGTATACGATAGGTTTGTAAAGAATTATGGTCATATAACAGACCGTATCAATGCACAGGCATTTCAGAACGATGATGATTATAACACTTTGGCAGCATTTGAAGTAACAGACAAACAAACCAAAGAAATTAAAAAAGCTGAAATATTTACAAAACGTACTATTACACCTGAAATTGAAATAACAAATGTTGATACACCTGAAGAAGCACTTCAGGTGTCGCTCGACCGCCTTGGAAAAGTTGATATTGAATATATGTCAGAACTTACAGAAAAAGAGCCTGAAAAAGTTATTGAGAAATTGGGCGACAGAATTTATAAAAATCCTGTTTATGCTGATGAAAATAATCCTTGTCTTGGATATGAAGAAGCAAGTGAATATCTTTCAGGTAATATCCGTGAAAAGCTTAAAATAGCTGAACTGTATGCAAAATCAGATGACAGCTATAACAGAAATGTAACAGCACTTGAAAAGAATATTCCTGAAACCATTGAAGCAAGTGATATATCAGTCCGCATAGGTGCAAACTGGATTGATATTGAAGATTACAGCAAATTTTTAGATGAATATGCAAAGGCAGATATGCGTTTTCACTCTCTCAGACGCACACCTATGGGAGAATACAAAATTGAAAATAAAACTTATGACAGGACAATAAATGCTACTTCAACATTTGGAACTTCTCGTATGAACAGCTATACTATCTTTGAAAATCTGCTTAACAATCGTGATATTGTTGTAAAAGACAAGAAAACAATCGATGATAAGGAAGTTTATGTTATAAATCAGAAAGAAACACAGCTCGCAAGAGAAAAAGCCACTAAAATGAAAGAAGCTTTTAAAACTTGGGTATGGAACGATATAAGCAGACGTGAAAAATATGTTGAAAAATACAACATACTTTTTAATTCCATAAAAGGCAGAGAATATGATGGAGCATATCAGACATTTCCAGGAATGAATCCATCTGTGCAATTAAGACCGCATCAGAAAAATGCTGTACTTCGTGCAAAACTTGGAGGAAATACTCTTCTTGCACATTGCGTAGGTGCAGGAAAATCATTTGAAATGGATACAGCTGTAATGGAAAAGAAAAGACTTGGTCTTATCAATAAAGCCTGTATTGTTGTTCCAAAACATCTGACACTTCAGACTGCATATGAATGGCAGAGATTATACCCTAATGCAAAGTTGCTTGTAGCTACCCCAAAAGATTTTGACAAAGACCACAGACAACAGTTTATTGCAAAATGCGTTACAGGAGATTATGATGGAGTTATAATGAGTTTTAATCAGTTTGAAAAAATCCCTATGTCAGATAAATACAGAGAAAATTTCATTAAAAAACAGATTAGTATGCTTGATTCTGCAATAAAAAATCTCAATAAAAACAATACAGGAGAAAGAACAAGTATTAAGGACCTTGAACGTGCAAAGAAAAATCTTGAAAGCAAACTTGAAAAATTAACAAGCAGTAAAAAAGATAATTCATTAACATTTGAACAGCTTGGATTTGATTATCTTGTTGTTGATGAAGCACATAACTATAAAAATTGTCTTGTTGTTTCCAAGATGTCAAATGTTGCAGGAGTACAGACAACAGGTGCTGCAAAATCAGAAGATATGCTTATGAAAACACAATATCTCAATGAAAAATATGGGTATAAAAATGTTCTCTTTGCAACTGGAACACCTGTATCAAATTCAATGGTTGAACTCTACTCAATGACACGATATCTTCGGA
>CAYRPZ010000167.1:0-2005 GCA_964426275.1 uncultured Ruminococcus sp. | reverse complement strand
ATATATTATAAGCATACAATTAATATATAAAAAAGAAAACTTCGTATTAAAAAATACGAAGTTTTCAACTGGATTAAACAATATATAGGGATTTAAGGGATTTTATATTTTTACGAGGGGGACGTAAAAATATTTTAAATGAGAAAAGTATGCTTACGATTTTTCATCTTCAGCATATTTAAATTGTATACTATAAATATGAAAAATACGTGAAATTCATTTGAAAATCATATGAAACAGCAGACTATTTATTGTTATTTTCATCACGCTTTATTTTAAACCAGAATGTCGAACCTTTACCAATTGTACTCTGAACACCATAAGGATAGTTATGCATTTTAAGCACTGCTTTCACTATTGAAAGTCCAAGTCCCGTTCCGACAACTTCACGCTTATGATTCTTTGAACGGTAATATTTATCAAATATCAGTTTTATATTTTCCTCTGGGATTCCCTCTCCTGTATCTGTCACTTCAACTTTTACATAATTCTTTTCATTTATCTGCTTTACATAAACCATTCTGTCATCACCTGTATAATTTACAGCATTATTTATAAGATTATATATAACTTGCTCTATTTTGACTATATCGCATGATACGGTAACTTCTTCATCAGGAATAAATACTATTGTATATCCGTTCTTTTCAGAAACGCCTTTATATCTGTCAATTATCTCTCTCAGCTTTGCGGTGACATTCATATGTGAATAGTTAAGCTTGATATTTCCGTTTTCCATTTTTGAAAGGTCAAGCATATCCGATACAAGCAGTGCAAGCCGGTCTGTTTCCTCTATGATTATATTGAGATGTTCTTCTCTTTTTACAGGATTGTTGCCTGACAAGTCCCTTATCATTTCAGCATATGCTTTTACCATAGTAAGAGGAGTTCTCAGGTCATGAGAAATGTTTGCTATAAGGTCACGCTGCATTGTATCAACTTTTGAAATTTCATTTGAAGCATAATTAAGAGTATTTGCAAGCATATGTGTTTCCTTGTATATTCCGCCGTCAAACTCTGCTGAATAATCGCCCTTTGCGAGCTTGTCAGCCGAGTGAGTTATATTCACAATCGGCTTTGCTATGCTGTTAGCTATTATAATAGATATGATTATACCTATAAGTATAAGTATACAGGTAACATATATAAACTGCTGTTTAAGGATTTTAACAGTAGAACCTACCGGCTCAAGAGTAGCATTTATAAGCATATATGCACAAGGTGAGTCATCGTTGTCAAATAGCAATGCACCGAGAAGAAGCGTATCATACTGTGTATTTGGATTTTTTATCTTATGACTTATGACTCCCTGTTCAGAATTTTTAAGTTCCATTATATATTCGCCTATTTTTTCAGGACCATGGATAAGACAGCCTTTTCCCATAATGGTATCATTTGAATATATCGTTCTAAGCCCATAGATATCAACTACCTTTATGCATATCTCATTTTCATATGCAAGCTTGTCAAATACTTTTTCATATCCATCTTTTCCATACTCATTAATCATAGTAATTGCAGAACTTTTTACCTCATCCTGACGCATAGTCATATAAAATTTCTGCAACAAAACTATCTGAAGTGTCCAAAGCAATGCAAGTACTGTCACAATAAAAATCAGAAAATATATGAATATTGATGAACGCAGGCTTATAGGTTTTTTAATTCGCTTCAAACTTATATCCCATTCCTCTCAGTGTAACTATAAATTTTCTGTATTCTCCAAGACTGTTGCGAAGCATTTTTATATGGGTGTCAACAGTTCTGTCATCGCCGAAAAAGTCATATCCCCATACTTCTTCAAGCAGTTTATCTCTTGAAAGTGCAAGATTTTTATTTTTAACAAGATAAAAGAGCAGGTCATATTCTTTTGGAGTCATAGGAACTTTATTTGAATTTACATATACCTCACGCCCTGCCATATCAATTTCAAGTCCTTCAAAACGGCACCTGTTATTATCAGGCTTGGAATGGTCAGAATTTCTCTTAATTACAGCCTTTACTC
>CAYRPZ010000166.1:0-2028 GCA_964426275.1 uncultured Ruminococcus sp. | reverse complement strand
GCAAGAGGTGCTGACAGAATGTCATCATACGGTGATTTTATCGCTCTTTCAGATGAATGTGATGAATGTACAGCAAAGATGATACAGCGTGAAGTTTCTGATGGTATCATTGCTTCATCATATACTGAAAAAGCTCTTGAAATTCTTAAATCAAAAAGAAAGGGAACATATAATATAATTAAAATCAATTCTGATTATGTTCCTGAACCGATTGAAAGAAAACAGGTTTTCGGCGTTACATTTGAACAGGGAAGAAATGAACTTCTTATCAATAATGATATGCTTACAAATCTTGTAACTGAAAACAAGGATATTCCTGATGATAAAAAACGTGACCTTGTAATTTCTCTTATCACTCTTAAATATACACAGTCAAATTCAGTATGCTATGTAAAGGACGGACAGGCTATTGGTATAGGTGCAGGTCAGCAGTCAAGAATTCACTGCACAAGACTTGCAGGAAATAAGGCAGATATTTGGTGGCTCAGACAAGCACCAAAGGTTCTCGGACTTCAGTTTGTTGATGGTATCCGCAGACCCGACAGAGATAATGCTATTGATGTTTATATCTCAGATGAATATATGGACGTGCTTGCAGATGGTGCATGGGAAAAGATATTCAAGGTAAAGCCAGAAGTTTTCACTAAGGAAGAACAGAGAGAATGGCTTGACAGGAATACAGATGTATGTCTTGGTTCAGATGCATTCTTCCCGTTCGGAGATAATATTGAACGTGCAAGAAAAAGCGGAGTTTCATATATTGCTGAACCGGGCGGTTCAATCCGTGATGACAATGTAATTGATACCTGCAATAAATATAACATTGCCATGGCATTCACAGGTATCAGACTTTTCCATCATTAATTATGAAAATAAAAATACAGTTAGGATAAGTTTTATTGTTTATAAGTAACTATGATATCTGATAAATCTTCTTATATAACTATGCTGATTTTGATTATATTTTTAAATAATATGCAGATTTTAAAATATTTGTATGACTCCATATGCTATTGTTTTGGGAACATCTTTGGTGATGACATTTAAATTAATAAAGAGGGCATTGAAAAATATGCCCTTTTAAAGTATAAAGGAAAGAGAGGATTTTCACAAATGAATATACTTGTAGTAGGCGGGGGCGGTCGTGAACACGCTCTTGTTATGAAAATTGCAGAAAGCAAAAAGGCTGATAAAATCTATTGTACTCCGGGAAACGGTGGAATTTCAAGATATGCACAGTGTGGGTTTGATGTAAAGGCTACTGATATTGAAGGAGTTGTATCACTTGCAAAGAAAATTAAAGCTGACCTTGTTGTGGTAGCACCTGATGACCCGCTTGTACTTGGAATGGTTGATGCTCTCAATAAAGAGGGCTTCAGAACATTCGGCCCTGATAAATGTGCTGCGATAATTGAAGGAAGCAAGGTATTTTCAAAGGAACTTATGAAAAAATATAATATTCCTACAGCTAAATATGAAGTATTTAACAGGGCAGATGAAGCAATTGCATATATTGAAAAGGAAAATACATTCCCGACAGTTATCAAAGCTGACGGTCTGGCACTTGGAAAAGGTGTTATAATCGCTCAGAATATGGAAGAAGCAAAAGATGCTGTCAAATCTATGATGGAAGATAAAATTTTCGGTGAAAGCGGTTCAAATATTGTAATTGAGGAATTTTTAACAGGTCCTGAAGTTTCAGTATTATGCTTTACTGACGGAAAAACTGTAAAGCCTATGATTTCATCAATGGACCATAAGCGTGCATATGACAATGATGAAGGACTTAATACAGGCGGTATGGGAACAGTTTCACCGAATCCATATTATACAGATGAAGTTGCTGAAGAATGCATGAAAACAATATTCCTGCCAACAATAAATGCAATGGCTGCCGAAAACAGGAAATTCAAGGGCTGTCTTTATTTCGGTCTTATGATAACATCAAAAGGTCCTAAGGTAATTGAATACAACTGCCGTTTTGGTGACCCTGAAACACAGGTTGTACTTCCTATGCTTGAAACTGAT
>CAYRPZ010000165.1:0-2057 GCA_964426275.1 uncultured Ruminococcus sp. | reverse complement strand
TGTATTGCTGAAAAAGACAGCAAAGAATATTCTATGAGAGAAACTCTCTTTTCACTGCAAAAGGGCGAATATTTTTCAGAAAAGAAACTTACAGAAGCACTTGAGGAATTTGAAAAATCAGACATATTATTGAAATATAAGACAAATAAGACTTCAGAAATTTTTGAAGGTAATGAAAAAATTGATAACCGTCAGAAGTTATTTTCCATTGAACAGTTTGGTGAGTTAAAGCAGTATGAAAGTAAAGATTATTCATTATTTGAATTGATGCAAGTTTATGCTGATTCAGATAAACCATATGTTTCTCTTATGGAATGCGGAGAACAAATTGATACATCTAAATTTTCAGAAATTGAACAGAGTGATAATTTTGCATTTTCAGCTGAGATAAGTTTTGATAAAGATGAGTTGACAGTTTATAGAGTAGATGGAAATATAGACGAAATTAACAGAACAGATGAAAATTCTTCGATTAAACACTATAAGCTGAGTATGCTGGAAAACATAGTAAAAGAAGTATGCAGAGAAACATCAGACCATAATACTCAGGAAAGGTTATTTAATGAACGTATTGAAAGTTGTAATATAGATAACATTGAAAAAGAGAATTTAAAAGAAGATACAATTACTGCTGATATTAAAGAAGAACAGATGACTTTATTTGATATGCCTATTTCAGAAGATGAGGAGGTTGTGCAAAAGTCTGATACTACTGTTGAAGATGATTTCAGCGATATTGACACAGTAAAAATAAAGAAACATCTTGAAGAAACTGCTGCTGAAAATGATGAATTTGTAAAACAAGTGCTTTCTGACCTGAAAGAATATACTGTAAATGAAGATAAGTTCGCTCATAAGGAAACGCAAGAATATATTGCTCCAAATAACTATACATTTAATGAAAATGATATTGTAAATAATGGTGCTAAATCAAAGTATAGAGCCAATGTTGAAGCAATAAGGACATTAAACAATATAGAAGAACAGAATCGAAATGCAACAACAGAAGAACAGTCAGTTATGGCAAAATATTCAGGCTGGGGAGGTATTCCACAGGCTTTTGATAAGGATAATACAAACTGGCAGAATGAATACAAGGAACTTAAAGAACTGCTTTCTGATGAGGAATATTCTGATGCAAGAGCTTCAACTCTTACAAGTTTTTATACACCGCCTGAAGTTACAGATGGTGTATATCAGGCTCTTGAACAATTCGGATTTAAAGGCGGAAATATCCTTGAACCGAGTATGGGAGTAGGAAATTTCTTTTCAAAGATGCCTGAAAATATGAGAGATAATTCCAGTTTATACGGAGTGGAACTTGACAGCATTTCAGGAAGAATTGCACAAAAATTATATCCGTCAGCAAATATTCAGATTAAAGGATTTGAAAAAACAAATTTTAATGACAACAGCTTTGATGCTGCAATAGGCAATATACCTTTTGGAGATTATTCTGTTTCTGATAAGGACTATAACAAGCATAAATTCAAGATACATGATTATTTTGCTGCTAAAACAATTGACAAAGTAAAACCAGGCGGTATTGTTGCACTGATAACATCAAAATTTACAATGGACAAGCAGAATGAAAAGGCTCGTATGTATCTTGCTGAAAGATGCGATTTGCTCGGAGCAGTCAGGCTTCCGAATAATGCATTCAAATCTGGTGCAGGAACAGATGTTACAACGGATATATTATTTTTACAGAAACGTGACACTCGTACAATAGATATTCCTGACTGGGTTCATATATCAGAAACAGAGGACGGAATACCATGCAATAAATACTTTGCTGATAATCCTGATATGATACTTGGAAAGATGGAATATGATAAGCGTATGCAGGGAAGATATGGAACAGAAAGCAAAGCCACAATCTGTACAGCCACAGAAGATAATCTCAGAGAACAGATAAAAAATGCTGTTTCAAAAATACAGGGAAAAATTAAAATAACTGCAATAGACAAGGTTAATGATAAAATCCCCGAAGTAATTCCAGCCGACCCGTCAGTCCGCAATTTTACACATACTTTGGTAAATGGTCAGCTTTATCA
>CAYRPZ010000164.1:0-2068 GCA_964426275.1 uncultured Ruminococcus sp. | reverse complement strand
CTAATTATTTTGTCGAAATTCAGTCCTTAAAGTATCTTTCCAAAAGACCCTTGAACGCACGACCGTGTCTTGCTTCGTCCTTAGCCATTTCATGAACTGTATCATGGATAGCATCGAGATTTGCAGCTTTTGCACGTTTTGCAAGGTCAAATTTGCCTGCTGTAGCACCATTTTCAGCTGCAACACGCATTTCAAGATTTTTCTTTGTGCTGTCTGTTACAACTTCACCAAGGAGTTCAGCAAATTTTGCAGCATGTTCAGCTTCTTCATAAGCAGCTTTCTCCCAGTAAAGACCGATTTCAGGATAACCTTCTCTGTGAGCTACTCTTGCCATTGCAAGATACATACCTACTTCTGAACATTCGCCATTGAAATTTGCTCTGAGGTCATTAAGTATATCTTCACTTACCCCCTGAGCAACACCTACAACGTGTTCAGCAGCCCATTCCATCTCGTCAGATTTCTGTTCCTTGAACTTTGAAGCCGGTGCATTGCACTGAGGACATTTATCCGGAGCAGAATCTCCTTCATGAACATATCCACATATTGAACATATAAATTTTTTCATTTCCAAATACCTCCAAAAAGATTGTGATATAATTTTTTATGCTTTTATGTTTCTTTAAATTATATCACAACTTTATTTATTTGTCAATTAAAATTTTATGCAATTTCACAGCATTTTATAAATGTATTGTATAACTTTTTAGTAGTGAACGTTCAGCACATTTTATGGTATAATATAAAAAACATTAAACATCATAAGGAACTGAAAAAAGTGAGAAAGCCAACAATAGAAGAAAGCAAAATCTGTTCTGACTGTAAAAAACAAGACAATCAGATTAAAGCAAGGTATAACCATTGTGGAACACAAACAAGGATTGCAGCACAATATTCTAAAATCAGGTGATTTGCAAAAACGCTTTATGCTGTTGCAGCTGTATTTGTTGACGCTTATAGTCACCTTGATATGGCAAAATATAAATATCGGCAACATAAAAGCTGCCTTTTTCTGTTGTTGACTTTCTTTAACAACTCTAATTGGATACCAGTCATTGACTTGTCATAAGTATTATGATAAAATAAAATATATAAAAATGAATTAACGGAGAGATAATATTGAATGACTTTCAGAGAAACCTTCAGCATGAGAGAAGAAGACTTGAGGTTACATATGCACATACTTTTTTTAATCTTATAAAGTGGATTATAATATCACTTGCAACCGGTACTGTAGTGGGATTTGTCGGAACTGCATTCCATTTCAGCATTGAAACAGCAACGGAAACAAGAGAAAAATACCCTTTTCTTATATGGTTTCTACCACTCGGCGGTGTATTCATAGTATGGTTTTATAAAATGATGGGACTTAAACATGATAAAGGCACAAATATGGTGCTTATGACCGTAAGAGAAAATAAAGTCATGACACTAAGAAATATGATATGTATATTTGTCGGCTCAGCAGTGACTCACCTTTTTGGCGGTTCATCAGGACGTGAAGGTGCTGCACTTCAGATTGGAGGAAGTATTGCATACAGTGCAGGTGAACTTATAAAGCTTGATGATTATGATATAAGAATTATAACCATGTGCGGAATGAGTGCAGGATTTTCCTCACTTTTCGGAACGCCTGTATCTGCATCATTCTTTGCAATGGAAGTTATCAGCATAGGCATACTTCATTATTCAGCAATAGTTCCATGTATAATTTCATCTGTTACAGCCTTTGGTATATCGTCATATTTCGGAGTAACTGCTGCCGGTTGGAATATTTCTGTACCTGAACTTACAATACCTGCATTTATAAAAACAGCATTTCTTGCTCTTTTATGCGGAGGGCTAAGCTATATATTCTGCATAGCAATGAAAAGTACTGGCAAAGTCTACAGATATTTTATAAAAAATAGTTACATAAGAATAGCTGCGGCAGGATTTATAGTTGCACTGCTTACATTTATATCAGGAACAAATAAGTATAATGGAGCAGGAATGAATATAATCAACAATGCATTTGAAACAAATCAAGGATATGAAGTATTTGTTCTTAAAATAATATTTACTGTTC
>CAYRPZ010000163.1:0-2112 GCA_964426275.1 uncultured Ruminococcus sp. | reverse complement strand
GTCAAATTTTTCATCACCCAAAAAT
Organism: uncultured Ruminococcus sp.; assembly: GCA_964426275.1. Taxonomy (GTDB): domain Bacteria; phylum Bacillota; class Clostridia; order Oscillospirales; family Ruminococcaceae; genus UBA5884. The sequence goes on along the minus strand of CAYRPZ010000163.1, from coordinate 2,087 downwards.
GAAAAGGTATTACCGTAAACTTTATAAAATAATTTGTCATTAAAATTATATAATCCTATTGACAAATTAAATAAATATGTTATAATATTATTAAACCAAAAGAGGTGATAAGAATTGAAGAAAAGTGTTTACAGTCTTGTACTTGCTGATGATGTCGTTGAAGCGGTTGACCGGCTTGCCTATTCTATGAATACAAGCCGTTCAAATCTTATAAATCAGATTTTAGCCGAAAAAGTATGCTGTATTACTCCCGAAAAACGTATGAGGGATATTTTTCAGCAAATTGAAAGGCTTATGTCCGATGGTGAATGTTATCAGATTCAGAACCAGTCATCAGAGGCTATGATGTCAATAAAAAGTCCTGTAAGATATAAATACCGTCCGACAGTACGCTATGCCGTGGAACTTTACAGAAATCCGTCTGATTCTCTCGGAAAATTAAAGGTTTCATTCCGTACTCAGAGCAGTCAGCTTATTAATGCTGTAACTGGATTCTTTATACTGTGGTCGGAAACTGAACAGAAATATATCGGGAACTGTTTTCCGGACAGAATACCATTTATAATAGAAAACGGAAAATATCAGCGTAAGTTTACTGCTGTAAGCGGAACTGCCTCGGATTTGGGAACGGCTATTGCTGAATATATACAGATTATGGACAGATGCCTTAAACTCTATTTTTCAGAGATGAATAATGACAGCCTTATAAACTCTGTCGAAAATATATATTCATCATATCTGAAAAGCAGTAACCTTGTTATATAAAATCATAAGCAGGTATTTAATATCTGCTTGACAAATATAAATTGTTAAGGAGGAATATTTTTATGAATGCTCAGAAATTTACACATAAATCACTTGATGCGATTCAGGATGCTCAGAATATTGCTGTTGAATACAGTAACCAGAATATCGAACAGCCTCATCTTCTGCTTGCACTTGTGCGTCAGGAAAATGGTCTTGTACCTCAGCTTTTTCAGAAAATGGGTGCTGATGTAAATGGAATTGAAAGGTCACTTGAACAGGCTGTCAATAAATTTCCGAAAGTTACCGGAAGCGGCCGTAAGCCTGATACAGTATACCTTTCCCGTGATGTTGACAGGGTTCTTACCGATTCCGAAGAACAGGCTAAAAGAATGAAAGATGAATATGTTTCCGTTGAACATATTCTCCTCTCACTTATAGAAATGGCTGACAGTTCATTAAAGGAAATATTCAGAATATACGGCATTGAAAAGAATAAATTTATGACAGTTCTTCAGTCAGTAAGAGGAAATGCAAAGGTTACAAGTCAGAACCCTGAGGAAACTTATGATGTCCTTAAAAAATATGGTCAGGATTTGGTGGAGCTTGCTAAAAACAATAAGCTTGACCCTGTTATCGGACGTGACAGTGAAATAAGAAATGTTATCAGAATACTTTCAAGAAAAACAAAGAACAATCCTGTGCTTATCGGTGAGCCGGGTGTCGGAAAAACTGCAATTGCCGAAGGTCTTGCAATTCGTATTGTAAGAGGAGATGTTCCTGACAGCCTTAAGGACAGAAAGGTATTTTCACTTGATATGGGTGCATTGGTTGCCGGTGCAAAATACAGGGGAGAATTTGAAGAACGTTTTAAGGCTGTGCTTCAGGAAATAAGAAAATCAGATGGAAGAATACTTCTTTTTATTGATGAACTTCATACGATAGTCGGTGCAGGCAAGAGTGACGGTGCTATGGATGCAGGAAATCTTCTCAAGCCTATGCTTGCAAGAGGAGAACTCCACTGCATAGGTGCTACAACTCTCAATGAATACAGACAGTATATCGAAAAAGACCCTGCTCTTGAAAGACGTTTCCAGCCTGTAATGGTCAATGAACCTACTGTTGAAGATACAATATCAATTCTCAGAGGTCTTAAGGAAAGATATGAAGTTTTCCACGGAGTAAAAATTCAGGACAGTGCATTGATATCGGCAGCAGTCCTTTCAAACAGATATATTTCAGACAGATTCCTTCCTGATAAGGCAATTGACCTTGTCGATGAAGCGTGTGCAGTTATAAAGACTGAAATTGATTCAATGCCATCTGAACTTGATGAAATTTCA
>CAYRPZ010000162.1:0-2335 GCA_964426275.1 uncultured Ruminococcus sp. | reverse complement strand
CCCTCCTGAATAAGGTCAAGAAACTGCATACCTCTTCCGCTGTAACGTTTTGCAATACTTACTACAAGACGGAGGTTTGCCTCTGAAAGACGTTTTCTTGCATACGGGTCGCCAGTTGCCATACGCTGTGCAAGTTCGACCTCCTCATCTGCACTTAAAAGTGGAACACGTCCTATTTCTTTCAGATATATTTTTACGGGGTCATCTATTGCAATTCCCTCTGTTGAAAGTGACATTTCAAGGTCATCATCATCTGTTATATCATCAATGTTAAACTTCATGTCAAGTTCCGGCGAAAAATCTTCTATGATTTCTATATTCATATTTGTACAATTCTCATAAAATGCTTCAACCTGATCAATATCGATGTCACCATCTTCAAGTGCATCATTGATTTCCTTTGTAGTCAGCTTTCCTGTAGCCTTTCCATGCTCCATAAGAGTTTCAAGAGTAAGTTTTTTTTCAGCTGCCATAAAATTATTCCTCCTGTTTCATGTTAATAAGTTTTCTCTGAAGTTCAATCAGCTGTTCATCTGAAATGAACGTTGAAGCTTCCTTTTTTTTATCATCATAACATTCACTGATTACTTTTATACAATCAGTTACTGTCTGATAATTTACATCTATTTCTTTATTCTTTATGCCCAGTCCAGTTATTCTTCCCATTTCTTCATTATTAAATTCATCAGAAAACAAGGAAATACTGAAATCTGATGAATTTTTTGATTTTTTAAGAATACATTCATATATACGCCTGTTAAACTCTGTAATAAACTTTTCAGGCGGTAGTTTTTCATATATTTCCTCAAGAGAATCAGGATTGCGGAGAATATATATAATTATCAGCTCCTCTGCTCTTGATTCTTTTGGGTGACTGTCGGCATCAGGATTTATTTTATCATGCATATTCTGAATGTTCTTAACTGTCTGCCATTGAATTTTATTTTCAGAATATGATTTTCTTTTTATCTGAGAATTAACATATGAAGTCAGAACGTCTTTTTCTATATCACATTCATTTGCCGTCTTTGATATATAAACATTCCTTTCAAGTGGATTTGATATATTTGCAAGCAGATTTGATGCACGCCTTAAAAATTCCACTTTTCCTGTTTCGGAAAACATATCAAGTCCCTCACGGCATTTCGCCAGTTCAAAGTTAACCGCCCCGTCTGACTGTTCTATAAGAAGTCTAAAACGCTCAGGCCCGAATTTTTTTATATATTCATCAGGGTCTTTTGCTCCCTCCATTTTTATAATTTTTGTAGTAATTCCCACATTTCCCAGAAGATTTATTGCCTTGTGAGTGGCATTCTGTCCTGCGTTGTCACTGTCATATGCTATTACAACTTCCTTTGCATAATTAGCCATAATTCTTGCCTGCTCCTGTGTAAGAGCAGTTCCGAGAGTTGCAACAGTATTTTCAAAGCCAGCCTGATTGAGTGCTATAACATCCATATATCCTTCAGCAAGTATAAGCCTTTCTGACACTGCATTTTTAGCAAAATTAAGCGAAAAAAGGTTACGGCTTTTTTTGAATACAGGGGTATCAGATGAATTCATATATTTCGGCAGACTGTTGTCAAGTACACGCCCTCCGAATGCTATTATATTTCCTCTCAAATCTATAATCGGAAACATTACCCTGTTTCTAAAAAAGTCATATATTGAATTATTCTTCTGATTCACACGGCAAAGGTTTGATGCTGTTATTTCATAATCTGAAAATCCGAGATTTTTAAGATATTTATAAAGCGTATCCCAACTGTCAGGAGCATATCCCAGACCATATTTTTTAACTGTCTGCGGTTTAAGCTTTCTTGATGCAAAATACATAAGACCTCTTTTATCAACTCCGCTTATAAGATTTCTGTAAAAAAATCTTGCCGTTTCCCTGTTAATCTGATATACTCTTGACCTTAAATGTGCCTCTCTGCTGTCTGTAGTGTTATCCGGAATCTGTATCCCGCTTTTTTGAGCAAGCAATTTTACCGCTTCCATATATTCAAGATTTTCAGCACGTTTTATAAATGTTATGACATCTCCGCCTGCACCGCACCCATAGCAGTAAAAATGCTGGTCATTTGTATATACTCTACATGATGGAGTTTTCTCAGAATGAAAAGGACAAAGGCATACATAATCATGCCCCTGTCTTATAAGCTGCGTATAAGATGCCATTATGCTTTCTATCGGATTATTTTCTTTCAGCTTATGGATAAAATCATCAGTCAACGGCAAAAAATCACCCCATTCAACTTTTATTTTATCTCATATATACTTATACTCATTACAAATTAAAAAATCCTTTTTTCTGATAAAAAATTTTAATAAT
>CAYRPZ010000161.1:0-2356 GCA_964426275.1 uncultured Ruminococcus sp. | reverse complement strand
TTTTATAATAGAAAAAATCTTCTGTTGAAATATACAGAAGATTTCTTATTAACTTAAATAAATTTATTGGTATTCTTTAAAATAACTTCCCATAATCCAGACAAAATAAAAAGACCTCTGATATTTGAAACAGAGGTCTTTTATTATAATATCAATATTGAAAACAGTTCTCTACTACCTCAAAATTAATTTTTAATACTATGCATAGGTGCAGGTATTCTTCCGCCTCTTGATATGAATTTTTCAGCAGATTTATTATTGACAGGCATTACAGGACCACTTCCAAGAAGTCCTCCAAATTCAAGCATATCTCCCTCTTTTTTACCTATTGCAGGTATGACTCTTACAGCAGTAGTTTTGTTGTTAACCATGCCTATTGCTGCCTCATCAGCAATAATAGCTGAAATAGTTGATGGTGCTATATCTCCTGGAACAACTATCATATCAAGACCTACTGAACATACAGCTGTCATCGCCTCAAGCTTTTCAAGTCTGAGAACGCCTGATTCAGCAGCTGCAATCATTCCTGCATCTTCAGATACAGGGATAAATGCACCTGAAAGACCTCCGACATGAGATGATGCCATAACTCCGCCTTTTTTGACAGCATCATTAAGAAGTGCAAGTGCAGCAGTAGTACCGTGAGTTCCACATGTTTCAAGACCTATTTCCTCAAGAATATAAGCAACGCTGTCCCCTACCGCAGGAGTAGGAGCAAGTGAAAGGTCAACTATGCCAAAAGGAACTCCAAGCATTTCTGAAGCCTTTGTACCTACAAGCTGTCCCATTCTTGTAACCTTGAATGCAGTTTTCTTGATTACATCAGCAATTTCATCAATACTTGCATCAGGGTACTTTGCAAGTGCAGCACGAACAACTCCGGGACCTGATACACCTACATTTATAACGCAGTCAGGTTCACCTACACCATGGAATGCACCCGCCATAAACGGATTATCCTCAGGAGCATTGCAGAATACAACCAGTTTTGCAGGCCCTATACAGTTATTGTCAGCAGTCACTTCAGCAGACTGCTTTACAATTTTGCCCATAAGGGCAACAGCATCCATATTAATACCTGACTTACTTGAACCTATATTAACAGATGAACATATATTTTGTGTAACTGAAAGAGCTTCAGGAATTGAATTTATAAGTTCAAGGTCACCTGCACTGAAACCCTTCTGAACAAGTGCTGAATATCCTCCTATGAAATTTACGCCGCAGGTATCAGCTGCTTTCTGGAGAGTAAGTGCAAATTTTACGGGATTTCTGTCAGTACACGCTGCACATATCATAGATATAGGTGTTACAGAAATACGCTTATGTATAATCGGAATACCATATTCCTTTTCAATCTGCTCTCCTGTCTTAACGAGATTGGCAGCTTTTGTTGTAATTTTCCTATACACTTTTTCACAAGCCTTGTCAATATCCGAGTCGATACAGTCAAGCAGTGAAATACCCATTGTAATGGTTCTGATATCAAGACATTCATTCTGGATCATCTTTATGGTTTCAAGTATATCGTAAACCTCAATCATATATATACCTTTCTTTTATACACATCACATCTTCACGCTTATATTCGGTGCATTATATTAAAAATATCCTCATGCATCGTAAGGATCTTAAGTCCCGTTTCATCACCGAGCTTTGTCATTTTATCGGAAAGAGAAGCAAAATCCACATTCAGATTGGTTATGTCAACAAGCATTATCATTGCAAAAAGGTCCTGCAAAACGCTCTGTGTTACCTCTATAACATTAGCATTGTTTTCTGCACATACGGTACTTACTTTGGCAAGAATACCCACTGCGTCCTTGCCAATAACTGTTATAACAGCTCTCATAAAAAAGAATCCTCCGAACAATTATAAATTTAATTTGTATTATATCACATTCTGTAAAAAAATAAAAGACAAAAATCAAACAAATTTGAATGTTTTTTCGTTAATTATTATGTCAATTTGCGGATACAGAACTGTCTTCGTTATCCTCATCTTCCTTCGGCGGAACATAACCCTCGGGCAGCTGCTCTTTTACAGCTATAAGAAATTTTGTGGTCTTGCCCTCCTCGGTAAACATTTTCTCATGCTCCGTCTCAAAATTCGGGGAATAATCGGTGTTATGCAGATCTCTTGTAATATATTTTATGCTGAATCCCGCGTGCTCAAAATACGGAAGTGATTCCTCAAAAAGCCCGTCATCGTCCGTCTTGAAATGTAGCTCTCCGCCGTCCTTGAGAAATGCTCTGTACTGCATAAGCTGCCTTGTGTGAGTAAGTCTGCGCTTTTTATGGCGCTTTCTCGGCCACGGGTTGCAGAAATTGATATAAAGCCTGTCGATATGGTCAT
>CAYRPZ010000160.1:0-2409 GCA_964426275.1 uncultured Ruminococcus sp. | reverse complement strand
GTGGTGCAAAGCCTTTATTTTTCCTTGACTATATTGCAGTAGGCAAGAATTATCCTGAAAAAGTTGCTCAGATAGTTTCAGGTGTTGCAGAAGGCTGTGTTCAGTCAGGGTCTGCACTCATAGGCGGTGAAACTGCTGAAATGCCCGGATTTTATCCTGTTGATGAATATGACCTTGCAGGCTTTGCAGTAGGTGTTGTTGATAAGTCGAAAATATTAAAGCCTGATGAACAGAAAGCCGGAGATGTAATGATTGCCATTAAGTCAAGCGGTGTTCATTCAAATGGTTTCTCACTTGTAAGAAAGGTATTTACAGTAAGCGAATCAAATCTTGCACGTCATTACAGTGATATCGGAACAACTCTTGGTGAATGTTTGCTCACACCTACAAAGATTTATGTAAAGGCAGTTCAGTCACTTCTTTCAGCAGTTAAAGTAAAATCCATTTCACATATCACAGGCGGAGGATTTTATGAAAATATTCCACGTTCACTTCCAAAAGGTATTTCAGCTAAAATTGAAAGAAATGCAGTTGATGTTCTCCCGATATTCAATCTTATCGCAGAAATCGGGAAAATTCCTGAAAGAGATATGTTCAATACATTCAATATGGGTGTGGGCATGACAGTTGTTGTTGATAAGAATGATGCTGACAAGGCTGTTGAAGCTATTAAGGCAGCAGGTGAAGAAGCATATATTCTCGGTGAACTCGTTGACAGCGATGAGGGTGTAATTATCTGTTAGTCTGCCGGACGGGATATTTTTTCATTTCGGCAGGTATTGAAAATAAACGGGAGCTTTTTATGGAAATAAAGGATTTTGTCATTAATGAAGAAAATAGTTATAAAGTATTTGAAGCGGATACATTTATATGGTGCGAAAATGTTTCTATACTTTTAGATTTTGGTGATATACCTGCAAATGAAGCTGCTCTGAAAGCAATTCTTCCGGAAATAAACAGAAAAATTCAGTTTATAAATGATAATCGAAAAGCAATAGAGCAAAGTATGCTTGATGATGATATGGTTGAACTTGCTGAAGACTGGGCATCATCAGCTGAAGAAGATGAAAATGAAGAAGATTGCTATATAATGGAGGACGGACAGAAAGTCTGTCTTCCTATTTCAGAAGAAGATTTTCTTAAAAGTCTGCATTTTGATGGTTTAAATCTTAGTTTTTCAAAAGATACTGAAAAGTCATTTGCAGATTTGTTCTTTAGCTGTAATCCTGATTATTTTGCACATCATTCAATAGAAATTTTTATTGATGAAGATGATAATATAAAATGTAATAGTTTAATCGGATAAGGTGAAAACTGATGAAAAATATAGTTGTTCTCGTATCGGGGGGCGGTACTAATTTACAGGCTCTTATCGATGCGGAAAAATCAGGAATAATTCAGGGCGGAAAAATTACCTGTGTTATTTCATCAAAAGAGGGTGCATATGCCCTTGAACGTGCAGAAAATAACGGCATCAAAACCCTTGTTATTCCAAGAAATCAATATTCTGACAGCATTTCATACAGCAAGGAGATTTTAAAGGCTCTTGAAAATGAAAAGGCTGACCTTATAGTCCTTGCAGGATTTATGACAATTCTTGATGAAATTGTTACAAAGGCATATCCTTATAGAATAATGAATGTTCATCCTGCACTTATTCCATCATTTTGCGGAAAGGGATACTATGGACTTAAAGTTCATGAGAAAGCTCTTGAATATGGTGTAAAGATAAGCGGTGCTACAGTTCATTTTGTAAATGAGGAAGCAGATGCAGGAGCAATAATATTGCAGGGTTGTGTAAATGTGGAAAATGATGATACTCCTGAAACTCTCCAGAGGAGAATTATGGAGAATGTTGAATGGAAACTTCTCCCGCAGGCTGTAGCTCTTTTCTGTCAGGATAAAATCGAAATTAAAGATAATAAGGCTTATATAAAAGACTGATTTTTACAGGAGGAAAAAATGGAAAAAATATCAGTATATCAGGAACTTGAAAATATTTCATATCCGGGACGTGGAATAATAATCGGCAAATCAGAGGACGGAAAGTCTGCTGTAACAGCATACTTTATTATGGGCAGAAGTGAAAACAGCCGTAACAGAGTTTTTGTTGAGGACGGAAAAGGAATACGTACTCAGGCATTTGACCCGTCAAAACTTACTGACCCGCATCTTATAATATATTCTCCTGTAAGAGTGCTTGGAAACAAGACTATTGTCACAAATGGCGACCAGACTGATACAATCTATGAACTTATGGATATGGGACTGACTTTTGAACAGTCACTTCGTACAAGAGAATTTGAAGATGACGCTCCGAATTATACTCCAAGAATAAGCGGTATAATTGAAACAAATGATAATAATTTCAGATATATGCTCTCCATTCTTAAAAGTGCTGACGGAAAT
>CAYRPZ010000159.1:0-2460 GCA_964426275.1 uncultured Ruminococcus sp. | reverse complement strand
ATCTTGAAGATAATGATGATGTACAGAATGTATATCATAACTGGGAAATGAATGACTGATTAAATTGTTTCAGACCGCTGTAAATTATACCTGCAGCGGTCTTTTTAGTCAATTTATCACATTTTATCCATTAATATTTTTTGTAATACATACATGTTGTTTATTGACAAAATTATGCTTATATAATATAATTATTATAATAAGTTTAAAGTTTATTTATTTTAAAGGAGAGAATTTTAAATGGTAAATTCAGAAGCGCCGAAGCAGAATAATAAAACTAAAGAAACCATCGTTCTTGTTGCCGGTATAATATTATTTCTTGTAATAATGATTATACAGGCAAGAATTTCAGCATTAAGTGCCAAAGCCATGCAGGGTGACGGAGGAAGTACTCCTCCGATACAGTCCTTAAACGGAGTAATAGCTCAGGCTCAGGTTCTTATTTCAGCAACTATGGTTGTTGTTGCCAATAAAAAAGGATATATAGCATCGGTTATCCTCAACCTTTTAAATTCAGTATATACCCTCATAACAGCAGTAATTCTTGCCGGAAACACTCAGTCAATTCCAGGTGTAGTAGTTCCTGTTATCTGCATTGTAACAATGTCAATAATCTATTTCTATTCACTTAAAATTTCAAAGACAAATGCAGAACTTGTAAAAACAAACCGCACTCTTATTGAAACAAACAAAGTTATCCGTGAAAAAGATGAAAAACTTACATATCTTGCATACTATGACGTACTTACAGGACTTGCAAACAGACAGCTTTTTATTGACCATCTTGATGAAATAATTGAAGAAAATAAAAATGCTCCTTTTACAGTAATTTACTTTGATATTGACAACTTTAAGCAGATTAACGATGCATATGGTCACAATATAGGAGATATAATGCTCAGTACATATGCTGACAGACTTCGTCTTTTCTGCGGTCAGTCAAACTTTGTAGGAAAACTTGGAGGAGATGAATTTGCTGTTATAGTAAACGGAAACAACAGCGAAGCATCAATTGTAGACTATATTGAAAAACTCCGTACATCAGTATGCGAACCTGTAAATGCAAACGGTACAATTCTCCAGACTTCAATGAGCTTTGGTGTTGCATCATATCCCAGTGACGGTATCAGTTCACAAGATATACTTAAAAGCACGGATATTGCTGTTTACAATGCAAAAGCAAACGGAAAGGACAGAACTTGTTTCTATAGTCAGCATTCTGCTTCAAGAAATTTCTGATTTTGCTGTCTGCTTTGTCAGACATATTCTGCAAACTAAAAAATTAATCGTAGAAAGGAAGATATTGTTTTGACAGAGTTACATAATTTATATGAAACTGCAGTACAGATACTTGACAGAACGGTTGCTATGGGAATGACTCCTGAAGCTATTGAAAACACATCTGTATCTGCTCTCCTGACTGACAAAGGCAATGTATATACAGGAATGAACGGAAACCGGCTTGAAAATGGTATGCCCAAGAAAACCTGTTCTGAATATGAAGCAATTACCTCAATGATGATGTCAGGTGAAAACAGAATTATAGGAATTGTTACTGTATCATTCAAAAATCGCATGGTAACTGTTCCATGTGATGAATGCCGTGCTCTTATATGCAGAATTAACAACGAAAATATAAGCTGTGGAATTATGACTGATGAAAACACAGCTGTATCACTTCAATTACTTTCAAATCAAAGCACTGAAGAAAAAAACAATACAATTACTCAGGTTTCTGAATGGGATACAAACGGTGATTTATGGGGAAATGATGAACCTGAAGTTCCCGTAATGCCCAGTAATAATAATTTTAACCAGCAATTCCCAGTAAATCAGCCATATTATAATAATAACACAAACCCTCAGATGATGAACAATAATAACTACTATCAGCAGAACAATCCGCAAATGATGAATAATAATGGCTATTACAACAATAATCCTAATTTTAACAATATGAATATGGGCATGAACAATAATGGCTGTTATAATAATCCTAACTTCAACAATATGAATAATAATGGTTATTATAACAATCCGAATATGAATATGGGTATGAATAATAACGGCTATTATAACAATCCGAATATGAATATGGGTATGAATAATAATGGTTATTATAACAATAATCCAAATCCTAATAACATGAACAATAACGGTGGATATTATCAGCAGAATACTCCTCAGCCATTACAGCAGAATCAGAATCCATATGACTCCGTTCAGCCTGTTCCACCTTCAAGCATATATGGAAATTCTGCCAGCAGATATTCAACACAGAGTGTAAGCGGTAATATATACGTCCATTCGTCTATAAATTCTCAGAATATTTCACGGAATATTTCTGAAAATACAGGTGGTGAAACATCGGGCAGTTCTTCAATTTACAAACAGAAATTAAAAGATTTGCTTAAAGCTGAATCATCAACAGAATATTCTGCTGAAAATGATGAAATTTCT
>CAYRPZ010000158.1:0-2504 GCA_964426275.1 uncultured Ruminococcus sp. | reverse complement strand
TAGTCTCCATACCAACGGCTTGATTTTCGCTCTCTGTGGTATGGGCGTAATATGACATCTAACCATATTTTTTGACTATTCTCAGTATATCACATCGTTTTTTTATTGTCAATAGTGATGACGCAATTCATCGACCGCTTCAGAAGTGGTGGCATTCTTGCTAAAGGTGATAAAAAATCATATATACAGGAATTATTTATTAATCATTTGCCTGACTGTCTTTGCCTTTCTTTTTGTCAAGAACCATCATTCCGAGAGGAAGAAGAATACCTATTATGCAGGTTATAATTCCAAAAACTCCGGAAGATGATGTTATTGAAAAGTCAGCTCCGCTTAAAACTCCGTTTTCATCTATTGTCTGACGAGGAAAAATAGCATACACAGAACCGAGTATCATTCCTATTATAACTGCATAAGTACCTTTATAGCATTTTTTCAGGCATATTGTTATAACCTTTGCACAGAGAACTACTCCAAGTATAACTCCTGCACCTATAGGAATAAGTATTGGTATATTCATTTCATCAACTGCCTGAAGCATAGTCTGATAACCGCCAAGCATAAGAAGAACAAGGCTTCCGCTTAATCCGGGCATAATCATTGCTGCTGCTGAAATAACAGATACAATCATAAGATAAATAAATGTACCTGCTGTAAGTTCTGTATATACAGAAGATGAACCTGAATTTGCCATTGTAACTATTATAATGATTGCCATACCGACAAGAAAGGGTATCAGATGAAGCGGTTTGAATTTGCCTTTTGAAATTCCCTCTTTATAAATCATAGGCAGACTTCCAAGGATAACTCCAAGGAAAAACATCTGAGTCTGAACATAATAAATATCAAAACAGGCTGTAAGAACTTTTGCCGATAATATAACTCCAATTCCCATTCCCAGTACGATTGGAATTAAAAACGGAAGATTCTTTTTAAGATTTTTAACGGAAACTGCTCCTAAAAGTTTATCAAAAACTTTCATAATTACCATCATTGTACCACCGCTTACTCCCGGTATAGCATTCGCAATTCCGATTACTATACCTTTAAGCACATTTACAATGTGTTCCATATTTTATTATCTCCTTTTTATTTATATATTTTATAACTGAATATGAAAATATTATTATTCTTTATCATCTTCAGCAAATTCCTGAATATATTTTACAGGAACATTTTCACACAGCCACACACCATTTTCTGAAAGAAAAAATTCAAATCCATCATCATGCATTTTTCCTGACATAACTGTAAGAACCACAGGTTTTCCATGTCTTATTCCAACATTAAGAGCCGTTTTATAATCGGAACTAAGATGAACATGAATTCTCCCTGATTTCTGAATGCCTGAATTTCTGATGCTCCCTAAAAACCTTGAAGCAGTACCATGATAAAGCAATTCAGGGGGGGTTGCTTTTTTCAGCTCAACATCAACAGGAATTGAATGTCCTTGATTTGCTCTTATTTTAGTTTTATCGTCATTGAATGAATATCTGTGCTTGTCATTTTCATTTACAATTTTCTCAAGAGTTTTAAAATTTAAATTACATCCTGAACGTTTAAGACATAAAAGCAGTTCATCAACATCAGCCCAGCCGTGTTTGTCAAGTGTAAGCCCGATTTCCTGCGGTTTATGCCGTAAAACAAGACTAAGCAGCTTTCCTGTACTTATTTCACTTTTGGAAAGCATAAGCATATCACTCCTCAATAAGTTCCATTTTAAATACAATTATACCATATTTTATTTCTTCTTCCTTTGAATATATACGATATATTTTTCTAAGCATTGTTTCAGAATCATCATCAGCATCACCACCGAAAAGTTTTATATTCTTTTCGCTCATATATGCCTGACGAAAAGTATCAAACCTTGTACGGTTTACAACAAGAACCGTTACCGTTTCATCAATATTGGAAAAATTATAAAAGGTAATTGTATCACCAACTTTTATATTTCTGCGTTTCATATCGTTTGTTCTTACTTCATATATTTTTGAACCATTTTTAATTTTATCAAACGAATTATCAAAAACTCCGAGAGTGTGATTTATGCCTATAACCGCATCTCCCATACTTTTCTCCATTCTTTTCCATAATTTTTCAAAAGTTTTAGTATATCTTTTAACTGAATTACCAATATATATTTCCTTGTCAACATAAAGATAATATTCTACCAGCCCCGAATTTTCAAGAAGCATTACAGGCAAATTTATAATATGCCTTGCTTCGAGATAAAGATAAAATCTTTTGGGATTAATTATAAGTTTCTTCATATTTTTCACAGACGCAAGAATAATATCCAGTACAGTATTCTGACGTTCATCAAGTGAAGGCAGAACATTTGTATATTTAAGAGTGGCTATATGGTCATATATAATCGGTTCACCGAACCAGCTGTCATACTCATCATCATATCTTGATTCAAGAAACTGAATATAGTCACCCGCAGAAAATTCATTTCTCAGCACTTCAACCGAAAGTTCAAGAGTTCTCAAGTCAGTAAG
>CAYRPZ010000157.1:0-2520 GCA_964426275.1 uncultured Ruminococcus sp. | reverse complement strand
GGTCAAATGCAAAAGTAAGTGCAACGGCGAGAGCAAAATCAGCATCATAAACCATAAAAAGCGACAAATAGAGTTCAATAAATAAGGCAAAACATCAAAATACAGCCTAAAAACGGCAAAAATGGGTATAGCAAAGCTGAAGTCGGCAGAAAAATTTGCAAAAGTAACTGCGACCCCTGATTTGATGATATTGATTATGCAGTATAATGTTACCTCAGCAGAGACGGACGAAGAATGACATCATCAGGTTTGATTTTTCTCAAATTGAGAATTTTAACAGTCTTCGGACCGAGAAACTTCTTTGCTGCATCATAAGGACAGCAATTATCAAGACTTTCTCTTGCAAGGCTGTTAATATGATTAGCAAGCTTCGTAATATCCGCTTGAGTAAAATCATCAAATGATCTGCCTTTCGGAATAACTTGACGAATAAATTCATGATTGCGCTCTACATGAGGCTTTTGGTATGATGCCATAGGATCACAATAGAAAATCTTGGTTCTCGTAACACCATACTCAGAATTTTCAAGAGCATAAGGATTCTTAAATTCGCCGCCGTTATCTGTAAGTATTACCGGAAAAAGTCTTTGAAAAACCATTTGACCAAGTGCTTTCCATAGCCGGTCAAATACCTCCCGGACACATTCCTGAGAGCAGTTTTCAATAAGGAAAATCAGCATGAAATCATACTTGGGAAAAATCATGGTAAGCAGACACTTGCCTTTTTCACGCCTGCCCTTAACCGTATCCATTTCAACATAATCAAGATTCGGGTTTGCTTCTGTATATGCCTTGAAATCATCATATGTACGTCCGGCACGATATTGATAATTAACTGTATGATTAGATTTTTTCTTGCGGTTTTTGTATCTGACTTTGCGAGGCAGATCAATGTTTTTAGCATCAAGCAGACAGTTGTCAATGTAGTTGTACACAGTTCTTTTGCATACATTCAGTTCATTTGAATGAGCAGAAAAAATATGATTGACAGACTGACCGTTTTTAAGGAGAGGAGAAACAATTTCATTGATTTTTTCCAGCTGTTCATCATCTGTATGAATACCCTGCCGTGCTTCAGACAATTCGGAAAGATACATAGCATGGGCATTCTGAGCATGATAATATGCCTGTTCACAAGAGCATGAATTTTGTCTTGAACAGTTGATGCAGGTGTACGGAGTTTTCTGTAAACGCGGGCATACGTTGGCTGTAAAATCAGTACATACAGAGCAGCAGTCAATTGATCTGCATGACTTGCAGGGATATTTGCAGCTGTTGTTACCGCAAACGGAATGTTTGCGGCATACGGAAAAATTTACACATTGAGGTCCGTCGCTTTTGATAAAGGTTCTATGGTTCTGAATTTCACGGGATACCGTTGAAGTATGACGGTGAATGACTCTGCCGATCTCCTTGAAACTGTAGCCGTTGGACAGACAGCGTTCTATTGTACAGCGGTCTGTCAGTGTAAGATGTGTGTAGTTGCTCATAGTGATCCTCCTGTATATGTTTTGGCCTTTTGACTATTTACATTATACAGGATATATAAAAATTTTTCTGCCGCACGAAGAATTTTCCCTCGCCTCCGGCTCAGAAAAATTCTTCATGCGGCAAGGAAAATATACCTTTGTTTGTGCAAAACTTAGTGCAACTGAATTTATTCAAAAACAGCCCTCTTTGCAAAGGTTACTGCAACTTTTTGGAGGTAAAGTTGCGGTTACTTTTGCATTTGACCTTTAAAAGTTGTAAATCAACAGGGTTTAATGTATGATATTCAATTTTCTTATTAAACATAAAAAGCAGCCTCCTTTTATTAATTCATAAAGTCAACATATGTAATTCTGCATTTATTAGTTGGTTCTTCATTTTCATAAATTACATTTGCTTTCCAACCATTCTCGGAGATTTTTTCTATTTCGCAGTCTTCACCGTCATAGTTGATTTTGTAGCAAATATTTTTTATACAAATATTTGACCACCATGCAGTATAGAAAGTATTATCTTCTCCCAATTCAAGATCACCGCTGCTGTATGTCGGGTCATAAAAAGTTCCGTTAAGTCCTGTTGTAACGGTTATGGGACAATTATAAAAATGTCCCGTAATATGCTGAAAATCAAGCCAATAAATATTTGCATCTTCTGCTGAATTGTATATTATTTTTATATTGTCATCGGAATCATTATCAAAAATAATCAAGCTGTCTTTAACGTCGGAAAATCCATATCTGCCTGCAATAATATATTCATTGTCACCGGTTCCGTCAATATCTTTAACGGTGTCGTATAACTCGATAGTATGAGCAAGTAATTCATCGGAATTGATTGCATTTTTATATAAATCGTATATTTCATCAGCCGATACATTCCATTAGGAAAGATTTTTTGAGGAATTGAAAAAATCCTTTACATCTGTATATTTTTCCGTTGTTAAGTTTTGAGAATTATCATTGCCGTCGGAAAACTCAATTATATACTCATCACCGACATTGTATTCTTTATAGGAAGAAAAGCAAATCAATC
>CAYRPZ010000156.1:0-2528 GCA_964426275.1 uncultured Ruminococcus sp. | reverse complement strand
TCATAATAATGCTCAGATTCAAGAACTACTTCCTCTCCACACCCATTATGAACAAAACCGAGTTTTTACCCACAAAGTAAGTATGGAAATCCTGCACCTCAAAGTTATAAACCTTGATAGGTGTTTCAAGTATTTCATGCTGTACCCATTCAACGGTTACAAGTTCACCATTAGAAAGTACAAGTACATCTCCTGCACGAAGTGAACCTGCAAGTGTCCAACCAAGCTTATAAACATAGAATGGGTGGCTTGGTGTAGCTGAAATTGTTTCACCATTTACGCCAATATGGATAAGTTCATCGGTTTCATTGACGTAAGTTTCGGTTACAGTTTTAACTGCTACTTCGCCTGTTTGCTCATTTTCAGAAAGCAGTTCACGATATAGTTAGTGAGAGTTTTAACTATATCACAGTATAGCGACATTATATATAAATATTATATCAAAAGAGAAACAGATTGTCAATATAAGCCAACGTAAAAATCAATGAACTGCGGAATTAAATTACTTAATTCCACCTGCCGAAGAATGCTTTTGCTTTTGTGGTTGCATGAGTGTTGCGATAATCAAGATACGATAATTGAAATGCTCAGACTCGAACGGAATCGCATCTCAGAGCCGTTTGGATAATTAGAACGAAAAGTTACACCCCTAAAATCAAAAAGCCACAGAAACGATGTCAGAGGCTTCTATATGACATATATCAAAAAACGGATATGCACAAAATTTTCGTGCATATCCGCTTTCTTTGTATTTGTCGATAGTATGCTGCTTTGGAATGGTGTCTATTTTGATTGTTTACAAATTATGAGAAATATGAGTTTGCACTTGAAATGCTTGTGAACAGCAAGAAAAAACTGCCTGTAACAGTGATTGAGGATATTTTTGAAAACTATATCAGCGTTGGAAACAAAAGGAATAATAAAACAGGTCTTAAAACATTCGATTTCCTGCAGGACGGAATATATATTTATTCCTCATTTATGGCTGATTATGGAATTGATTTATTTGAAGAACAAGGCAAAATGCACTGGTGGAAATTCATATCATTGTTCCAGGGACTTTCCGACAAAACCAAAATGCATGAAGTAATAAGCATACGTCAAAGACCAATCCCACAGCCAAACAAGCATAATGCTGATGAAATAAAAAGGCTACATGAATTAAAAGCATTTTATGCACTTGATATATCTCAGGAAGAACGTGAGCAGAATTTTAAAAACGGAATTGCAAGACTTGCAGAAAGTCTGAAAGCAAAGGCAATCATAATAAAAGGCAGGTGATTCTATGGCAGATGGTGTTGTTGAATATGATATAAGGGCGAATACTGAATATCTTGAAAAGGATTTAAACGATTCTCAGGGCATTGCTGAAAAGGGCGGTAATGCTCTTGCAGAGATTGCAGGAAAGGCAGCTAAGGCAATCGGTGCGGCATTTGCCGCTGCCGGAATTGCCTAAGGCATAAAAGGAATTACAGGTCTTGTAACTGATTTGGAAAAGTCTGTGAATGGATTTTCAGCAAGTACTGGAATTGCCATAGCAGATACTGAAAAATATGAACAGGTCATGAAAAACATATATGCCAATAATTATGGTGAGGACTTTCAGGATATTGCAAATTCAATCGGACTTGTAAATAAAAATCTTGGAGAAATGTCTGATGAAGAACTACAGACTGTTACTGAATCAGCGTTTGCTTTAAGAGATGTATTTGAGTATGATGTTTCAGAAACTACAAGAGCTGCTAAAGCTATGATGGAGAACTTTGGAGTTTCCGGAGAAGATGCAATGTCACTCATTGCCGCAGGTGCTCAGAATGGTCTTGATTACTCAGGAGAACTGATTGACAGCATTAATGAATATTCGGTGCAGTTTGCAAAAATGGGACTTACTGCCGATGATATGTTCAATATTTTTCAGGCAGGTGCTGAGAATGGTGCGTGGAATCTCGATAAAATCGGTGATGCAGTCAAAGAAATGTCCATCAGGGTTATTGACGGTTCAAAAACTACTCAGGAAGGATTTTCGGCAATCGGACTAAATGCTGATGAAATGGCATATAAATTCGCCGCCGGAGGAGATACTGCAAGAGAGGCGTTTCAGCAGACGTTAAAAGCATTATCAAATATGAAAGACCCTATTGCACAAGATGCCGCCGGGGTTGCACTGCTGGGGACAATGTGGGAAGACCTCGGAAAAGATGCGGTTGCCTCGCTTGTAGGTGTTACAGGCGGAGCATATGATACTAAAAATGCCATGGAAGGCATAAAGGAAGTCAAATTCAATGACCTGGACAGTATGCTTGAAGGGTTAAAAAGAAATTTTGAACTTGTAGCATTGCCAATCGGTGAACTGCTTATTCCTCAGACCAAGAAAATGATTGAATCTCTTGTACCTCTGATTCAGGAATACGGTCCAAAAATCGTTGATGTAATCAGCACAGTAATTTCATATGGCATAGAGCTTAAAAATGCGGTTCTTGATAAGCTGATGGCTGTTTTTAATGACCTTAAAGAGCCTCTTATGGAAT
>CAYRPZ010000155.1:0-2549 GCA_964426275.1 uncultured Ruminococcus sp. | reverse complement strand
ATTATAATGCAGGGCGGTTTTGACGGCATATTTATTCTTTCATTTGCATTTCCCATAAGGGAACATAATTCTTCATTTACAATCTTTATAACCATCTGTGCAGGTGTAAGGCTTGTAAGAACATCTTCACCCACTGCACGTTCTGATACCTTTGCCACAAAGTCCTTTACTACCTTATAGCTTACATCTGCTTCAAGGAGTGCCAGCCTTACTTCACGCATAGCTTCCTTTACGTCAGCTTCAGTAAGTTTTCCCCTTGATTTGAGTCGTCTGAAAACATTATTAAGTTTTTCTGAAAGTCCTTCAAAAGCCATTGTCTGCACCTCCGTATCAGATGAATTTCTGAGCTTTTTCAGCAGTTTCCTTTATATGTTCAAGACTGCTTTTAATTTTCTCATCATCAGTTTTTATATTTTCAGCAGTCATTCTTATTTCATTGAGAGAATTTTTCAGTGATGAAAATTTATGTGCAAGCTGTAATATTTTTTCAAATTCCATAAGATTCTGCTGTGAACGCTTTATACATTCATGAACTCCCTGTCGGGTAATTTTCTTATGCTCGGATATCTCCGCAAGGGATAAATCCTCATAGTAATACAACTCCATAACATCACGCTGTTTAGGGGTAAGAAACTGACCGTAAAAATCAAGAAGAAGTGACATTTCAAGGTTTTTGCTCATTTTCCGTCCTCCCGTAACCGCTGTAAATCAAAATACCTTTACAAGTATACACTATATATTAAATTTTGTCAAGTATTTTTTTATAAAAAATGCAAAGCAAAATAGAAAATTATATTGCTATATGGTAATGTGGCTGATTTGGTTCAATATCCGGTATGATTTAATGTTTTTCTATCTTTATGTTACGGTGTTTTTAATTTTTTGATAATTATTATTGCTTAACACTTGAAAGTATGATAAAATATATTTTCAGAACTGATAAAAGGAGAATTAAAAGTGGAATACATTAATATAGGAAATGTTAAAATAGAAAAGACTGCCTGCCTTGCACCTATGGCAGGGGTTGCTGACCGTGCATACCGCATTTTAAATCGCAGCTTCGGGGCTTGCTATACTGTGAGCGAGATGATTTCCGCAAAGGGCCTTTGCTATAATGATAAAAAAACCGAACAACTTTGCAGAATTGAAACATCGGAACGTCCGTGCGGATTGCAGATTTTCGGAAATGAACCTGAATTTATGGCAAGGGCAGCTCAGATATGTATGAAATTCAGTCCTGATATCATTGATATAAATATGGGCTGTCCTGTTCCAAAAGTTGCGGGCAATGGTGCAGGTTCGGCACTTATGAAGGATAAAGTTCTTGCGTCTGAAATCGTAAAGGCTGTTAAATCCGTTTCAGATGTTCCTGTTACTGTTAAAATCCGTTCCGGCTGGGACGAGGAGAATATAAATGCTGTTGAATTTGCAGAGGCTGTACAGCTGGCAGGTGCTGACGCAGTCGCTGTTCACGGACGCACAAGAAATCAGTATTACAGTGGCAAGGCGGACTGGGATATTATCAGAAATGTTAAAAAAAGTTTATCGGTTCCCGTCATAGCAAATGGTGATATAAAATCTCTTGATGACTGTCTTTTAATGTATGAATATACAGGCTGTGACCTTGTTATGATTGGGCGGGCAAGCTATGGCAATCCGTGGATTTTTAAGGAAATCAGTTCGTATTTTAACGGTATGGAATATAATTCGCCGTCTCTTGATGAAAAACTTGATATAATGCTTTACCATATAAAATTATCTTTGCGGGATAAACCTGAATCCATTGCAATGCGTGAGGCAAGAAAACATGCTGCATGGTATCTTACGGGACTTTATGGTTCTGCTCAGTTCAGAGCAAGATGTTACAGCCTTTCTTCATATGATGAAGCTGTAAAGCTTGCGGAGGATTTTAAGAAATTACAGCTTGAACATGGTATAAACTGAATTTTTATGCCAATAATACTGAAAGGAAGTTATTATAACATGGATAAAATAAAAATTATGTTTGTATGCCATGGGAATATATGCCGTTCTCCCATGGCGGAATTTGTTTTTAAGGATATTGCAGAGAAAAATCGAGTTTCCGACAAATTTATCATTGAATCATCTGCAACAAGCACCGAGGAAATCGGAAATCCTGTTCATTATGGCACAAGAAACAAACTCAAAGAATATAATATTTCATGTGAGGGCAAATATGCTGTTCAGCTTGAATATTCAGATTATCCGGAATATGACTATATTATCGGTATGGATAACCGAAATATCAGAAATATCATGCATATCATTAAAAATGACAGTGATGGAAAGGTTTTCAGACTCCTTGATTTTACCGAAAGAAAGGGGCATGATATCGCTGACCCGTGGTATACTGGAAATTTTGATGAAACTTATAATGATATTTTTGAGGGATGTACGGAATTATTCAGGTTTTTAACGCATAAATTCCGATAAATACGGAATTTGAAAATAAAATAAGAAAAAATTAAAAAAATTTTAAAAAAAGTGTTGACAAAGGGCAAAAGGTATGATATAATGATAAAGCTGTC
>CAYRPZ010000154.1:0-2602 GCA_964426275.1 uncultured Ruminococcus sp. | reverse complement strand
AAAAACAATTTCATTTATATTCCTTTGTCTTGCACTATATAATCAGCAGATTACAAAGATTCCCGTAATTTTAATATGTGAATACAATATTCTGATAATCATATTTTTCTGTATCTTTATAAAAAAATTATGGCAGGGATATGAAGATATAACCGACATGATAACATTTATTACAGCAATTATTTCAATACTTCATCTTATATATGATGCTTTCAGAAGTTATGAAATCCTTGATTCTGAAATTCTTGTTTCAGCCTGCATTGCACTTATGATAATATCATTTTTAAAGAAACGAAAAAGATGGTTTGCTTTATCTTCAGCTTCAGTGCTTTTCATCGCTTTGTATATGACAAGGAGATTCTGGCTTTCAATTGACTGGTGGATATATCTTCTCAGCATCGGAATAATATTAATATTATCAGCGGCAGCGAATGAATATCTCAAACGCAAAGATGAAAGTATAAAATCAAAAGTCGAAGATTTCTTCATTGACTGGAAAAAATAATTATTATCATGCAGATTGCAGGGGCATTATTTGAATATTGAAAATCAAAATGTTGATATCCAACGATGAAAATAATGATGGGAGTGTAAAAATAAAGCTTGCAGTTTCTGACCCGCATACTTTATTTGCACTCCCGATTTCTTTGTTTCATTGAAATTATTTTACTTCAATAACTTTATAATCCTGCGCCTCAATTGTTTCCTTTAATTTTTCATCTGAAATACTGTCTGAAAGTGTAACAATGGCTGTGCCTTTTTCATGACTTACTTCAGCTGATTCAACTTCCGGAAGCTTTTCAAGGCATTTTTTTACGCTTGCCTCGCAATGTCCGCACATCATTCCTTTAATCACAATAGTCTTTTCCATAATTTTTCTCTCCTTTTTCTTATTATGAATTTTAATTTTTTTATCCTTGGACGAATCATATATATCAGCAAGATTAATCCTTAGTGCATTTGCAACAACACAGAAACTCGAAAGACTCATGGCAGCCGCACCAAACATAGGATTAAGCTTCCAGTTAAATATCGGTATCCATAATCCTGCCGCAAGCGGTATGCCGATTATATTGTATATAAATGCCCAGAATAAATTTTCATGAATATTTTTAAGTGTTCTGCGGCTTAGTCTTATTGCAGCCGGAACATCTTTAAGACGGCTTTTCATAAGCACAACGTCAGCAGATTCAATTGCAATATCTGTTCCTGCTCCTATTGCCATTCCCGTATCGGCAGATGTGAGTGCAGGTGCATCATTTATACCATCTCCAATCATACATACAAAACCTTTTTTCTTTAAAGAATTTATAACTTCCGCTTTGCCGTCAGGAAGAACTTCTGCTATTACCTCATCAACAACTGCCTGTTTTCCTACAGCTTCAGCAGTGCGTTTATTATCGCCTGTAAGCATCACAACATATATTCCCATATTTTTAAGTTCCTGTATTGCCTGTATACTGTCCTCCCTTACCGTGTCAGCAACAGCAATTATCCCTGCAAATATACCGTTACAGCAGAAAAATAAAGGCGTTTTTCCACTTTCGGCAAGAGCATTTGCCTGAAATCTGATATCATCGGGTATATCGGATTTTTCTGATATGAATTTAAGGCTTCCGCCTGTAATTTCAACATTGTTTATAAAGCCTGAAAGACCATTTCCTGCAAATGTTTTAAAATCATGAATATCAAAGGGTTGTGTATCCATCTCCTCAGCTTTTCTTACAATTGCCTTGGCAAGAGGATGCTCGCTTTTCAGTTCTATTGAATATGCAATTGCAAGAAGTTCTGTTTCACTCGTTTTATATGGAATAATATCAGTTACTTTTGGTTCACCCTCTGTAATTGTACCTGTTTTATCAAATACCGCCATCTGAATTTTACCTGTCTGTTCAAGAGATTCAGCAGTCTTGAAAAGTATTCCGTTTTTAGCACCAACGCCATTTCCAACCATAACTGCAACAGGAGTTGCAAGTCCCAATGCACACGGACAACTTATCACAAGGACTGAAATCGCTCTTGCAAGTGCAAACCCTAATGTCTGACCTGCAATAATCCATATTATAAAAGTTATAAGTGCGATAATAATTACAGCAGGAACAAATATCCCTGATATTCTGTCAGCGGATTTTGCAACAGGTGCTTTTGTTGCAGAAGCATCACTCACCATTTTTATAATATGTGAAATAACTGTATCTTCACCGACTCTTATGGTTTCACATTTTATAAATCCTGACTGATTGATTGTAGCTGATGAAACAGTATCCCCGATATTTTTATCAACAGGTATACTCTCTCCTGTAAGAGCAGATTCATCAACGGCACAGTTTCCCTCTGTTATAATACCGTCAGCAGGTATGCTTTCTCCTGAACGTACTACAAATATATCGCCTTTTTTTATATTTTCAGCAGAAATTGTTATTTCCTTTCCATCTGAAATAATATGGGCGGTTTTTGGTGACAAATCCATAAGGCTTTTCAGGGCGTTTGTAGTTTTGCCCTTTGAATATGTTTCAAGAAGTTTTCCAAGAGTAATAAGCGTTAAAATCATAGCAGAGGATTCAAAATAAAATTCATGCATATAATCCATTACTAATTCTGA
>CAYRPZ010000153.1:0-2620 GCA_964426275.1 uncultured Ruminococcus sp. | reverse complement strand
TTCATTTTTTTACAGTATTAATTTGTATATTAAACCAAAAAAGCTTTTATGCACCATATATTCAACAATACTGTTTAATGCCGTTTTTTACATATTCCATGCTCTTTATTAGACATTTTGCACAAATCTATTTTAACACTTAAATAATTTATATAAAAATCATTGATTAAAATTTTAATTAATGGTATAATTAAAACACTTGAATATTTTTAAGGAGGATTTTTTTAATGTCAGATATATCATCAAAAAAAGTATGTGCCGCTGTGATGGCGTTTGCTACAGCAGTTACGGCACTCACAGCAATGCCATCATCATCTGCTTCTGCTGATGAAACTGCAAAATATGAATTTGAAGACGGTACAATAACAGGTACAAGCACAGAAGTAATGACCGAGGAAACAGGCTATTCAGGAACCGGATATGTTTATCTCAAAAATGGAGGAGATACTCTTACAGTTGAAGTCGATGCCCCGTCAACCGGTATGTATGATATCTCAGTATGCTATAACCTTCCCACTGAAAGCGGTTCAAAAACTCAGTTCATCTATATCAATGATGTAAATCAGGGACAGATTGTATTCTCACCAAACGATAAATTTTCTGAAACAAGCATAGGAACATTCAAACTCACAAAAGGTAAAAATACTATTAAAATTGAAAGTTCATGGGGCTGGACAATGTTTGACTATCTTACAATAAAAGAAGCTGTTCTCCCTGAACTTTCAGCATCTTCACAGCTCTCAGACCCTCAGGCTACCGATTCCGCAAAGCGTCTTATGAGCTATCTTGCAGATACATACGGCACTGCAATTATCTCAGGTCAGCAGGAATTCTACGGTGTTTCAAGAGATGATGAATTCAACTACATAAAAGAACTTTCAGGTGAACTTCCTGCAATCCGTGGATTTGATTTCGGTGAAACCTGTCCTCTCTATGCTTGGGACGCAGGCACTGCCGACAGAGCTATTGAATGGAGTCAGAACGGCGGTATAGCAACCGCAAGCTGGCATATAAATGTTCCGACAACAATGTCTGAATATACTCTCGGTTCAACAATGGATTTCCAGAAAACCACATATTCCGAAAAAACAGATTTCGTTACTGCAAATGTAATGGTTGAAGGAACTGTTGAACATGATTACTTCCTGCTTGCTGTTGACAACCTTGCAGCTCAGCTGAAAAAACTTCAGGACGCAGATGTTCCGCTTATATTCAGACCTTTCCATGAAGCTGAAGGCAACGGCGGTGCTGACGGTTCAGGTGCATGGTTCTGGTGGGCAAAGGAAGGTGCTGAAACCTATAAGGAACTTTACAAGTATCTTTATAATATCCTCACCGAAGAATACGGACTTCATAATCTTATCTGGGAATTTAACAGCTATGTATATGACAGTTCATATGAATGGTATCCGGGTACTGACTATGTTGATATAATAGGATATGACAAATACAATGCAACAAACTGGACTACAGGCACAACCGCTCCGAATACAAGTGCTATATCAGGTATATTCTATTCACTTGTTGATATGTACGGCAGTGACAAAAAACCGATTGCAATGGCTGAAAATGATACCATTCCTTCTGTTGAAAATCTTGTTGAGGAAAAAGCCGGCTGGCTGTATTTCTGCCCATGGTACGGCGAACACCTTATGGATACAAACTATAATACAAAAGAATCACTTGCTGAAATCTATAAGAGCGAATATGTAATTACTCTTGATGAACTTCCTGACCTCAAAACTTACCCAATCGGCGGTACAGGAAATGATAAGCCCGAAGAAACAACTCCGGCTGAAACAACTCCTGCCGAAACTACAACTGAAAAATCAGAAGATACAACTCCTGCAGCACCTACCGGCATAACTGTTGTAATGGCTACTGTTGCGGAAAAAACTGATAAAACTATCACTATTAAGATTGAAGATGCTTCAAGCGGATTTGAAATTGGTTCAACACTTACAATAGATATCGATGAAACATATAAGGACGTAGCAAGCACACTTGAAGAAAATGATTTAATCCGCATAACATATCACGATATTAATACAAATCCTGTATCAATAGAACTTATTGAAAAGGCAGAAACTACTGTTACAACCACAGAAGCTGTAACTACAACTGTCGCTGACACTACCACTACAGCAGATACTACTTCCGATGATAACCCTGTAACTGTTCCTGATGATGTAAATGCTACACTTCTCGGAGATGTAAACGGTGACAATGAAATTGATGTCCGTGACGTTACAATGCTTAAACAGAATATCGTTAAGCTTGTTGAACTCGACACACAGCAGAGTGCAAATGCTGATGTTATAAAAGATAATACCATTGATGTCAAAGACCTTGGTCAGCTTATCAAGTATATTATAAAAGTTATTGACAAATTTTAATTAACTTCTGAAAATTTTATATTATCCTGTAATGAAAACAGCACTGATTATTTTTTAATATCAGTGCTGTTTGCTCTTTTTATTTTACAAATTTCTAATTTTTTTTAAAAAACTATTGACAAGCCTTGAAATATATGATATAATAATATAGTCGTCAGTCGTAAGGCTGAAAAATGGGAGCATAGCTCAGCTGGGAGAGCATCTGCCTTACAAGCAGAGGGTCA
>CAYRPZ010000152.1:0-2626 GCA_964426275.1 uncultured Ruminococcus sp. | reverse complement strand
CCGATGAAGAACCAACGGAAGAAATTTTTGAAACTGAATATATTCTGATTGATGAAGAACCATCAGAGGAAGTTGCCGAAACATCAGAAGAAATTTCTGAAACATATTCTATTGAAACAACTATTTCTGAATTTCAGTAACAGCTTACAACTTATGTAACTGCAGGAGCAATAAAAATTGTTGGTGAATACTACGGAGTTGAAGTTCCTGATTTTATTGCTGTTAAGATTGCAGAAGTGATACAGCCTCTTATAACATCAGATTATAACACTGTTTCAATAGCTACATATGCAGCTGAAAATATAGTTCAGGTTGTTACTGAATATCTTGGAACAGCTCCGGAAGGTTTTGAAAATGCTGTAAAGGAATATACATATGATATTTTTGAGGAAAATAATCCGTCAGATTTTAATTATTATGTTCCTATATTTTTAACTTTAAGTTTTATAAGTACAATTTTATTATTAATTTGGATTGGATTTTGATTTTATGGAAAATAAAATTAGTGAAAATACTATTATTCTTTTGTTGATATGTGCAAATGTTCTTGTATTTAGATATTTGCTTTTAGGATTTGGAGTGATTTGATGAAAAAATTATTATTAAAGTTTATGTCAGTGTTTACAGCTGTGTTGGTTGTTCTGTCTGTTGTGGCTGTTTCTGTTTCAGCTGAAAATATTCTTGAATGTGCAGGAGCTGAAAATTATACATCTGATGCTATTGAAACTGTAATTAATATTTCTGAGTCAGGATATGGTTTTACAGATGAAGAACTTGAAGTTATAAATAGCAAGAAATATTTTATGAGAGTTGTTATTCCTAACTCTTATTCTAATACTGTTTCTTCTTTTAGTATACATTGTATTTATTCTGACGAAGTTCCAACTTATAAAGATAATTATTTTTATTTTCCTGAAAATACTTATAGACTTGCTTTGACTTACAATGTTTCGAAATGTACTTATTCAAAGAATTATTTTGGTACTTCCGGTACTTCTACAGTTGGTAAGATTTTATTTTTTGATGAAGAAAATCCTTTTTTTGTTTCATCTTTAAATTCATTTATGAATTATACTATTAATTCAACAGCTGATTATTATTATCCTGTTTTGTATTATGATAATTTTAATCCTGAATCTGAAGAAACAGTTGATATAAAAGTAAATGTTGATGGAGTTTCTAATACATTGCCTACTTCAATTGATATATCTGAAAATCCTAATTTTTATATTGATATAACTAATAATACAGAAAATGCAATACAGTTTGTTGCATGGATTTCTGATACTCCTGCTTCATCAGGAGCTTATAACAGTTATTCTTCACTTAACTGGACTTATAGTACACAGCAATGGGCATATGTATATCATGGAACTTGGGCGGATAATGTTCATAATGCTCTTGATATTTATGGAAATATTATTGATACTGTTGATTTAATAGGTATTTGTTGGTGGAAAGATATTTTAGTTAATGGAATAGATAATTGTCTGCCAACTTCATATTATTCTCAGGATAATATATCAAGTCCTTATCATTATATTGAGGGTTTCGGAGGAACATTTAAAGAAAAATTTTCTTTTAATACTGCTACAATAAGTAAGGATAAAGAGTATTATTTTAATATTGTTTATCGTTCTATTGTTCAAGTTAAAGTTGATGATGATGGTTATGGTACTTACTGGCTTCCAGTTGGTACAGTTTTTCATGATAATTTTGAAGATTTGAATTATTATGAACTTGGATATTGTACTGCATTTTCATTAACTACTGATACTATCCCTGAATCTTCTACAGATACAAATATATCTTTTCCATCTGATTTTTCTACTACTATAAAGAATACAAGGACACCATCAGCGACTATTAGAAATGACGGTAATATTACTCTTTCAGGCGGCGACAATGATTTAAACAATTCAATCAATTTTAATCCGAGCATTTCAAACAGCAATTATAATGGCGGTGTTACTATCAATAATAATGTTGGTGGAAGCAATGGCGGTTATACTGGAGATTATGGAGATTTTGACGGCGATGTTTCAAAGCTTGAAGAACTTTTGAATAACTGTAAGAACTTTTTTAATTTTCTGAAAACTGCTGTTAATTCATTAATTCCTGAGGAAATGACAATTTTTATATTTTCTTGTTTTACTGTGATTGTTTTTCTGCGTATTCTTGGGCGGTGATTTTATGGAAAATATTCTGATATATCTTTTTCAGTGTGTAAAACATATTCTGTTTAATACTACTATGACATTTTTTGGTTTTACATTTTCATTCTTTGAAGTGTTTATAGGACTTACTGTCATTTATCTGGTATTTTATGCAATATTTAGAATTTTTAGTTAGGAGTGTTGAAATTGGAAGCTGTTGCAGGTGTTTTAAATCTTTTTCTTGTTGTTGTTGGAATTGTTCTTATCTGCTCTGCTTTATTTGGTGCAGTAGGATTTTTTATTGATATTATAAGATTTCCTCCAAAGAAAAGCAAAATTGAAAAGTATTACAGTAAACTTGATGAAATTTCAAAAAGTATTGATAATTCTGATGATGAAAAACCACAGATAAAAGCATCAGATGTTGAAATAGATGTTGATATTGATTCAATTATTGAGGAGGAGTAATA
>CAYRPZ010000151.1:0-2704 GCA_964426275.1 uncultured Ruminococcus sp. | reverse complement strand
AAAACAACTGAAATTTACAAAATAACATCATCGGTTATTATCGGATTTTTAGCAAATCTTTATGATAAATATTCTGTTATGCTTGCTTTTATGTCATTTGCTATAATTTTTGATGTAATAACAGGACTTGTAAAATCAAAATGTATTGGTGAAAAAATTTCATCAAAAAGGGGTACAAAAGGCTTTTTCAAAAAGCTTGTATTTATAATTGCATACGCTTTCGGAGTATTTCTTGATTTGTTTGTGCCGTATGTAATCAGTGCCACAGGAAGTGATATTGAAGTGGAATGTTATTTTGGTCTGATTATAGGAGCGTATATTACTCTTAATGAGAGTATTTCAATATGTGAAAATCTTTATGACTGTAACAGTGATATAATTCCATCGTATATTATGAATATTCTGAACAGGATAAAAGATAAAATCAACAATAAAAAATAATGTAAAAGGTGAGTGTTTATGAGTAATATAAAAGGAATTGACATTTCAAAATGGCAGGGAATAATTTCTGCCGAAACATTCAGAAAATTCAAGAAACAGGGAATTGAATTTGTGATAATCAGAGCATATTGCAATGGTAAGGATTCATGCTTTGAGTGCAATTATAAAAATGCAGTATCGGCAGGACTTGCAGTCGGTTCATACTGTTACATATACGGCAAGACAGTTAATGCAGTAACGAATGAAGCAGAAAAATTCCTTGATGCAGTCAAGGGTAAAACTTTTGAATATCCGCTTTATCTGGATATTGAAGATGAAAGTCTTGAAAATTTAGACAAAAATCTTCTGACAGATATGTGCATTGCTTTTTGTGATACAATAGAAAATGCAGGATACTACTGCGGAATATATGCCAATCCTGCATGGTTTGACGGCAGGCTTGATAAATCAAGGCTGACAAAATATGATAAGTGGCTTGCACATTGGGTATCAGTTCCGAAGTATGGTGATGAATTCGGTGGTCTTTGGCAGTATGGAACCGGAAAACTTAATGGATATAACGGTGAAATTGATATGGATATATCCTATCGTGACTATCCGTACATTATGAAAAATGCAGGTCTGAACGGATTTGAAAAGCTTGTTCAGACTGAAACTCAGATTGAAACAAAATATGATGTAAACGGTGACGGAAAAGTTACTTCCGAAGACGCTCTGACAATTCTTAATGAAGTTATTGGCAAATGATTAAAAGTTTAAAAATACTATTTAAACAGCATTTTAGTGCTATTAAAAAATAAAATGGGGCAGAAAAACTGCCCCGATAATCTTATTATGAAAGGAATTTGTATTTATGAAAAGTTTTATTGCATGGGTTGGAGGCAAGATGTTACTTGCAAAGAAAATTATTGAGCAGTTTCCTGATGAAAAAGAAACTGACAGATATATTGAAGTTTTCGGTGGCGGGGGTTCAGTTCTTTTTGCTAAAAAGTCACATAAGCTGGAGATTTACAATGATGCTGACAGTGAACTTGTAAATCTTTTCAGATGCATGAAGTATCATAGACAGGAACTGGAAAAAGAAGTATCAGGATATATAAACAGCAGAGAAGTTTTTTATGAAATCAAGGAAAGGCTTGAAAATGGAGTAGGATTTACAGATATTCAGAGAGCTGCCATGTTCTTTATAAAAACAAAAATCAGCTACGGAGCAGACGGCAGAACATTCGGCTGTAACAAAAAGAATATATCATCTGACAGATTTTCGGAGATTTCAGAACGCCTTAAAAATGTAGTTGTTGAAAATAAGGACTTTGAAAATCTTATAAAAGTATATGACCGCCCGAATGCATTATTTTATTGCGACCCACCTTATCATACAACAGAAAAATATTATAATGTTCAGTTTACTGAAAATGACCATTTTAGACTTAAAGATGCACTTGACAACATCAAAGGAAAGTTCATTTTATCCTATAATGATGATGAATTTATCAGAGGTTTATATAAGGATTATACTATTATAGAGGCAGAACGTCAGAATAATCTCAGCAAAGGCAGTTATAAGGAACTTATAATAAAGAACTTCTGATATATTTTTTTTAGAGTAAAAATAACTGATATAGTTAATTTATTGTAAAATCAATATATATTATAACAATTATGCTGATTAGACAAATATCTGTTGAAATGATTGTTTAATCAGCTGACTTGCTTTTTCATCACAACAGAGTTATACTGTACACACAATAAAAAAATACAGGCGGAGCAGTAAAATGCTTCGCTTTTTTTATAATCATAAATGTTATTTTATAACTAAAGATAGACAAATCAATCAAAAATCAGTATAATATTATACTGGAGATGATAAGAATGATAAAGATAAATCTTTCAAGAATACTCGGCGAACGCAGAATATCTCAGGCTGAACTTGCAAGAGCGACCGGAATCAGACCGCTTACAATCTGCCATATGTACAATGAAATAATAGAAAGAGTTAATCTTGAATATCTTGACAGAATATATGAGTATCTTAATATTCCTCTTGATGAGCTGATTGAATATGTTCCAAATCGCCAAAAGAAAACCGGAAAACAGCTTATAAAGGATTAAAATCCATAGAATGAAAGTTTTATTATTTAAAATAAAAATACTCTTGAAACAGTTTTTAAATACCATTTCAAGAGTATTTTTTGCATTTTGCGTGCGTTTTTTTTCGATTTTGCTTGCTTGTTTACACCCCGCTGAGCAAGAGAATTGAGCG
>CAYRPZ010000150.1:0-2781 GCA_964426275.1 uncultured Ruminococcus sp. | reverse complement strand
TTGCATATCTTATAGATTCGATCATGCCCTCTATTCCTCTGTCACCGAATCCGCCCGGAACAATTATACCATCACACGGACTGAGGATTTTTTCAGCAGTTTCAGAAGTTATTTCTTCTGAATTTATCCAGAGAATTTCTACATTTGCAGAGTTTGGAATACCTCCGTGACGGAGAGCTTCCGCAACTGAAAGATAAGCATCAGGGAGAGCAACATATTTTCCGACAAGACCGATTGTAACAGTTTTGTCAGCACTTTTTTGTTTATTGACCATATCAATCCATTCCTTGAGGTCAGGAGTTCTGTTTTCAAGATGGAGATGGTGGCATACTGCTTCAGCAAGACCTTCTTTTTCGAGCATAAGAGGTACTTCGTAGAGAGAAGGTGCGGTCATATTAGGAATTATATCAGATTTTCTTACATTACAGAAAAGACTGATTTTTTCAGCCATATCATTAGGAATTTCAAGTTCAGTTCTGCATACAATTATATTCGGCTGGATACCAAGTGAAAGCAGTTCCTTTACAGAATGCTGTGTAGGCTTTGATTTAAGTTCATTTGAACCCATGATAAACGGCAGAAGTGTAACATGGATATACATGGCATTTTCTCTGCCTACTTCAGTAACGAACTGACGGATAGCTTCAAGGAACGGGGTACTTTCAATATCTCCTACAGTACCGCCTATTTCGGTAATAACAACATCAGTTTCAGACTGTTTTCCTACACGGTAGATACGCTCCTTTATTTCATTGGTAATATGAGGAATAACCTGAACAGTACCTCCGAGGTAATCACCCTGTCTTTCCTTGTTAAGAACAGTCCAGTAAATTTTTCCTGTAGTAACATTGGAGTTTACTGAAAGATTTTCGTCAACGAAACGTTCATAATGACCGAGGTCAAGGTCAGTTTCAGCACCGTCATCAGTAACAAATACTTCTCCATGCTGATAAGGGCTCATAGTACCAGGGTCAACATTGATATATGGGTCAAATTTCTGAATGGTTACTTTGTATCCTCTTGCCTTGAGCAGTCTTCCAAGGGAAGCGGCAGTGATACCTTTTCCAAGACCTGAAACAACACCGCCGGTTACAAATACATATTTTGGCATAAAAACTTCCTCCAGTTAATTCCAAGCCGTAAAAGTATATAGTACGGCTTTATAATCATATCAAATACTATTGTACTATTTTTTTGCTAAAAAAGCAAGAACAAATTTTAAATATATGAAAATACACAAATAATATCAATATAAATTGTATTTATGTAAAAAAACATTAGAAAATAAGAAGCGGAACAGGAGGAATACAATAAATTATCGGGGTTTGTTTAAATATTTTATTTTATGTGAAAGAAGGAGAATGGCAGTAAGATTAGGAAAAGCCATAAGTCCGTTGAAAATATCGGATATAGTCCATATGTATTCAGCTTTTATGACAGCACCGGCAATTATTACAAGTGCAAAGATTATGCGATAGAAAAAAACTCCTTTTTCTCCTGTACAGTATCTTACAGCACATTCTCCGCAGTATGACCAGCCGAGAAGTGTGGCGAATGCGAAAAGAGCAATTGAAACAGATATAAAAAATCCTGAAAAGTTATTGAAAAGCGGGCTGAATGAGTCGATAATAACAGATGAACCCTGAATATTTTCATTAATATTATCATTTGCAAGTATTACAAGTGCGGTTAGTGTACAGCATACAATTGTATCAGCGAATACTTCAAAAATTCCCCACATTCCCTGTATATGAGGATTTTCAACAGCTGATGCGGAATGAAGCATACCTGAACTGCCAAGTCCTGCCTCATTGGAAAAAACACCTCTTCGCAAACCTATATTTATTGATTTTTTTATTATATTACCGCTTATTCCTCCGCCGACGGCTTTTATTCCAAAAGCACCTGTAAATATTTCATGGAACACAGAAGGAATATTTGTATAATTAATAAAAATAATTATAAGTGCTGATAATATATATACAGCAGAAAGAAAAGGAATAATAAGCTGAGTAACTTTTCCGAGTCTTTTTATACCTCCGCAGGTTACAGAGAATATCAGAACAGCAGTTACAATGCCGGTTATAAGAGGATTTAAAGAAAATGCAGAATGAAATGAATCTGATATGGCATTTATCTGAGCCATGTTGCCCATTCCAAAAGATGAAAGTATACAGAATATACAGAAAACAACGGCGAGCGGACGGCAGTTCAAACCTTTTTCAATATAAGCTGATGCACCCCCAATCCATTCTCCTTTATTATTCTGATAACGATACAGAGTTCCGAGATAATTTTCTGCATATACAGTCATCATTCCAAGCAATGCTGAAATCCACAGCCAGAACACAGCACCTGCACCGCCTAGTGCAATAGCAGAAGCAACACCGATTATATTTCCTGTTCCCATGGTTGCAGAAAGTGCAGTTGAAAGAGACTGTAACGGTGAAATTTTACTTTTGTCATATTTATTTTTGCTGTTTCTGAAAAGAGAGAGAAAAGTTTTATTGAGAATTTCACCAAATCTGAAAATCTGAAAAAATCTGAGTTTTATGGAAAAGAAAAGTCCTGTGCCGAGTATCAGAAAAAGCAGACCATTTCCCCAGACAAAAGAATTAATTTTTTCAAGCATTATGATACACCTCTTGATTAATATTTTTATGATATTTCAGCAATTAATATTCTGTCATAAATTAATGATAACAGTAAATATAATTATTTGTATATTTTTGATTTTTATATAAGGATATTTTATCAATAGTTTACAAAATTGAAAAAATC
>CAYRPZ010000149.1:0-2793 GCA_964426275.1 uncultured Ruminococcus sp. | reverse complement strand
ACCACTACAGAAGAAACCGTTATTATCGAAACAGGCGGAGAACCTGTTACAACTGAAGAAAGTACAACTACTACTGAGGAAACTACAACTACTACAGAGGAAACTACAACCACTAAAGAAACCGTTATTATCGAAACAGGCGGAGAACCTGTTACAACTGAAGAAAGTACTGTAACTACAGCTGTAGGCGGTAATTCCGGAGGCTTTCCTGCTCCAACAATGTTGGGCGATGCAAACTGTGACAATACAGTTGATGTCCGTGATGTAACAACACTTAAACAGTCAGTTGTAAAATTAATTGCACTTGATGATAATCAGAAAGCAAATGCTGATGTAATTTCTGATGGTGTGATTGATGTAAAAGACCTTGGTCAGATTATCAAGTATATTATCAAAGTGATTGATAAATTTTAATTAGATTTCCGGAGTGAATTTTTTTTGAAAATTATTTTACAAAGAGTTAAAAAAGCAAGCGTTTCTGTCGATGGAAAAATTACAGGAAAAATTGATAAAGGATATCTTGTCCTTTTAGGTATCGGGAAGGAAGATACCGAAAATGACTGTAAACGCTTGGCACTTAAAATTTCAAATCTCAGAATTTTTTCTGATGAAAATGACAAAATAAATTTATCAGTTAGAGATGTGGACGGAAGTCTGCTGATTGTATCACAATTTACACTTTATGCTGATTGTCGTAAAGGAAATCGTCCGAACTTCACTTCTGCCGCACCTCCTGATACTGCTGAAAAACTTTATAATTATTTTATTGATGAATGTAAAAAATATATTGCCCATGTTCAGACAGGCATTTTCGGTGCGGATATGCAGGTTGAACTGCTTAATGACGGACCTTTTACAATTATGCTTGATTAAAAATTTACCCCTGAATTTATATAAATTCAGGGGTTTTTCATAGTTTAAAAATAATATTTTTTCATGAACCGCCTTTTATTTTTCTTTAACGGAATTATTTTTAATCTCTGATATTTTAATTCTTTCTGATTTAGGGTGATAAATCTTTGCCTTCTGGATAATTTTAACTGTTTTTGACATAATCGAAACCTCTTTGTCATAACGTAATTTGAATAAAATCTGAAATCTCTTTCAGAATTTTTATATCCTTATAATTGTAATGTAATTCACGGAAACAGCTGTAAATTAAAGATGGAATTTCTTTTTTAATTCAAAAAATACATTTTTTCCCTGAAATATAAGCATTGCAACAATTGCAATTATGCTTACAGCAGTGCATATAATAGAAGGATATCGGATTTTAACAAAATTTGCTGAATAAAGCACAGTCGGAACTATTCCAAGAACTGCATCTGCAAATATGAAGAATATATAGTCCTGAAGACGTAATTTTGCAATTTTTATAAAAATAAATATTCCTGCCATAGCTGAAAAGCATAATGATGGTATAACAAAATCAACTGACCAGCCATGCCAGCCCATAATTTTGTCCCAGAATACTGATATAAGTGATATGATTACAACATTGTAAAGAATTGTTTTTGGAATATTGCTTCTTTTTTTTATAATTATAAAAAGGCTTATCCATAAGCATAACATTCCAAGCAGGACAAAAAGCGACCATTTACCGCTTTGAGGTATCATATAGTTTACAGCGACTGATATAATGCAGGCACTTATTGAAGTGAATACGGCAGTTTTTATGGCGAATTTGTATTTACTGAAGAAAGTTGGTATAAAAGGATACAATTCATCTTCATCAGTTCCGGAAAGTACAGTCTGGCAAAGTGGGCATATTTTTCTTGCACCTGCAACATCAACATGACATTTCTCACAGTGTTTCATAAAAAATCACTCCTCTCTGAATTCAAGCGGATTTGTAGCAATTTCAACATTTAATCCCATATCAGCAAGATGACAGAAAAAATTACGCTGTATATCGCTGTTGATAAAAGGTGATGTCATGCTTATGCTCAGATTGTTTTTATATGAACACATACAAATTGATATTTTATTGCCGGAAGTACACATATCAAAATTTTTTATGTAATCCTGAAATGCATCAGGCATTGTTACAATTCCTACATTGGAAAGGGAGGAGGTGACTTCGAGTGCTGATATGTCATGTGCAGTTTTCAGGCATATATCCTTAAAAAAAAGAGGTGCAATTTTAGCAAATGCGTTATGTTCGGTTTTGGAGAATGAATTTATTCTGTCTGATATGTATTCAAAATTTAGCTTGCTTTCAAATTCCTTATTGACGCATGATATAATACTTTTGAAATCACCGGTATTTTTACTGAAATCGTAGGCGATATTCATAGTAGCAAAAAAGTTTCTTGCAGTTTCAGATTTAAAGAATTTTCTCAAATTAACAGGGACTGATATTACAACAGGTTTTTTCTTTCGGCGTTCCGGAATTTCCTCTCCTATAGCTGATATCAGACAGGCTGTAAGGAATACAGTAAGGGAACATTTATATTCATGGGCTTTTTCAAGAGTCTTATCAGCAGGAATTATACCTCGTATAAGTTTAAGCTGGTTTGATGAATATCTCAATCCTTTGAGTCTGTATGCTTTTATAAATTTTTCCTTTTTAAATTTTGAAGTTTTTTTATCTGAATAATATTTCTGAAAGCTGTCCGATGATTTTTGAAAATCAGATGAGTCATCAAACCATTCAGGTTTAATTGATATATTATAAAGTTCGGAAAGATAATTTATCAGCAATGCTTTGAAGAAATGAAGAGCACCTGTTCCGTCGGAAAGAGAATGAAATACTTCAAGATTAATTCTTTTTTTATAATATGTTACTTCAAA
>CAYRPZ010000148.1:0-2801 GCA_964426275.1 uncultured Ruminococcus sp. | reverse complement strand
TTCAAGGGTCTTTTGGAAAGATACTTTAAGGACTGAATTTCGACAAAATAATTAGCTTAAATCCCCTATTTTACGATATTTTTCGTATCTTAGGGGATTTTTTTGTTTTTGTGTTTCAGGTAGCCGACAAAGACCAAAAATAAAAAAATTTGTGGCATTGAAAATGTAAAATTAATTGATTCACACTTTCATTGCCACATATTAAGAAAAGTTCGTGATGTATTTACGGGGAATTTTCGGTTTATGTAACAGGGGTGTGTGCTGTTGATTTCTATATCAAAAATTGTTGAAAAAACAATGTAGTATGACAATTA
This sequence comes from uncultured Ruminococcus sp., assembly GCA_964426275.1. Taxonomy (GTDB): domain Bacteria; phylum Bacillota; class Clostridia; order Oscillospirales; family Ruminococcaceae; genus UBA5884. The sequence continues at coordinate 2,487 of CAYRPZ010000148.1, read as the reverse complement.
TACCAATTATAACCAATGTATTTTTCATGTTTTGGTAGTTATTGCAGACTATCAAAGGATTTTGAATATCTATCTTTTTCTAAAAAAATATGATTTATATTTCTCATGCTCATTTATTGCTTAAACGTCTGTGAGAACAAGTTCTTATATTGGTGACAGTTAATATTTTTCCATCTGTTTTAAAGCTGATATCATAATTGCTGAATTTCATTGAATATATTCTGTTCGGATTGTGCTGATACTGCGGTACAGGATTTTGTGCAAGAACCGAAATAAGTCCGCTGTGTTTTTCATCAGGTATTAATTCAAGCAAATTTTGAGGAAATTCAACTCTTACAATATTTGCTGTTGATGATAATGCAAAACCGTCCTTTGCATCTGCGTGGGAATCTGTATATGCAAGATATGGTTTTATGTCAATTACAGGTGTATTGTTCATCATATCAGCACCTGAAACATAAATTACTGCTCCCTGCTTAGTAGTCATATCAATTTTTACAATTTTTACAGATGAAAGTCCTATTGAATTAGGACGGAATGGGGAACGTGTTGCAAATACCCCCATTCTTATATTTCCACCAAGTCTTGGAGGTCTTACAGTAGGTTTCCATTTATCTCTTAAAGCATCTGAAAACTGCCATAAAATCCATATATGTGAATACTGTTCAAGACCTCTTACAGCTTCGGGTATTCGGTATTCGGGTTCAAATACTATTTTTGAAATTATATTTTCAGCAATTCCACTCTGACGTGGAACACCGAACTTTTCAGTGAAATCATTTTCAATATGTGCGATTATTTCCATATAATATGCTCCTAACTTTTGTCATGTCTTACAGCTTTGAAAAATTTTGACGGTCTGTGTCCTGCACCTGTTTCAATTTTTCCTGAATCTTCAACATACGGAGCAATTTTTCTTCTGAAATTAGCCATTAAAAGCTTTTTGTCAAGTATGGTTTCATAAATCTGCTGTAATTCAGTAAGGGTAAAATATTCAGGCAGAAGTCTGAATGCAGCATAAGGATAATCAAGACTGTTCCTTAATTGCAGAATTGCTCTTATAATTATTTCGCTATGGTCAAAGGCTATGCCGTCAGATGATATTATATCTATTTTCGGAGCTTCGTTATAAAGCTCTGTATTGTCATTAATTTCAAATTCAGTTTTATATATGCATTCATTATCAGAAATAAGTTTCAGATAATTTTCATCACCGAATTTGAAATCTATATTATACCATTGTGCATTATCTTCAGTTATTAAAGCTTTGCTGTTTTCAACAAGCGTCCAGTATCCGCATGAAATAATCCAGCCTCTCGGGTCACGGTTCGGAGCAGAAAAATTATAAAGCAGTGAAACAGGCAGATTTTTTATTCCCGTCTTTTCATATAATTTTCTTTTGGCGGTTTCCTCAATGGTTTCATTTCTTACGGAAAATCCTCCGGGAAGTGAAATATAATTTTTATACGGCAGTTCATTTCGTTTAACCATAAGCACTGATAAAGAAATTTCTGATAGATGTCTGTAGCTTTCACATTGAGTTTTTCGGATTGTGAATACTACTGTATCAACAGCAACAGACGGGCGGTCATAATCATTGATATTGTAATTTTCAGGCAGATTGTTCATAAAAAAGTACCTCCTTGATAATATCTATGTAATAATATCATATAGTAAGCGATAATGTCAAGATAATTTCAGAAAAAATTTAAAAAATGCTTGACAAATAAAATTAATAATGTTATAATGATAATAACAAAAAAATATTAACAATTAGAATTATAGAAAGGAAGATTTTAATGCTTGAATTTGTGCTTACAGATGAAAAGCAAAGACAGAAAATTTTGAAATGTGCTGAACCATCAGTGTATGACACCTTTTCATATCAGAATATTAACCTTGCATATGGTGTTCAGGATAAAGAAAAGGGATTTTTCCTTACTCTTGTATATTATGTTTCAGATATGATAAAAAGATGTGATGATGGATATGATGATTATGCATATGTAATTCTTACCCGTTTTGAAAATTATACAGTCAGCTGTACTCAACGATATGGCGGTGAGATAAAAAATCTTTCATGTGTTGCAAAGCGTATATCTAATTTATCAGAGAATGATATTGTCGATGCCATAAAATTTTATAGAAATAATGAGGAACTGAACAGATTTGAAAACTCTGTAAAAGAAAAATTTAATGGCAAAGCATTATGGAAAATTGTATCAGAATATCGTGATAACTGGGTTAAGGAAAACCAATAAATTTTTTGATTTTGATAATATTAAAATAATATTATTAAAAGGAGATGAACAAAATGCTGACAGCTGAACAGATATTAAAATGCCGTTCATGCCTTGAATTATTCCCTGATGATATCAAAAAGGCTGATGAACTTTATATATCACTTATGAAAAAATATCACCCTGATATATGATTTTAAACGGCCTCCGCCGTTTGATTCCGCAGATGCCCCGCCTCTTGAACCGC
>CAYRPZ010000147.1:0-2837 GCA_964426275.1 uncultured Ruminococcus sp. | reverse complement strand
GATTCAAGACATCCTCGTGTAAGATTCTATACTGCTCATGTTTATAATAACTATTATGACGGAAATTCAAAGTATGGTATCGGTTCAACAAACGGTTCTTCAATATTCTCTGAAAACAACTATTTCAGAAATTGCAAATATCCGATGCTTATTTCAATGCAGGGTTCTGATATTGCAGAAGGTGAAGGTATTTTCTCAAGTGAGGACGGCGGTATAATCAAGTCCTTCGGAAACTATATTGAAGGTGCAAAATCATTTGTTGCTTACAGTGAAAATAATACTGAATTTGATGCTTATGTTGCTTCTTCGAGAGATGAACAGGTTCCTTCATCTGTTACTTCAAAACAGGGCGGAAATAAATATAATAACTTTGATACAGCTTCAGATATGTATTCATATAAATTAGATGCAACAGAAGATGTTCCTTCAGTTGTAATGTCAAAGGCAGGTCGTCTTAACGGCGGTGACTTTAAATGGACATTCGATAATTCAGTTGATGATGAGTCTTATTCTGTAAATGCAGAGCTTATGGCTGCATTAAAATCATATAAAACTTCCCTCGTTTCAGTAGGAGGCAATTCAGTAGATGGTACAGGCGGAGAAGCAGGACCGATTACTACAGAGGAAACTACTGCTGTTACTACTACTGAAAAAACAGATGTAACTACCAAACCGGCTGAAACAACAACTCCTTTTGAAACTACTAAGCCTTCAATTTCAGCAGATGCAATTTACTGTTCACCTGATGGAAGCGGTGACGGTACTTCAAAAGATTCACCTACAAGTGTGCTTAATGCAATATCAACTGTTCAGGCAGGACAGACTATCTACTTGCTTGGCGGTACTTATGAATTTGATAAAACGATTGTTATTGACCAGAATAACAGCGGTACATCAGGTGCTTATAAGACAATTATGGCTTATCCAGGTGAAGATGTTGTATGGGATTTCTCAGGTCAGGGAGCTGCAAACGCTTCAAAACGTGGTGTTGTTCTCGATGGAAGCTACTGGAAATTCTATGGATTTGAGATTACTAAGGCTGCTGATAATGGTATGCTCCTTTCAGGTAATGAAAATGTTATTGAAATGATGGTATTCAATGATAATCAGGATACAGGTCTTCAGCTTTCACGTTACAGAACTGATGCTGATTCAATTGCCGATTGGCCTACAAATAACTTAATTAAGAATTGTACATCAAAAAATAACTGTGATGATGAAACAATGGAGAATGCAGACGGATTTGCAGCAAAACTTACTTGTGGTGAAGGAAATGTATTTGATGGCTGTATGTCTTACAATAACTCAGATGATGGCTGGGATTTGTATGCAAAATCTGAAACAGGTCCTATTGGTGTAGTTACAATCAAAAATTGTGTTGCATTCCGTAACGGATATACTGAATTCGGTGAAGGTTATGGGGACTGTGATGGTAATGGATTTAAACTTGGAGGTTCAGGTGTAGGTACTGCTCATGTTGTTGAAAACTGTCTTGCATTTGAAAATCTCCACTGTGGATTTACTGACAATAATAATCCGAAACTTGGAAGCCTTACAAATTGCACATCATTCAATAATGATGTAGGTGCTGACGGCAAGCCTAACTTCTCACTTTATCGCTGTACAGATGATGGCTGTGATTTCAAGAATATACTGTCTTATCATAACAGTAATGCTGTAAAAGTTTCAAATGATAAATTTGTAGGAACTATGGAAAATTCAGTTTATTACAATTCCAAATTCCTCAAGGTAACTGATAAGATTGAAATTGAAAATGGTTATAAAGGCGGAGAACAGGTTACTATTTCAGACAGTGACTTTGTAAGTGTAACAGCTCCTGAAATGGGTACTGATTTCCATACCGTATGGAGAAATGCTGATGGTTCAGTAAATGTTCATGGATTTATGCAGCTTGTTTCATCAAGTGAATTTACAGGCATTGGAGCAAGTCTTGAAAATGAAGGCACTTCTGTTGAACCTTCTGTAAGCGAAACAACGACAAAACCTGCTGAAACAACTGCACCGACAGAAACAACAACAAAGACCGCTGAAACAACTGCACCGATAGAAACAACAGCAAAGCCTGCTGAAACAACTGTACCGTCAGAAACCACTAAGTCAGACGATACAAGCAGTATTGTATCGGGTGATATTATACTCGGTGATGCAAACTGTGACGGTTTAGTTGATGTCCGTGATGTTACAACGCTTAAGCAGTCAGTTGTAAAATTAATTTCACTTGATGACAGCCAGAAAGCAAATGCTGATGTAATTTCTGATGGTGTGATTGATGTAAAAGACCTTGGTCAGCTTATAAAATACATAATTAAAATTATAGATAAATTCTAAAAATAATATACATTTAATCGTTCCTAAAATTCAGATGCTTAAGGGGATTAATAATAAGAAATCCCCTTATTCATGCTGGAGATTGTGAATTTTTTCTGTGGCACAGAAAAAATAAGAAAAGACGGCTTCAGAGAAACTTTTCTCATTATGAATAAAATGGCAGAGAAAACCGCACACGATTTTTATATCGTATGTGGTTTTTTCTTTTTAGCTTGTTAAATCTTCAATAAGGGTATTGATTTCTGCTTCAGTTTCAGCATATATGCCTTTCATAATGTTTTCCCGGTCATATTCTGTAAGCATAGATACCATAAAACTAAGTTTTTTATATGGTATATCGCTTCCGGTACGATAAAGAGCAAGTTTGCCTTCATATTCGCCAAGTATATATCCTTCAGATGATATTACAGGCTCTGTGTTAATTGTTTCGGCATCAGTCGGTTCATTTCTGAAAGAAATACTGAGTGCAAATATAAATATCACTGCTG
>CAYRPZ010000146.1:0-2931 GCA_964426275.1 uncultured Ruminococcus sp. | reverse complement strand
TTGTATATGGAAAATTATCTGCTTCATCAGTATTCCATTCAAAAGTAGGACTGACGGTTCCCATATCAGCATTTTCAAATTCAAGCTTTTCTATTGTATATGAAATATCAGCAGGTTTGCGTGCATCGCTGTTCCATAACATATCAAGCCACTGGGAATGATTGACATCGCTGCATATATTATCTGAAACGAGAGAAACGGCAGACATGACAGAATATAAAGCCTGCTGTTTTTTTGTATCATTCAAAGTTCGTGAATGGTAAATCTGAGCCATTGACAAAACGCCTGTAATAAGTATAAGCGAAACAGACATAACACACACGGTCCACATTATAGCTGAACCTTTCAGAAATTTTTTCATATGTTTCCCCCACAGAAATTTATGCCTGAGCAAGAATTATTTTTTATAATTATACTACTTTTGATATACAATTGTCAACAAATGCTTTAACAGACTTATGCATGAATATTTTATTATGCATTTTTAATGTAATCTGATTATTGATATCCACATCAAAATATATACTTATATAATAAGTGTATCACAAAATAACAAATCTTTCAAGTACTTAACGGTATTTTTCACGGAAATCAATTTCTACATTTTGTCAGCAGTTTTCACCATTACTTTTCATCAAAAAGAACTTATAAAGGCTGAAAATAATATTTTTTAAATGATACGGGTGTGAAAATTCACATAAAAAACTTGAAATAAATGTTTATATAATTACGATGATAACTCGCAATCCACGCAAAATCGTTGGTTTTGATGTAGCATTCGATAAATCCTCTGAACGAATACAGCAAATAGTAGACAGCTCACCCGATGCAGAATATTACTTTACAGACGGATATAATGGATACGTTGACGTGGTTTATACCGGCAAACATATTCGTAATATCCATGACAAAAGTTATACACATAATGCGGTGTATTCAAGCCTTATGCAGGAGTATCTACAGCCATTGTAATTTTCACTAAGACCGGCAGCGGCGGAACAGATAATGTAATGTATGGTTCTATGACATGAAAGCTGACGGCTACAGCCTTGATGATAAACGTTCACCAATTGAAAATAATGATATTTACGATATTATTGAAAGATTTCATAATCTTGACAAAAAAGCCGACAGAGAACGTACCGAGCAGAGCTTTTTCGTGCCGAAGTAAGAAATTGCCGAGAATGATTATGACCTGTCAATTAACAAGTACAAGAAAACAGAATATGTTCCTGTTGTGAATATCCGCCCACAAACGAGATTATGGCGGAAATCGAAGAAAGGAATTATTAAAAGGAATAATCATATAATATCCAAACAAAGAATTTATATAGAACATGCAATAATGTTTGTTAAGCGTTTTCATATTCTCTCAGAACGATATAGAAACCGAAGAAAAAGATTTGCTCTTCGTTTTTCTTTAATTGCTGATATTTATAATTTTGATATGTCAATTTAATTTCGCAAGAGGTCTAATTTAAAAATGGGTATAAAAATAGCACCTGCAGCGGTGCTTAAATGACTATTTAATTTTTCTCATATCCTCAACAGCTATAACTGTTTTAGCTATAAATTCAATAATTGAGATTGTCCATGCTGCTATATAACAGCCTTGTGGTATTTATCCTGTATCCAACGCATAAAGAAGTATCAATGTTGAAATCAAATTTTCACCACCACCTTTCAAGGCATAATAAAAGCACCCTTTAGGAGTGCTTTAATTAATATTTAATTTACAATCACATTCCGTGCAGTGAAAATAGTAACTTGTTTTATAATCATATGGAGTAACTAACTTGCCTTTTTTACACTTAGGACATTCTACTTTTTTGCCATCTCGCAATTTTTTTATTATTTCAATTGATTTATCCATTATCTGCACCGCCTTTTCTCCATTTAAAATCAGGATAGTTATACCTTACATATTTTATTATATCTCTTTTATCAGATATTGTCAATACTCCTTTTTCATGCAAAAGTTCCTGTGCAAAACAAACTGCTTCCGCCCATTGGCAACCACCAATATTATATTTAAGATGCGTACATTCATGAATAATTGTTTTTGCAGTAGTTTTCACGGATTTTGTGTTTTGTGCAAATATGGTCATAGAATCAAACAAACAATGCCCCATATGTCCAGTATCCTCTATTATATCATAACTTATATGAACATTAATATTATTTTCTTTTATATATTCAATAACAGATTTACCTATACTTGATTTGTTTAATTCATTAAAAAGATTTCTATGTGTTATCGAATCTCCAAAATAATTTGTATCTATATTGAATAAATCTTTTCCCTTAGGATTTCCACGGCGGAATTCTATATTATTTTGTAATCCAATATTATAAATCTTCTTACCATAATTCTGCTCTCTGAAATAATCTCTCTGCTGTCCTGTCTGATTGATAAAATCCCTTATTTTCGCCTGTTTATCCCTGACAAGCGAATTTGAATAGTCAAGAGCCTTTTGCATAGTCGCTTTTAATTCTCCGCTTGATTCCTCAACAGCTGTCTTATATGCGACCTTTTCACGCTTAGCGGAACGGATTTCTCTTTCCATTCTTCTCTGGATTTGAGATATCTCATATTCAGAATATTTTTCCCCATTATATTCTATGCACTTCTCATTTATCTGCTTTAAGGCTTTTTCAGAGTAATTGCGAGATGACATGCCCTCGAAGTTATGAAGATTACAAGCGGAGCATTTTCATATCATGAGGCTGTAAAACAGGCTATTCAGTCGACTGCTCAACAGGGTGCGACTGTTCTTTATCCGTCAGGGCATACTGATAGAATAGATGTTGCTGTAAGACGTGCTGTTCTTACTGGAGTTGGGCAGACTTGCAGAACTATATGTGAGGTAAATGCGCAGGAAATGGGTTGCGATTTAATGGAAATATCCGCCCATTCTGGTGCAAGACCTA
>CAYRPZ010000145.1:0-2951 GCA_964426275.1 uncultured Ruminococcus sp. | reverse complement strand
CATTGATATGATATAATATATATAATAAACTTGATTTGGAGGATATTTTATATAATGAAAAAAATAACAGCATTTTTATTTGCTTTCTTAATATCATTCGCAATGTATGGCTGTTCAAATGAAAACAGCAATTCTAATGATGAAACATCAGAGGGAATAAATGTGCAGATTGGAACAAATGATGATGAAAATTCATCTGATACAGAAACTGAAAATGTCACTGAAGACGGTTTTGTTTATTCTTTGAACAACGAGGAAACTATATCAATAATAGGATATAACGGAGATTCATCTGATATTTCAATTCCTGAGCAGATAAATGGTTCAAATGTTACCGCAATTGAAAGCTACGCTTTTCAGAACTGTGACTTTATTGAAAATGTATCTATACCTGATACCATTATAAAAATCGGATATCAGGCATTTGATGGAACAAAGTTTCTTGATTCACTCAGTGACAATGATTGTATTATCATTGGAAAATGTCTTTATACTTATAATGGAAACAAAACTTCTGTTACCATTCCCGAAAATGTAAACTATATATCACCTAATGCATTTATGAACAATTCTTCTGTAAAAGAAATAACCGTCAAATCAAATCTTTCTGAAATCAGCAGTTCTGCATTTTCATTCTGTAAATCTCTTGAAAAAGTAACACTTGAAAATGGTATAACTTCTATTAATTCAGCTGCTTTTTCCTCATGCACATCACTTAAAAAAATCGAAATGCCATCATCACTCACATATATAGGCGTTGCCGCCTTCAGTGGCTGTGAAAATCTTGAAGAAGTTTCACTTCCTGAAAATATGGAAAGGCTTGATGACAGAGCATTTGAAAACTGCACTTTGCTTTCAGAAATTAATCTCCCTGACACAATAACATATATAGGGTTCTGTACATTTCTTAACTGTGAAAATCTTACTGAAATAAATCTGCCATCAGGAATAACTGAAATCTATTCACTTTCATTCAAAGGCTGTACAAATATTAAATCAATAGTAATACCCAAAAATGTTGAAAAAATTTTTGCAGGTGCATTTTCAGGCTGTACAAATCTTGAAACGATTGAAATTCCTGACACTGTAACCAGTATGGTTGAAGCTGCTGATGAATACAATGATGACATATTTACCGACTGTGAAAACTTAACAATTATAACTCCTGCCGGCTCTGTCGCTGAAGAATATGCTGAAAATCATGAAATCAAATTTGAAAATAAATAATAAAATATAAGAATTGAAAGGGAAATTCCTTTATTCAGGAATTTCCCTTTTTTAATACATTTATAATTTTTTGCTCATCACTTTTAAGATAATCAATATAACTATAATTATTGGAATAAAAACTATAAAAATCAGCTTATTATCTTCATCGGAAATATATGAATAAAAAACAGGACTGTCAGATTCCGGATTATCTTCAACTATAAGAGTATTTCCTTTTTTTCTTTGAGTAACATCTTCATCATATATTGTTGAAGATGTTATATCAGAATTAGTTTCTGAATTTGAAGTATTTAATGATGATATTGAGGAGTCGGAACTTTCAGGTGTTGTACCGGCACTTGAAGTATATCCGGATACAGTTTGAGTATTTGAAATCAGATTTGTTTCAGTCTGCTGAATATCATCGGTAATAATAATATTTTGATTATTCTGTTCTTCTGTATTTTCCCAATAAAATTCTGTAATCTCTGAATTTTCATAATCTGCATCATGACTTTCAGGAATTAAAGTAGTTTCTGACGGCTTTTCCAATATAGTCAGAGCATCAAAAAACTCACGGTGTTCAACTATAATTGCCTTATGGTCCTGCGAAAGATTTTCAATTGATATATCGAGATATTTTGTCCTTGGTGCTGAACTATAAAAAAACTCACCATTTTTATATGTATTTGTACTGTTCCATGTACAGTCAACATAAACCCATCTTTGCTCATCATTGTAATAAACGGCTGTCCACTCATGATTCATAACAGTATTTTCATCATCAAGCGAATCGGCATAAACACCATCTTCACTGCTCACTGCCGAACCTCTTATATTTACACAATAAAGTCCCTGAGCATTGCATAGAGCAGAAAAAAGGTTTGAAAATCCCGCACAGGTTGTTCTTTTCTTTTGAAGCACATTTTCAAGACTTATTACATCAAATGTAACAGCATTATGTTTTGCATCAAAATCATATGCAATATTTGAGCTGACATAGTCTGCAAGAATACATATTTTATCATAATCATTTACACAGCCCGCACACAATTCATCTGATAATGATTTAATCTGTCCCAGAATATTTTCAACGGTTTCATAGTCCCATGATTCAGAAATATAGTCAACTACAAATTCTGCTCCATGGTCACTAACTTTATCCATTTTGCTTATATTCTGTTCAATTACAGCAGGTATCGCATCTGCATGAACATATGACGACAGATTAAACAGTGAAAAAACAAATAAAATTACAATTGTAATACAAAAAATACTTTTTTTCATATACTAAAATCCCTTCATTTCCAACTGATGTATCTGTTCAGTTATCATATTATTATAACGAGCATTAATATTATTTTTACAAGCAATTTCTGCTATTGCTCCATTAATAAAATCAATTTCAGTCTTTCTTCCATTTTTTATATCGTTATACATAGATGTATATGCATTTTTCTGACGTTCGGCAAGACTGCATATATTTTGCATTGTTTCATCAAAACTGAATATTATGCCCTCTGATTCTGCAATATCAATGCTTTCTGTAATAATATTCCTGCATATTTTCATAATTTTTTCTTCAGTAATTCTTCCTGTAGGAATTTTATAGATTGCAGTGATGGCATTTACTGAAGCATTAAGCAAAAGTTTTTTCCATATAATTTTCTGTATGTTATCGCTTATTATTGTTTCAATACCGCATTTTATAAAATTAACTTTTATATTTTCAAGAACATCAA
>CAYRPZ010000144.1:0-2995 GCA_964426275.1 uncultured Ruminococcus sp. | reverse complement strand
TGTTTTGCTTGTCAAGTTACACTTGTTTTTTAATCAATACCATTATGAAAAAAAGAGAAATTTTAATTCAGAACAGGAAATTTCTCTTTATTCTATATTATTTATCTGAAACAGGCACAGGTGTTTTATCTTCCTCATCGATATTTTTAAGATAATGTTTAGTTTCGGAGGATATTACATCTGAAAGCATTATAACTGCAACAAGATTTGGAACAGCCATAAGTGCATTGAGAATATCAGCCATTTCCCATACAATACTTAAATTAATTACAGGTGCAATAAGCAGTACCATCAAAAATATTATTCTGTAAGGCAGGCGTCCTTTTTCTCCGAAAAGATAATCTATACAGCGTTCACTGTAATATGACCAGCCGAGAATTGTTGAAAATGCAAATGATATTATTCCTATTACCAGTATTGCAGTTCCGAAAGGTATCTGAGAAAATGCTGCCGATGTAAGTTCTCCGCCGCTTAAATGCGAAATATCAATATCATCATTTTTAAGAATACTGCTGATAAGTACAAGACCTGTCATAAGACATACAACTACTGTATCCCAGAATGTACCTGTTGATGATACAAGTGCCTGACGTACAGGATTTTTTGTCTGAGCCGCTGCTGCAACAATGGGTGCTGAACCCATACCGGATTCATTTGAAAAAAGTCCTCTTGCTATGCCGTATCTTGCAGCCGTCATAATTCCTGAACCTACCAGCCCTCCTGCCGCTGAAGTTGGAGTGAATGCTGATTTCAATATGAGAATAACAGCATCGTCAAGATAATCGAAATTAAATCCGAGAATTATTATACAGCCAATTACATAAAATAATGCCATTACCGGTACAAGTCTTTCGCAGACTTTTGCAATTGACTGAACTCCTCCAAAAATTACAACCGCAATTAAAATTGTTACTATTATACCTACTGCAATATTAAGTATATCAGGATATTTTTCAAGGAATGATGAAAAGCTTGTGCTTTTTTCCATAACAGCACTTTTTAAATTTGTATCAATAATACTTGAAATCGCATTAACCTGAACCCCGCATCCTATTCCAAATGCCGCCAAAGCTGTAAACAATGCAAAAATCCTGCCGAGCCATTTCATATTGAGTCCTCTTTCAAGAGCATACATTGCACCGCCAAGCATTGTTCCGTCTTTTTTCTGTATTCTGTATTTTACAGCTATAAGTGATTCCGCATATTTTGTAGCAATTCCGAATACACCGGTCAGCCAGCACCAGAAAACTGCTCCTGGTCCTCCCAGAGCAATTGCCGTTCCCACGCCTATTATATTGCCTGTACCGATTGTTGAGGCAAGAGCAGTTGTCAACGCTGCAAACTGACTTATATCACCTTTTGAATCGGGGTCTTTCTGCACAGACAATTTAATAGCCTTGAAAATATTCTTCTGAATAATTCCTGTTTTAAATGTCATAAAAAGATGTGTTCCGAAAAGCACAATTATCATTGGTGCGCCCCATAAAAAAGAATTAAATGCACTTATCCCACTGCTTATTTTTTCAAACAAATTCATCTTCCTTTCCTGATAAAATTTAATAAATTGCAGATAAACAATATCATTATACAATATTTTCTGAATTTTTTCAATAGTATCTATATAAACTTATAATTTTAAATAAAAAGGATACGGAAAGCTATTTTTATAAGCTTTCTGTATCCTTAAATTAATTTTGAATATTTTAAATTTTTATTCTTTTACAAACTGGCTGGGGTGTCTTGTGAAAAAGTCGGTTCTTGGTTCGAGGAATTTCAGTTTATGACTTGTTTCACCGTTGCAGAAATTTTCCATTGTATCGAATATTCTGTCCCAGCTCCAGAAAGTTTCATCAAATCCAAGATATTCAAGAACTTTTTCTGTTCCGTCCGGTGCCATCGGGTGAAGCAGTACAGATGCTGTTCTTATCATATGGAATACATCGATAAGAGTCTGTTTTCTGAGTTCATCATTCTCAGTTTTATCAGCATCGCCGAGATTTTTCACCATATATTTGCTTGCTTTTCTTATATAGCTGTCAAGAACGTATGTTGCCTGATGAAATTCAAAGCGATACATAAAACGTTCATAGTCAAGAATTGCTTTTTCAGCATCAGCAATTACTTTTTCACTTACCTTTCCGACAGGCATCATTCCGTCATAATATTTCTGAACCGAATAGAAACAGGTTCTTATAATACGGTTGAAAACATTTGAAAGCAGAAATCCGTCCTTTACAACAGGGTCAGCATCTTCAGGCTTTGCCTCAGGATTAAGAGGCTTTGGCTGAAAACTTACACTTCTCTGTCCGAGTCCGAGTCCGAGATAATGCATTCTGAGCTGTTCGGCTGTATAGTAATCAAGGAGCTCATCTGCCATCGGAGGTTTTACTGCTCCGCTGCTGCTTGCTTTTTTATCGAGGAAAAGTATATGATTATTAGCCATAAGTATTGGTATCTGCAACTGTCCTTCCTGTGGTTCAACAGAAAGATTATCCTTTCCCTGAAGTGCCATGAACATTGCCATTTCAGCAATTCCATAGAAATAGATATTATCCTGTCCGATAAACTGATATACCTGAGAATCCTTTGAGCACCAGAAATTCTTCCATTCATCAGTATTTCTGCCACTTTTTTCAAGGAAAGCAACAGTGAATGATATTGGTGCCCAGAGTGATTCAGGCCATACCCATACTGTAAGTCCTTCTTCTCCCTCAATAACTGGTGCAGGCACACCCCATTCTATATTTCCTGTAAGTCTGAACGGAACAAGAGTTTTTCCTGTTCTGTATCTTATACCATTTTCCGTGAGCACCTTGCAGGCTTCATCGCACTGTGAGAGCTTGCTGAATTTTACTGTAAATGATGTCTTTTTCTTTTCAATAATAAGCTCATGCTGAGGCATTTTATGCTTTATTGATTCATATTTTTCCATGAACTCATTCTTTATGTATATAACAGGAGGCTTTAAAAATTCACTGATTGTATTTGATACGAG
>CAYRPZ010000143.1:0-3079 GCA_964426275.1 uncultured Ruminococcus sp. | reverse complement strand
GGGGAGGATGTCACTTATTTGTATATTATATTAAAAACTATGAAAGGACTGTTTTTATGAATAACCTGAAAGAAAAAATAGATTCCCGAAAAACTGATGAACAACAGCGATTATCAGAAATAATAGATATTCTCAAAAAACACGAAATTATAAAAGAAGGTATAAATCCTGAAAAACTTAAACTTATACTTGAAGATTTAGGTCCTACTTTTGTAAAACTTGGTCAGGTAATGTCAATGCGTACAGATTTTCTGCCAAAAGAATATTGTACGGAACTGGAAAAACTTCGTACCAATGTAAGAGAACTTCCCATTGATGAAGTATATAAGGCAATTGAAAATGAATTTTCAAGACCTATCAGCGAAATATTTGAAAAATTTGAGGAAAAACCTATAGGCTCTGCATCAATTGCACAGGTTCATCTTGCAGTATTGAAAGAATCAGAAAAGAAAGTTGTTGTAAAAGTACAGCGTCCGGGTATAAAAGAGATTATGACAAAAGATATACATCTTATGCGTAAAGCTGTTAAAATGCTTAAAATAATACCTGTAAACGAAAGTATTGACCTTTCATCTGTTGTTGATGAAATGTGGACAATATCTCAGGAAGAACTCGACTTTATGGTTGAAGCAAATCATCTTAAGGATTTTTATGAAAACAATAAATATGAAAGCAACGTTTCATGTCCTGTAGTTGAAGAAAGCCTGACAAATTCAAAAATCATTGTTATGGAATTTATTGACGGATATTCAATCGCAAATACCGACAAACTTGATTCGGACAATATTGACAGGACAGTTCTTGGAAACACTCTTGCAGAAAACTATATGAAACAGATTCTTGATGACGGATTTTTCCATGCAGACCCTCACCCCGGAAATATAAGAATAAGTAACGGAAAAATAGTATGGATTGATATGGGCATGATGGGAAAATTATCGGAAAAAGACAGAAAACTTTTAAAAAAAGCTGTTAAATCAATAGTGAAAAAAGATGTTAATGACCTCATCTCCGTTATTATGACAATGGGCATATGCAAAGACAGTATTAATTACAGCAAGCTTTATGAAGATGTTGATAATATGCTACAAAAATACTGCTCCATGGATATGGGAGATGTTGACCTTGCTGTATTTCTTGATGAAGTTATGGTTCTTATGAAAACATATAAAGTTACTGTTCCCAAAGGACTTTCAATACTTGCCAGAGGAATCATGACAATTGAAGGAGTACTTGCAGAAGTAAGCCCTGATGTAAATATAGTTGATGTTGCGGGAAAGAAAATGACATATGAAACTATTGCTGAATTTGATATAAAAAAAGAAATTAAAAATTCATTATCGTCAATACTCAATTCGGGTTCAAAGTCCATAGGAATACCGGCACTCCTTGCTGACTTGATGGAGGCAACTATAAAAGGGCATACCAAAGTTAACCTTGACCTTACCGGCTCTGAAGATATAATGAAAAAACTTTCAAAAATGGTCAATAAAATAATAATGGGACTTATAATTTCCTCACTGCTTATAGGCTCAAGTACGCTCTGCACTACTGAAATGACACCTGAAATATGCGGAATACCGGCTCTTGGATTTATAGGATATATAGCAGCTATCGCTATAGGCATATGGTTTATAGTCGATGCAAAAAAAAATGACAAATAAATTACTTTCTGTACTTTTCATACCATGAAAGACTTTTTATATCAGCATTTTTTCCGCACACACGGCAGTATTCTGACGGCTTTTTAAATTCAGCAGTTCTGAAACTCATATTAAGACCATCAAATATAACCATTCTTCCTGTCAGAAGATTTCCCGCACCTGTAAGATATTTGACAGCCTCCATTGCCTGCATAGCACCAATTATTCCGGCAGTCATGCCGATTATTCCGTTTTGCTGTGCTGTATTCTCATCTTCGGGGATATCCTCAAATATACATCTGTAACAGGGAGATTCATGAGGAATATATGTCATAATCTGACCGCTGAATTTTATCACACCGGCATGACAAAACGGTTTTTCTGAAATAACACATGCATCATTCACAAGAAATTTATTCTGCAATCTGTCTGAGCAGTCAACAATAAAATCATACTCCTTTATTATATCAAGAATATTCAAATCAGTTAAAAATTCATTATATATCACTGCATTTACATCACAGTTAAGACTGTTTATAAATTCTTTTGCAGACTGTGGCTTTGACATTCCAACATTATCCGCCTTATGGATAACCTGACGCTGCAAGTTTGTAATATCAACCCTGTCACCGTCAGCAATCCCTATAGTTCCGACACCTGCTGAAGCAAGATACATTATACATGGACTGCCAAGACCTCCTGCACCTACAACAAGCACTTTACTTTCAATAAGTTTTTGCTGTCCCTCAGTACCAATGTCTTTAATTATAATCTGTCTGGCATAGCGGTTTAACTGTTCAGAATTTAAATTCATATAAAAATTTCACTTCTTTCATGTTAATTAAAAATCAATTTTCAATATACACAATATTTTTATTATACATCAGGTATCCTTTAAAATCAACTGAAATAAAATTGTATATTTTTGCAATTGACATTAAGGAAAATATATAGTATATTAATTTAGACAGATAATTTTTTAAAGGAAAGGAAAACGATTTATGTCTGTTAATGTAATTTTCAGTAATATCACAGGCTTTGATGGTCTTATATTCATTCTTGCACTTATAAATCTTTCAGTATTTTTCATATCAAGAAAATCAGCCGTAAATCTTTATGAAAGTATGCACAGAAAAATTTATACCCCGTCATGCAAAAAGGATATTGAAGATATACAATCTGATATGAAACAGCTTACTGACAGAAAAATTTCCGAACTGCTTGAAAAAGCAGGAGCATCATATACCCTTTATGTCAATTTAAGCAGTATATTTCCTCTTATGGGAATTCTCGGAACTGTAATTTCACTTATAGGAATGACCGGCATTGACTCTGATATAAACAACAACTTCTTTGCAGCTTTGACATCAACATTCTGGGGACTTGTATTCGCTGTAATATTCAAATTTATGGACGGATTTATTTCTGCAAAACTT
>CAYRPZ010000142.1:0-3080 GCA_964426275.1 uncultured Ruminococcus sp. | reverse complement strand
TGTAATCTGCTGATTATATAGTGCAAGACAAAGGAATATAAATGAAATTGTTTTTATAAATCTGTGAATTGTTTCACTTTCTGCATGACTGAAGTATATATATACATATCCTGTGAGCATAAGCCATGCAGGAGAAATCCATTCATTGTTTCTGCTTATGCATGATAAAATCATGATAACCGGAAGAACTCCGGAAATCAATGCAAGCCATTCTGCACATTCTGATTGCGGAAAGAATTTTGTCTTGATAATTCTTCCTGCAAATATTGAGGATATAAACATAATAAATATGAATAATGGCATTGAACCGTTATCAAAGGTTAAATTTTCATTTGCAAGAGAATATGCAAGACAGTACATTGTACTTACAGAAATTACAGCTGAAATATTGCATGAATCTGATATGAACGAATACAGATAAACGTATGCTGTTACAGCAAACCAGAATATATAATAAATTTCTGTATTTATAAAAGTATTGTCAGTATATTTAATACTGTAAGGATTTGCAATTCTTAAAACTGCTGTATATGAAAGAGAGATGATAAAAAGTATATTTGAATAGATGTAAAGCGGCTGTAACAGCTGATTTTTTTTATTCTTTTTATTAATGATAAAATACATAATCATAAATGCAGATGCGATAACTGCTATAATCATAGCTGAATGATGATAATTCATATCTGCGGTTGAAAGTATTCCGAGAGTTGCTGAAATCATTGAGGAGTATATATAAAACAGACTATGTTTTTTCATTTGATATTTATTAGAGATATAAGCCTTTACAATACTGAAAATCATTAAAAGAAAGAAATACGGAAATGCTCTGTCGTAAAAATTCAGAAATGCAAGGGGATAAATCCATATTTCAATTCCTTGCGACATCATATGTATATCAAATTTTTTAAATCTCAATAAAGGTATTATGCCCGCACAGACAAGAACAATTATAAAGAATATTCTGAATGATATGATTAAAAACTGATTGTGAATGTTCAGACAGTCAGTAATTCTGTAGATGCTTATAAAAAGTGCAGGAATAATGCAGTATGATGAAATTGCAGAACGTATTTTGGCTGAATTGTCAAGAGATATAAGTATCAGTATAAATGCGAGGCATAAACTTCCTGTTACTGCTCCTGTTACATATTCTGTTTCATAATGAGTGCTTATTGTAATAGTTTTTATAAAGCATACAAGAGTAAATAATATATCTGAAACAGGTGTTCTCAATATTTTGAATGTATAGTAAAGGAAAAACAAGAATGCAATCATTATAAAGCCTGACTGTTCATTGCCGTTAAAGGCAAGTACATTTATATTTTCTATAAGTATAGCAGATATAAAAGGCTGTATGATTATTGCGGGAATATCTTTGTATTTCAGTGCAAGCCATAATGAATTCAGAAATATTATTCCTATTGATATTATTAAGGATATACTTGCTTCACTGTTGATTACAATTGCTGATACATTAAGAATTATGCAGACATATGAAAGTTTCTTTAATGCTTTCTGTAAAAATTCAGATATAAAGTTCATTTCGCTTAATACTACTGATATTAATGAAAGCAGGCAGAAAATCCATATGATTTCATTTACGTTATCCGGATAACTGATACCTGAAAGCGCAAGTGTCATATATATTGCAAATGGAAATACTCCGAGAAATTTTATTTTCTGATTGAATATTTTTCTTAAAAAGATAAATGCAAATGCTGTAAGGGATATTGAATTTAATTTATCATTATAGAACAGTGAGATGATGCTTAAAAATACTGTATTGATAACAACGAATTTATCCATTGCTGTTTTATAGGCTGAAAATATTTCAGGATATTTTATCCTTTTGCCTGCAAGCATAACTGCAATTGTATATATTACAAGAACAAGAGAGGAGCATATATTGCTGAACAGCATATTTGATATGAATATAACTGCTCCTGTCATGCCGGAAAGTGATATCATAGCATAGACTTCAGATTTATATTTCATTGCACCTGCAAGGAATGTGAAGAAAAGTGATATAAATGATACTGCAAAAACAGGATTTCCGCTGTACTGACTGAATGAAAACCATGAGCCGAAAAGTTCAAAGAATCCCGAAGCTATTACTCCTATAGGAATAAAAATACTTCCAAGAGTAAAAAATGTCTTTCCTGTACTTTCAAGTTGTAATTTTTTTTCAGCAGTAAAGCTTATAATCCAGAAAAGAATACCTGCTGAAAATACTGTAACAGTTTTAAGAGAATCACTCATAACGGACCAGTTTGTTGTTGAAAAAATTATTCCTGCAAGAACTATAAAAATTGTTCCTATGATAAGAATTACATTTACTGCATTGCCCTGAGAAGTTTTCTGATTTGTATTGAAAATCTGTTTGCTTTCGGGAATATTGTCAGTATGTAAGCTGGGATTTTTCTGATTGTCGAATTCATTTTCAACAATATTTTCAGTTTGTATATTTTCTGATATATCAGCTGAATTATCATTATGGTTGACAGTTCTTTCATAATTTGTTATGTAACTGTTTAAGTTATTTTTTAGTTTTTTGTACTTTATATAAAGTACAATTGTTGCAGGTATAAATATAAAAGGCAATATAAACCATATAACTATTAAAAATATAAACATCTGATACTGCTCCTTTCATATTTTTATGTATATTTTATCATAGGGTTTTCAATAAGTAAATATGATAAATGTCATAAAATGAGTGACAAATGTCACTGTTATAAAAAAGAAACAGCATAACAGATTATTAAAATCTGTTATGCTGTTTTGATATTAATTTCTTATATAATTAAATTCTGTTTATAAATTACTGCATTTTATATGCGTCAATCATTTTCTTTACCATCTGACCGCCGATAGAGCCTGCCTGTCTTGCAGTAAGGTCACCGTTATAGCCTTCCTTAAGGTTTACGCCTACTTCATTTGCAGATTCCATCTTGAATCTTTCCATAGCTTCTTTGCCCTTCTGAGTAAATTCACCTTTCATGATTAAAAATCTCCTTTTAAATATTTTTATTTATTAAATAATTTTTTTTAACTGTGCCGTGATATTATTATGAGATTAT
>CAYRPZ010000141.1:0-3116 GCA_964426275.1 uncultured Ruminococcus sp. | reverse complement strand
TGCTGTAATACTTGTTGATGCTTCTCAGGGAGTACTTGTACAGACAAGACGCCATGCAAGAATATGTCGTCTTATGGGTATAAAATATTTTGTATTTGCAGTAAATAAAATGGATTTAGTGCAGTACAGTGAAGAAAGATTCCATGAAATTGAAAAACAGATTGAAGAACTGAAAAATGAGCTTTCTCTTGAAAATATTCAGATTATTCCCCTTTCTGCTACTGAAGGCGATAATGTTACAATAAAGTCAAGCAGTATGTTATGGTATAAAGGTACTCCCCTGCTTGAATATCTTGAAACAGTTGATATTTCATCTGATGACAATGAACAGGGATTTTATATGCCTGTACAGAGAGTATGCCGTCCTGACCATACATTCCGTGGATTTCAGGGACAGATTGAAGCAGGCAGTATAAGTATTGGTGATGAAATAACAACTCTTCCAAGCAACGAAAAAGCTCATGTAAAAGGTATTCTTGTTACAGACCGCAATGTTCAGACTGCTGAAAAAGGTCAGCCGGTAACAATTTCACTGGATAAGGAAGTTGATGTATCAAGAGGTTGTGTTCTTGTAAAAGATACAAATATTGCAGTATATAAAAAACTGATAGTTTCACTGCTCTGGATGGACGATAAGTCTTTGAGTGCAGGCAATGACTATCTTGTAAAGCTTGGCACAAAAACAATCTCAGGTATTGTTTCAAAAATAGATTATGCTGTTGACGTAAACAGCGGCAAACATATCAAAACTGAAACATTATCTAAAAATGAAATAGCAGTCTGTGAAATACTTCTTGCGGAAGCTGTTCCTGCTGATTTATTTTCTGAACATAAAACTCTTGGAGAAATTATTCTTATAGACCGTATCAGCAATATGACATCAGCATGCGGAATTATTGAAGAACTTGACAGTAAAAGCGGAAGTTTCTCGGGAAAAGCTTCTTTTAAGTCAGGAAATCTTGAAGCAAGAGGCGACATTTTTGAAGAATTTTATTATGACCAGTCTGCACTCAGTGTTCTCAAATATCGCTCCGTAAACAACACATATACAATTGGTGATGACATTCCTGTCATCGGTGCAAGCTATTCTTATCCCGAAAGTTTTGATATTATAGTGCTTCGTGATAAGATTGCTGTTAAAATACGCAATAAAAAAATTGTGGATATTATTCCATATGATGAATATAAATATGACAATCTGCCTGTAATAAACGGCAGAGGTTTTGAAGTCATGGTAAATTCACAGGAAGATGTCAGCAAATTCATTAATGAATACAACACAACTGACAACACTGAAAAATCAAAATTCTTTGCAAAATGGGTTCGTTTTGATACATATCGCAAAGTCATATTTAAAGTGTGAAATATCAGAATTATATTAAATAAAAGGTACAGAAATCTGATGAAAATTAGTATTTTCTGTACCTTTTATCTATATTTACCTATCATACGATTAATTTTTTAAAGTAAGATTGCGATAATAAAAAATATTTATTGTGGACAAAATAAAATATTCATGATACAATATAATATTGTTGTAAAAAACTGCAAATTAATTTTATATTTATAAAAATTTATAATATATTATTTATTGTAAAATATCACTTTATATATTATAATTATATATCAAAATGATTTATAAATACTGAAAATATCATATGAAAGGTGTACATCAGAATGAATAAAAATATCAGCAATCTTACAGATGAACAATTCATAACTGCTAAATTAATAATGGATAAATCAGAAAATGGTTTTGGTATTATAAAAGTATCAATGAATAAAAATGAAAAATCTTATAATTTCCAACTCTGCTATGTCAATGATAAAATGGCAGAACTGAAAAATACATCAAAAAAAATATTACTTTCATAATCTATTTCTGGAATTTTTCCCGATAAAACAGATATTATGATTAAACAATGCTATGAAGCAGCATATAATGATATTTCAACAAAAACCGAAAAATATGATTCTGAAACAAATAAATATCTTAAAATCTCCTTCTATCAGTTTCAGCATGGATATACTGTATGCTGTATATATGATTGTACATCAGAACATATCTGCAAAGAAATTGCACATATGCTCTCAAAGCGATACTATAAGATTTTAAAAGTAAATCTTACATCAGATATGTATGAAGAAATAAAAGTAGATGATATTGAAAAAAAATCAGAAGCTTATTCATCAAAAATTTCACAATGGATTCAACAATTTGCACTTTCAGGATATGTACATAAAGATGACTGCGACAGATATCTTTCTTTCTGCAATATCGAAAGAATATCACAGGAGTTAAAAAACGGTAAAAAATCTCTTTCCTGTCATTACAGAAGACTTGTAAAAAATGAATGGCGATGGATTAAAATGGAGATTATTCCAAGTGCTGAATATACAAATGATAATCAAACTGTTTTACTGTGTATTATTGATGTGAATGACAGTATAAAAGCTGAAACAGCACTAAAAAAAGCATATGATACAGCTAATAAAGCAAACTATGCAAAAACAAAATTTCTTGCAAATATATCACATGATATACGAAATTCCATGAATGTTATTATGGGAATGACAGAGAAAGCACAAACCTATCTGAATGACAAGAAAAAAGTCGATGATTGTCTTTCAAAAATCACCACTTCAAGCAAGCATCTTTTAGACCTCGTAAATGAAATGCTGGATATGAATATCGTTGAATCCGGCAAGCTTTCTCTCAATAATGAAAACTTCAATCTTACAGAACTTATTAATAATCTTACTGATATATTTAAACCGCTGATGGAAAAACACAGACATGAATTTTCTATTACTCTTAATAATATAGAACATGAAAATGTTGTTGGTGACTGTAGAAGAATTCAGCAAATACTTATGAATCTTATAAGCAATTCTATAAAGTATACACCTGATAATGGAAAAATAAAGCTTTATATAAATGAGAAAAAGACCAACTACCCACAATTCAGCTATTATGAATTTATTATTGAGGATAATGGATTTGGCATGAGTGAGGAATTTCTTACCAGATTATTTGAACCTATGATAAGAGCTGATGACAGACGTGTTGAAAAAATTCAGGGAACAGGTCTTGGAATGGCGATAACTAAAAATAT
>CAYRPZ010000140.1:0-3180 GCA_964426275.1 uncultured Ruminococcus sp. | reverse complement strand
AAGGATAAATATTTATATTATTTTTAAATAATTCTGATATATATTTTGTGCAAAATTGTCTTTGACAATCGGAAAATTATATGATATACTTTAAAGAGATGTGTAGCTGAAAGCGTAAGTCCGGTCGGATTTACCTTTCAGCTACACTTTTTTTATAAATAAAAAAGGAGTGTATAAAAATCAATGGAAAAGACAGATACCCGCATGAAAATGGGAGAAATGCCTGTAAACAGGCTTATGCTTTCGATGGGGATACCAATGGTTCTTTCAATGGCATTGCAGGCAGTATATAATATTGTTGACAGTGCATTTGTATCAAATATGAAAGAAAATGGTGAACAGGCACTGAATGCAATGACGCTTGCATTTCCGTTTCAGATGCTTATGGTTGCAATTGCAATAGGAACAGGGGTCGGAACGAATGCACTTGTATCTAAAAGTCTTGGTCAGGGAGATAAGGAAAAAGCAAGCAAATCTGCCGGCAATTCGATATTTATGGGAATAATCATCTGCATAGCTTTCATACTTTTCGGAATCTTCGGGGTAAAGACTTATATATCATCACAGACATCGAATCCGGTTATTTCGGATATGGCGGACGAATATCTGAGCATATGCTGTATAGCATCATTGGGAATAGTATTCTTTTCAATATTTGAAAAACTTCTTCAGGCGTGCGGAAATTCACTTTATTCAACAATTGCACAGATTTGCGGAGCAGTAACAAATATAGTGCTTGACCCGATACTTATATACGGACTTGCAGGATTTCCTGAAATGGGTGTAAAGGGTGCGGCAATTGCTACCGTTATCGGTCAGATTGTATCATTTATACTTGCACTTATTTTCCATATAAGAGTAAATACGGATATTGAAAATAAACCCGAACATCTGAAACTGTCAGGAAAAATAATAAAGGAAATATATTCAATAGGACTGCCGGCAATAATCGCACAGGCACTCATGTCAATTATGACATACGGACTTAATATAGTTCTTGTCGGCATAAGTGAAGCTATGGTAACAGCATATGGTCTTTATTATAAAATACAGCAGTTTATACTTTTTACTGCATTTGGTCTAAGAGATGCAATTACACCGATTATATCATTCAGCTATGGAATGAAAAACAAAAAACGTATAAACGATGGTATAAAATATGGAATGATTTACACACTTACAATTATGGCGGCAGGACTTCTGACGGCAGAAATATTTGCAAAGCCGTTTTCAGGAATTTTTGAACTTTCGGGAGAAACTCAGAACTTATTTATAAGTGCGATGAGAATTATATCATTAAGTTTTATATTTGCGGGTGCGAATATTGCTTTTCAGGGAATTTTTCAGGCACTTGGCGGAGGAATTGAATCGCTTGTAATATCTGTATGCAGGCAGTTTTTATTTATATTCCCGTTTGCACTTATGTTTGCAGGCATAGCAAAAGTCCATACTGACCTGACATGGACAGTATGGACAACATTCCTGATTGCTGAAACAATATCTGTTATAACTGCAATTTTCCTGTGCAAAAAAATATATAAAAAACGTGTTGCAGTTTTATGATTTTCAGAGCTTGCCTCCTGTCTTTTCAGACAGGGGAACAGGCTATTCAGGATTTTCAACTTCTGTATTTTCAAATGTTTGCTGAAATTCATCTTCTGTTTGCTGAAATTCTTCTGTATCTTCAAAAGTTTCCTGAATTTCTTCTGCATTTTCAGAATCATTTACATCTGTATCTTCACCGTCAAATGAAAATACATCTGTATTTATATTATTGAAAAAGTCTGAGGCTTTCTGAGATGCTTCACTCACGCCTTCTTTTACATTTTCTGCAACTTCATCTTTGTTTCCGAATAATTTTTTAAAGAAATTCACTATTGCTTCCCATACTTTCTGAAGCCAGTTTTTTGTTTCTTCCTTTGCTGTTTCTACTGCCTCGCCGGTAAGCTGTGCCTTAAAATTATCAAGAGATTCTGTAAAACTGTCCTTATCATAATCAAGCTCCGTAAACTTTTCTATAAGTGCCGTAAGCTTTGATATTTCTTCATCTGTAAGCTCAAGGGAATGTTCATTTGTTACATTTACTACTATATTGAATATAGAATCTTTATCTGTAATTCCATCGGATATTACTTCCTGCTTTATCTCATTGACGGCTTCAAGAACATCATTTGTCTGTTCATCATCTGACAATTCAGCGGTAAGAACAAGTTCTTCATTGGCAAGCTGTTTTTTATCCTCATCAAGTTCTGTATCCGTTGCTGTTTCGTATGCCATCATAACACCTGTAAGTGCGCCTGTTCCGGATACAGGAAACGGAGCAGTTGCCAGAACGTTGCAGTTTTGAATTCCTGCGGTTATCAATGCATTTCCCAGCATTTCGGCAGTTACCCAGTCAAGATTGGCAGTTTTTACAAACACACCGCCCTCGGTTGTAGGTTCAATATAAGCACAGCTGTATGTATGTGTACCTATTATGCTGTCTGAAACGACGCCTTCAAGATATTTTCTTTCATCTTGATTTGTAACTTCTATAACAACTGCCTGTGTTTCATCGGTATTAAAAAATTCAAAAATCTTTTCTTTCTGTGCATCTGACAAATCCGCACCTATTGTAACAGTGCGGGCGGAATCGGCACAGACAGCAAGAGAATTCAATCCCAGACTTAAACATGACAGCAGTATGCATGAAAATTTTACTGTATTTTTTTTCATAAATTGAATCAATTCCTTTTTTTAATTTTTAATATATTATACTACTTTATTTGAAGGTTGTCAATCAGCCTCACAAGCTATCCACGAAGTTTAATTTCTATATTCTGTCAGCAGCTTTAACCATTACTTTTCATCAAAAAGAACTTCTGAAAGCTGAAAATAATTTTTTTTGAAATGATACGAGTGTAAAAATTCACATAAAAAATCTGAAATAGAAGAAAATTTTAAAAATTGATTTCTGTGTTATTTTATAGATACATTTTGAAATTCCTTCTATTAAAAGTAATATTTTTATCCCCTTTCAGCAAGAATTCCCCCGCTTCTAAAGTGGTAGATGAATTGCGTCATCACTATTGACAATAAAAAAACGATGTGATATACTGAGAATAGTCAAAAAATATGGTTAGATATCATATTACGCCCATACCACAGAGAGCGAAAATCAAGCCGTTGGTATGGAGACTA
>CAYRPZ010000139.1:0-3193 GCA_964426275.1 uncultured Ruminococcus sp. | reverse complement strand
TGTTGCCTGTGACGTTTACCGGCCTGCGGCTATCAATCAGCTTCAGGTAGTAGGCGAAAAGGCAGAAGTAAAGGTATTTGAGATGGGTCAGATTAATCCTGTCACAATAGCAAAACAGAGTATAAAATATGCAAAGGACTATGGTCATGACATAATAATTATAGATACCGCAGGTCGTCTGCATATAGATACTGAGCTTATGAAAGAGCTTCAGAATATAAAGGAAGAAACTTCACCGCATGAAATAATGCTTGTTGTAGATGCTATGACAGGTCAGGACGCAGTAAATGTTGCAAAGGCATTTGATGATGCACTTGGAATCACAAGCGTTCTTATGTCAAAGCTTGATTCAGATACAAGAGGCGGTGCAGCACTTTCAGTTCTGGCAGTAACAGGAAAACCTATCAAATTTGTCGGAACGGGCGAAAAGCTTGATGATTTTGAGCAGTTCCACCCTGAACGTATGGCATCAAGAATACTGGGCATGGGCGATGTGCTTACACTTATTGAAAAAGCTGAAACGGTAGTTGACCATAAAGATGCTGAAAGGCTTACAAAAAAGCTTCAGGATAATACATTCGATATGAATGACCTGCTTGACCAGCTGAAACAGATACAGAAAATGGGACCTCTCAAAAATATTATTGCCATGCTTCCCGGCGGAGATAAGATTGATGAGGCAGACATAGATGACAGGCAGTTTTTCAGAGTTGAAGCAATGATAACATCAATGACACCTGCCGAACGTGCAAAGCCATCAATAATAACACCGTCAAGAAAAAGACGTATTGCAGCAGGAAGCGGAACGAAAGTCGAAGATGTAAACAGGCTTTTAAAGCAGTTTGACCAGATGCAGCAGATAATGAAAAAGCTTGGAAAGACAAGTCTTAGAAATAATAAGCGTATGAAAAAGCGTCTTGCAGGAATGAATCTCAATGAAATGGGAAATCTTCCTCCTATGCCGCCTGCAAAGAAATAAAAAAGCATATTACTGCATGGTTTCATGCATTGATATATATAAACAATCACTATTCATTACGGA
Organism: uncultured Ruminococcus sp.; assembly: GCA_964426275.1. Taxonomy (GTDB): domain Bacteria; phylum Bacillota; class Clostridia; order Oscillospirales; family Ruminococcaceae; genus UBA5884. The sequence continues at coordinate 2,151 of CAYRPZ010000139.1, read as the reverse complement.
GGTGAATTTTAATGGCAGTTAAAATCAGACTGAGAAGAATGGGTGCTAAGAAAGCTCCTTTTTATCGTATAGTTGTTGCTGACTCAAAATATCCGAGAGATGGCAGATTTATCGAAGAAATCGGTTACTATGACCCGACTAAAGAACCGTCAGTAGTAAAGGTTGATGCTGAAAAGGCTAAAAAGTGGATAGCAAATGGTGCACAGCCTACAGATACAGTTAAGCGTCTGCTCAAAAACGAAGGTGCTCTTTAATTTTTAAAAGCACATTTATATTGGAAAGGTTAGAAATCAGAAGGAATTTTGATTCTAACCTTTGATTATATACGGAGGAAAAAATGAAAGAACTGCTTTATACAATTGTTGAAGGACTTGTTGAGGACAAGACAGCAATTGAAATTACAGAAGATACACCAAATGAAGAAGGAATAATTGTATTTCATCTTCATGTAGCTGATGACGATATGGGCAGAGTAATCGGCAAACAGGGCAAAATTGCAAAGGCAATCCGTGCAATTATGCGTGCAGGTGCAGCAAGAGAAAATAAAAAAGTAATGGTTGAAATAGACTGATATCAAAAAAATAAAATGTGCGGAAATTTTATTCCGCACATTTTTATAATTATTCTATAACTTTCGTATTGCATAAATAGCTTTATGCACTCAGTATTGTTTTCCATTGTAATTGCGTCAGATTCCATTTATTATTACACCATATTATCTCACAAAAGTAAATGACAGAAGTTAATTTTCCAGTCAGTAAATATAAAAAACCTCCCCTGCTTATTAAAGCAGAGGAGGTTATTATTTTATAAAAATGTGATATTTCAGATTAAATTACTTATTAGCAATAGCAGCCTGTGCAGCAGCAAGACGTGCAATCGGAACTCTGAATGGTGAGCATGAAACATATGTGAGTCCAAGCTTGTGGCAGAATTCAACAGATGTCGGGTCACCGCCGTGTTCACCGCAGATACCGATATGCATATCAGGACGTACAGCCTTTCCATCCTTAACAGCCATATCCATAAGCTTTCCAACGCCTGTCTGGTCAAGTTTTGCAAACGGGTCGTTTTCAAAAATCTTAGCATCATAGTAAGCGTTGAGGAACTTACCTGCGTCATCTCTTGAGAAACCGAATGTCATCTGTGTAAGGTCATTTGTACCGAAGCAGAAGAATTCAGCTTCCTTAGCAATTTCATCAGCAGTAAGGCAAGCTCTTGGAATTTCAATCATTGTACCAACTTCATACTTGAGGTCAGAACCTTCTTTCTTGATGATAGCGTCAGCTGTTTCAACAACAACTTTCTTAACATACTTAAGTTCCTTGACATCGCCAACGAGCGGAATCATGATTTCAGGAATAATTGTCCAGTCAGCATGAGCCTTCTTAACATTGATAGCAGCCTTAATTACAGCACTTGTCTGCATCTTAGCGATTTCAGGATAAGTTACAGCAAGACGGCAGCCTCTGTGGCCCATCATCGGGTTAAATTCATGGAGTGAAGCGATAATAGCCTTGATATCTTCAACAGATTTGCCCTGAGCATCAGCAAGAGCCTTGATGTCATCTTCTTCAGTAGGAACAAATTCATGGAGAGGCGGGTCAAGGAATCTGATAGTTACAGGACAACCTTCAAGAGCTTCATAGAGGGCTTCAAAGTCAGCCTGCTGCATTGGTTCAATCTTAGCAAGAGCTGCTTCTCTTTCTTCAACTGTATCTGAACAAATCATTTCACGGAAAGCAGCAATTCTTTCAGGGTCAAAGAACATATGTTCTGTACGGCAAAGACCGATACCTTCAGCACCGAGTTCTCTTGCTTTCTTGGCATCAGCAGGAGTATCAGCATTAGTTCTTACTTTAAGAACTCTGTACTTGTCAGCCCAGCCCATAATTCTTTCAAATTCGCCTGCAATCTTAGCATCAACAGTAGGAATAATGCCGTCATAGATATTACCTGTTGAACCATCGATTGAGATGTAATCGCCTTCCTTGAATGTCTTACCGCCAAGTGTGAACTGCTTGTTAGCTTCGTCCATAGTGATATCACCACAGCCTGATACACAGCAAGTACCCATACCACGAGCAACAACAGCAGCGTGAGATGTCATACCGCCACGAACTGTAAGGATACCCTGTGCAGCCTTCATAC
>CAYRPZ010000138.1:0-3207 GCA_964426275.1 uncultured Ruminococcus sp. | reverse complement strand
AGCCATGTTTCCTGTAAAACCATTCCATAACTATTTCTCAGACTGTTACGTGTAATATTTCTGATATCATTTCCTTCAATATTTATCGAACCGCTGTTTACATCATAAAAACGCATAAGAAGATTAATAAGAGTCGTCTTTCCGCAACCTGTAGGTCCTACAACTGCAATTTTCTGTCCTGCCTTAACTGACAGATTGAAGTTTTCAATAAGTTTCTTTTCAGCAGTATATGAAAATGATACATTATCAAGAACAACATTTCCTTTTACATTATCAAGAATAACAGCGTTTTCCGGCTCAGGAACCTGTGGAACTTCCTCAATAAGTTCAAAAAGTCTCGAAGCACAGGCAAGAGCATTCTGAAGTTCCGTCACAACTCCTGAAATTTCATTAAATGGTTTTGTATACTGATTTGCATATGAAAGACAGCACGAAAGTTGTCCTACAGTAAATGGATTTACAGTTCCCTGTGTCATAATACATGTAAGAGCACCAAATAGTGCAACTCCTGCATAAACAACACTGTTTACAAAACGTGTGCAAGGATTTGTCAGTGATGAATAGAATGACGCATTAAGAGAACATACAGAAAGACGCTCATTTATCTCATCAAACTTTTCAAGTGATTTTTTTTCATGTGAGAATGCCTGAACAACTTTCTGGTTTCCTATCATTTCTTCAATGAAAGCAGTCTGTTCTCCTCTTGTTTCTGACTGGAGTTTAAACATTTTATATGTTCTTCCTGCAATGAATTTTGCAATAAAAAGAGAGAGAGGAGTAAGAAATACTACTACCAGAGTGATTTTCCAGTTTATTGAAATCAGAAATGCAAGAGTTCCGATTATAGTCACAACTCCTGTAAAAAGCTGTGTAAATCCCATAAGCAAGCCATCTGCAAACTGTTCAGCATCAGAAATAATTCTGTTTACAATCTCACCGTATGAATGGGCATCAATATATTTGAGAGGAAGAATTTCAATCTTATGGAATGCTTCATTGCGTATATCACGGACAATATGATATGTGATGCGGTTATTTATTGTATTCATAAGCCATTGGATAAAAGCTGTCACGGCAACTATAATTCCGATTTTAAAAAGCAGTTGTGAAATCGCTTCAAAATCAACATTTCCCTCGTCGATGATAAAATCTATTGCATTACCCACAAGAATAGGTGTATAAAGTGTAAGAGCAACTGTTACAGATGCCAATATAATTGACAAAACCATAAAAAAGCCATGATGTTTGACATATTTCAGTACTTTTTTCAGAGTATCTTTCTGAGAATTTGCAGATTTTTTTTCAGTCATTTAAACTACCTCCTTTTTGAACTGTGAGCTGTAAATTTCATTATATACAGAGCATGAATCAAGAAGTTCATCGTGCTTTCCGATACCTGCAATTTTTCCGTCATCAAGAACAATAATTTTATCTGCATACTGAATAGAAGATGTTCTCTGTGAAACGATAAACACTGTCGGATTGATTTTCATATCACGGATAGCTTTTCTCAATGCACTGTCAGTCGCAAAATCAAGTGCAGACGTGCTGTCATCAAGAATAAGAATTTCCGGATTTCTTATAAGTGCACGGGCGATGGTGAAACGCTGTCTTTGTCCTCCCGAAAGATTTTTTCCTCCCTGTTCTATTTCAAAATCAAGTCCGCCCTTATCGGCAATTACATCAGATGCCTGAGCTATTTCGGAAACGTTCATAATTTCCTCATCAGATACATTATCCTTTCCCCACTGCATATTTTCTCTGATTGTACCTTTAAAGAGAACAGCTTTCTGAGGAACGATTCCTATTTTATTCCTGAGTTCATCAGCAGAATAATTTTTTACATTTATGCCATTGACCAAAATTTCACCTGCTGAAGCGTCATAAAATCTTGGTATCATATTTACAAGCGAGGATTTTCCGGAACCTGTTCCTCCGATAATGCCTACTGTTTCCCCTTTTTTAACAGAAAAACTTATATCAGTAACAGAATCATCACCTGCATTTTTATATCTGAGAGATACATTGTGAAATTCAACAGCAATATCGCTTCCGGATTTATTTTTATTATCCGCATCAGAGAATTCCATTGAAGACTTGATATCCAGAACGGATTGTACTCTGTTTCCGCAGGCAACGCATTTTGTAAGGCTGATAATAAGATTTGCAAGCTTTACAAGTTCAACAAGTATCTGTGACATATAATTATAAAGTGCAACAACATCTCCCTGAGAAATAATACCTGAATTAACCTGAACTGCACCTGTATTTATAAGCCATATGACCGCAAAATTTATAATTATATATGTGACAGGATTCATAAGGGCAGAAATTTTGCTTACAAACTTCTGAGTAACAGTAAGTTCTTCATTGCTCTTTTCAAATTCTTTTATTTCCTCATTTTCCATGCAGAAAGCACGTATTACTCTAACACCTGTAAGATTTTCACGTGTTATTCCAAGAACCTTGTCCAACTTTTGCTGAACTTTTTTATAAAGAGGAATACAAAAGAGCATTATTCCGAATACAACAACTGACAGAACAGGGATTGTAACAACAAATACAAAAGCAGATTTCACATTCACTGTAAATGCCATTATCATTGCACCGAATACAACAAAAGGAGAACGTAGAAGAAGTCTTAATGTGAGATTTACACCGGTTTGTATCTGATTCATATCACTTGTCATTCTTGAGATAAGAGTTGATGTTCCAATCTCATCAATTTCTGAATATGAAAAAGTTCCGATATGCTTAAAAAGTTCATGTTTCAGATTTTTTACAAATCCCACAGAAGCCTTTGCTGCAAAATATTGTGCAGTAATTGAAAAGCTAAGTCCGACAATTCCGAAAACTATCAGCACTGCACACATTTTCATAACATATGCTTTATCTCCGTTTGTAATTCCCTTATCAATAATTGAGGCAATTATAAGTGGAACAAAAAGCTCAAGAAATGCTTCCAGCAACTTAAAAAGCGGTCCGAAAATACATTCTTTTCTGTATTTTTTCATGTGAATAAGCAATTTTTTCAAAATTACCACTTTCCTTTCATAATATTTTAGTACATTAAATATTATATCATAAGTATTGCATATTTTAAAGATGATGTGTCAAATATTTTTTCTTGTTTTATTATATGTTGATTTTAAAGGGAAATCATTAAAAGTTTAATCCGATTTATAGTAATTCTGACTGGTCAATCCG
>CAYRPZ010000137.1:0-3333 GCA_964426275.1 uncultured Ruminococcus sp. | reverse complement strand
GTTACGCTTCCTTCAATTGATGTGTCCGTTCCAACTAGTGGTACTATTGCCATTAACCCATATAACTTGAAAGGCACAGGTCAGATTTATTCAGCAGATTTCAAAGTTACAAACAAGAGCGAGGTTCCGATTGTTTTAACATTAAAAGATGCAAAGGTATCAGCTACAACTACAGAGGGTGAAACATTTAGTATAGTTACTAAAGCTCCTACAGCAACTGCAACAACAAAAGACGCATTGGTTAACCTTGTTGTTACTGATGGTTTGGGCAAGTCTACAACCACAGTACTTAAAACAGATAATACTGATGTAAAGGTTGCTACTGCTATGGCTCCTTTGGGCGGTACTGTTTCTTACACATATACAGGTACAACAAGTGTCAGCCCAGCAAATGCTTGGACAAATGCTGATGTGATAACAGCTTCCAATGCATTTGTTTTCACAGCTCAGACTTATACTGAATACAAGAACATTGCAAAGGTTACACTTCCTACAGGTCAGGCTACAGCAATAACAGTTGATGTTGATAGTAATGCTGATGCGGATGATATTAATGCTGCTGTTTTAGCTGCACTTCCAAGTACAATACTTGGCGACAGCAAGGAACTTCCTGTTACATGGGAAGCAGGCGAAGAAAAAGATGACGCTACTGTATATACAGCAGCTATTCCTGAAGCTAATAGTGGTATCTATGCAATTAAAGACAATGTAACAATGCCTACAATTACTGTTACATTGAATAGAGTTGAAGCTGTTAGCAAATAATTTCTGACTAAAAGTAAATTGGACAAAGCTTTTTTATAACGAACTCAACTATACATATCTCAAAGCGGGTGGATAATAAAAATTCACCCGCTTTTTTTTAATTTTTGACAAAATATATTGACTTTTTAAATTCATGTTATATAATAGATTATAAAGGATACTTTATAAATTTTGTATTTTTAATATTATTAAGGAGGAATTAAGATGTTTGAAAATTTTATGGGAAGTATAGGAAAGAACATGATTGAGGCTGAAACTGTGGGTGGTGCAGGAGAAGCAGTTAATGAAGTAGTCGATGTTGCTGTTGAGGAAACTCAGCATATGGCTGATATGTTTACAAAGCTTGGTGATTATATAACAGGCAAGATACCCACTGTTCTTTATGCTATTGTAGTATTTTTAATAGGTATGGCTCTTGCAAAAACAGTAGTTAAAATTCTGCTGAGATTTATGGAAAAAGCCAATGTTGACAAGACTATATTCGGATTTCTGCGTTCACTTGTAACAATTGCACTTTATGTATTTGTTGTAATAATAACTCTTACAATTCTTAAAGTTCCGATGGATTCAATTGTAACCGTCATTGGTGCTGCCAGCCTTGCTGTAGGTCTCGCACTTCAGGACAGCCTTTCAAATCTTGCAGGCGGTTTTCTTATCCTTATGACAAAGCCTTTCAAGGTTGGAGATTTTATTGAATCAGGAGATATTGTCGGAACTGTTGAGAATATAAGCATACTTAATACAACCATTCTCACAGGCGATAACAAGACTATACATACTCCGAATGGTATGCTTTCAAATGCCAAGGTTACAAACTATACCGAAAAAAGTACACGCCGTCTTGACCTTAAATTTTCTGTAAGCTATGAAAGTGACTATAAAAAGGCTATTGCTGTTATACAGAAACTTGTTGACAATCATCCTCTTGCTATTAAGTCAGAAGGTCTTGAGCCTACAATAAGACTTGGTGAACATGGTGACAGTGCATTGATTATATATACAAGAGTGTGGGTTAATTCAGATGATTACTGGACACTTAATTTTGATTTGCTTGAACAGGTAAAAGATGCATTCGACGCTCAGAAAATTGATATTCCTTATAACCACATTGATGTACACGTTGTGAAAGATTGATGAAAAGAAAAAAATCAAAAAGCAAAAAAGTATACATTTTAAGGATTGTCCTTGTGATTGCTGTTGCTTTTGGATTTATATGGTACTTTAATAACCTTACATTGAAAAATACATATGTAAAAATTTACAGTGAAAAAATAAACAGCAGTATAAGCATTGCTGTTATAAGTGACCTTCATTATGATAGGATATGCATAAGCACAGATAAGATTTACAGCAGAATTTCAAGAGAAAATCCTGACCTTGTATTTGTTCTTGGTGATATGTATTCCGGTGACAGTGTACAGTCTGATATTGATGAAACAGCGGATTTTATAATTTCTCTTGGAGATATATGCCCTGTATATTTTGTATCAGGCGAACATGACAATGATGCTGATTTTCTGAAAAAACTCAGACAGAATGATGTCAATGTAATGGATTATAAATATCAGAAAATATGGGTTGACGGAAATCAGCTTGAAATCTATGGAATTGATAATGTTTATTTTTCAGATACGTTTAATCTTAAAAATGAATTTCAGTCACCTGATAAAAATGTTTACAGCATACTGCTCGCACATATTCCAATGTATAAATATTATCAGAATTTCGGAACTGATTTGACTGTATGCGGAGATACTCACGGCGGGATTATGCAGCTGCCATTCGTAGGCTGTATACGTTATGAGGGCGAATGGTTTCCTGAAATGCACAGAAGCAGTGATGATGTCTATGACAAAGGTCTTTTCTCTTATATCGGAGGATATATGTTTATAACTTCAGGACTCGGAAATTATCCTTTTCCTGTACGGTTAAACAACAGACCTGAAATCGCATTTATAAATCTTATGCCGGTTAAGCAAATACAGTAATTAGCGGAATATTGGATATTGTATTTCTTTTTATCTTTTATACCTGCCGTTTTTTTAGCAGATTCGGTTTCGGCAGGAGCAAAAAAATATTTTTTAAATTATGTATAAAACACTTGCAAAATACTGCAAAATAGTTTAAAATAATATTGAAAGGCTGTCATATTACAGCCGTATAAATCTTTTTTATGAAAGGGTGTCATTCCAATGGCAGGTTTAAACAAAGTTACAGTTGATGATATTAATGTAAAGGGCAAATTTGTTCTCGTAAGATGTGATTTTAATGTACCGCTTAAAGACGGTGTTATTACAAACGATAACAGAATTCAGGCTGCTCTCCCGACTATCAAGAAGCTTATCGCTGATGGCGGAAAAGTTGTTCTCTGTTCACATCTCGGCAAACCAAAGAATGGTCCTGAAGATAAGTTCTCACTTGCTCCTGTTGCAGAAAGACTTTCAGAAGTTCTTCCTGAAACAAAAGTTACATTTGCAAAGGACGATACAGTTGTTGGTGAAAATGCTAAAAAAGCTGTTGCTGAAATGAATGACGGAGATATTGTTCTCCTTGAAAATACACGTTTCA
>CAYRPZ010000136.1:0-3389 GCA_964426275.1 uncultured Ruminococcus sp. | reverse complement strand
TTGATTGTTTGTTCTGATGAGCAGTCAAGCATTGATGTAAAAGTTCAGCTTATTTGTGTTATCACAGGTTCAGAAGATGCAATGCTTGACTTTATTGACAGCTTCGGCATAATTGAAACCGATGCTTTCACAGTCAATGCCTGTCTTAACAAGCTTCTGAAAATCAACAGTGAAATTCTCAGGTATACAGAAAAACTCCAGTTAAAAGGCTACAACCTAGACAAAGTTAGCAAAACCTTAAAACTGGAGAACCAGAACATTAAAAGTTTTCTTTTAAATGTTTCTGAATAAAGTATATCACAACAAAAGATTAATTGTCAATAGGCAGGTGAAAATATTTATGGATTATTTAGCAATAGATGAATTCTCTGAATTATGTGGAAAATCAAAAAGATATATTCAAAAACTATGCAAAGATGGCAAACTTGAGGCTATTCAGCAACCACACTCACAGAATAAATGTATGTGCTATATGATACCTGTTTCTGCTCTCTCTGAGCAGGAGCAGGCTAAGTATTACAAGAAAATCAGAAAGGAAGCAGGGTTTATTCCTGCTCCTGTTTCTGAAACTGAAAACAGTAAGAAAACAGCTTTGAAATACAATTTAAAGGCTGTTGAAAGGTCATTTGAAAGTTTTTCGGCAAAGGAACGTGATGAGATTGCATACTGGGGTGAACTTCTCAGCAGGTGGCAGACAGAACGCATTGCATATAAGGGTGCTAAAACTGAATTTGACAAGCTGTTCTGTGCTAATCAGAAATACGTCAATCCTGATATGGAAATTTCTCCGACAATCCTTTACAGAAAACTTACAGCATACAATAATAACTGCCTTGAAGGTCTGATTGACAGCAGGGGCGGTTGGAATAAAGGAAAAAGTAAGCTTGATGATAAAAGTGAGATATGGGAAATATTTTTACAGATTTTTCTTGATGACAGCTGTAAGAAAATCGCTGAATGTCTGAGAGAAACAGAGGCATATTTCTGTGAAGTAAAACCTGAACTGGTTGAAGAAATCCCATCAATAGATACATTTAGAAGAAAAGTTAAAAAAATACCTTTTGCAATCCTTGAATATACAAGAAATGGTGAAAAGGCAATGAAAGACCATTGCTTACCTTATGCACAGCGTATGAAAGACGGTATTCATGCTAACAGTATATGGGTTATGGATAACTATACTTTTGATATTCTTTGCAAGAATGAGGATGGAGTAACCGACACAAAGAGATTTTATCTCACAGGTGTACTTGATTGCAAGTCGGGAGTTTTAGTCGGGTGGAATATATCGGATAGTCCTGATTCACAGTCAACTCTTATTGCTCTCAGAAATGCAATGATTAAATATGGTATTCCTGATTATCTTTATTTCGATAATGGAAGAGAATTTACTGCAAAGGATATAACAGAAACAAGAGGAGCAAGAGTTAAAGCAGATATTCCGGTTCCGCCAAGTATTCTTTCAAGACTTGGAATAAATGTCAAGTTTGCAATAGTTCATAATGCTCAGGCTAAGGAAATCGAAAGAGCTCATTTAACCTTTAAAAATCAGTTCTGTCGCAACTTTATGGGTTGGTGCGGCGGAAATATCCTTGAACGCAGGGAAAGCCTTAAAAGGCATATAAAGAATGGCATTATTGAAACTGAACACGAACTCAGAGAACTTTTCAGAGAGTATGCCGACTATGTATATAATGTTCAGGCATACGGCGGAGAAGAACGAAAATATAAGAAGATGACAAGAATTGATGTATGGAATACTTCAATAGAGCAATCCGGTATCAGAATGGCGGATAAAGATACTCTTAATCTGTTGATGATGAGAACAGACGGATATCAGAAAATCAAACGTGACGGAGTATTTGTCAATTTCCATGGTGAAAAGATGTGGTATTATGATAAAACTCTTGTATGGCAGAATCTCAAAAAAGAAGTATATGTCAGATATAATCCTTGCGACCTCAGAACAGTCCGTATTTATGATACAGATGACAGATTTTTATGGGAATGGGGAGTTGCTGATTACTTTATCCGAGAATATCTGGAAGATGCATCAGAAAACATTGCTGAAACTCAGAGGTATAAGAGTGATACAATGAGACAGATTAAAGAACGTGCAAAGGAAATTAAGGGATATCCAAGAATTAAAAGAAAAGACGGCTTGAAATATGTTATCAATCGTGGCAAGAACCTTTATTCAGTTAAAATGCCTAAAAATGTTGAGATGGTTATTGTACATGAAGAACCTCTTAAAAAGGCAGCAGGTGCTGAAAATTTAGGAAATGTTGATATAAATTTCAAGAAGATGATTGCCAATAGTGAAAGGCAGAAAGGAAAATAAATATGAATTATACAGAAATTCAGATGAATATACTGGGAAAACTTGATGAATTTATTGAGGAAACAGGAAGTCAGAACAAGGCTGCACAGATTATCGGAATCTCATCAAGTGCTATATCAAAAATAAGAAAAGGAGAATATGGAGGAAACGTTGATGCTGTATTTAAAAAGCTTGCTGATTATTTCGGTGTAAAGGCAGAGGCAGAACTTACATATTCTGAAATTGATTATGCTGAAACATATATTTCTTCTCAGATTTATGACATTATAAGAATATGCCATGTTAAAGGCGGACTTGCAATTGCCTGCGGTGATGCAGGAATAGGCAAGACAAAGGCAATCAGAAAATATGCTGAGGATTATTCGACAAATACAGTAGTTATCACAATGAATCCCTGTCTTACAGGAGTAAAAAGCCTGCTCAGTACCATTGCAGTGAAAATAGGGGCAGACCGTTCACGTTCTGTATCAGAACTTTGGAATGCAATTGCAGAAAAGCTTTCTGACGGAATGGTTGTCATTTTTGATGAGGCACAGCATATGACTCTTAAAAATATCGAAATACTCAGAAGTTTTTCAGATTACTTCAATGACATGGGGCAGACACTTGGAATTGTTTTTATCGGAAACCCTGAAACAGTGTATAAAATGGGCGTTAAAAAAGCTGAATTTGCTCAGATTGCAAACAGAACAAAACAGATAAAAATATATACAACAAATCAGGTTAAACGTGAGGATATTGAAAAACTCTTTCCAATTCTCACGGGGCATGATACAGAAATAGATTTTCTCTGGAAAGTTTCAAAATCTCATCAGGGTATCAGAGGTGCTGTAAATCTTTTCAGCAATGCATATGATAACGAAAATTATACAATTGCAGGACTTAAAGCTATGGCGGAATTTATGGAAATTTCAATATAGGGCATGGAGGCACATAATTATGAAAAACCCAAAGAAACCGACAGTTAAACAAAGAGAAATAATAGAAAATGCTGACAGAAGATACAAGTCGGATATGTGGCTTGTAATCAAGGATACTCCAAAAGAAA
>CAYRPZ010000135.1:0-3489 GCA_964426275.1 uncultured Ruminococcus sp. | reverse complement strand
TCAGAAGAAAATGTTGATAAAGTCAAAGCAACTGCTGTTAATGCAAAAAATAAAATTTTTAAAAAATTAGGCAAGTAAATATAAGCAAAATTTTCCCAATTTAAAATGCTCCTCTATTGTCAGACAATGTGGTATAATAAACAAGTCTAATCAAAAGAGGGGCATTTCATTTTTATTTATTAATAATTTTCATGAAATAAAGGCAGAAAAAAGTTGTATTCTGATAAATGGATAAATAAAATAAAAAAATACTTGACAAATTGTTATTTTTATAATATTATATTATTATAATATTAAATGCTATGATGGGGATAAAAATTAATTCAGTTATCCACAGAGAGCTGTTTTATTATGCTTTTTCAAGCATATGCGGTGAAAAACAGCATAACGATTTAATTATAGCTCACCCCTGAGCAGTCGGCTGAATATGCAGTTTTCTGCATTTTAGGTCTGAACGGGTGCTCCCGTTACAGAGTACTGCATTGACTGATGCATAATGAGTGAATGTCTTTCATGACATTAAAAAGAGTGGTACCACGAAAGCGATAATTCAGCCTTCGTCTCTTTATGTTTAAACATAAACGGACGAGGGCTTTTTAATTAAATATTTTTCAGGAGGTTTTTTAATGATTTTAAATGGTTCAGACATAATAATTGAATGTCTGCTTGAACAGGGCGTTGATACTGTATTCGGATATCCGGGAGGAGCAGTGCTTAATATTTATGATGCACTTTACAAATACAGCGATAAAATTACTCACATACTTACATCACATGAACAGGGCGCATCTCATGCTGCTGACGGATATGCAAGAACGACAGGCAGAACAGGTGTTGTAATTGCTACATCAGGTCCCGGTGCTACAAATCTTGTAACAGGTCTTGCTACTGCATATATGGATAGTATTCCTATGGTTGCAATTACCGGTAATGTTGCAACAACTCTCCTTGGACTTGACAGCTTTCAGGAAGTTGATATAACGGGTATTACTATGCCTGTAACAAAGCATAATTATATTGTAAAGGATATAAACAAGCTGGCTGACACAGTAAGAGAGGCATTCTATATTGCCAATGAAGGAAGAAAAGGTCCTGTCCTTATAGATATACCAAAAGATATTACTGCGAAAACCTGCGAATTTACGCATAAAGAACCTGAAAAGTACGTATTTGAAAAAAGTTGTACTCTTGACAATGAAATTGAACAGGCTGTTGAAGTTATAAAACATAGCAGCAGACCTTTTATATATGCAGGAGGCGGTGTATGCTCATGTAATGCATCAGATGAATTTAAAAAATTTGTTGACCTTGCAGATGCTCCTGTATCACTTTCACTTATGGGACAGTGTGCATTTGATAATTCAGATGAACGGTATATCGGTATGCTTGGTATGCACGGTACAAAAACAGCTGCTCTTGCACTTGAAAACTGTGACCTTATGATTGTTCTTGGCTCAAGAATTAGTGATAGAGTAAGCTGTAACCCTGATACATTTGCAAAGAATACAAAGATTATCCATATAGATATAGACCCTGCGGAAATCAATAAGAATATCCGCACTACATATGATGTTGTCGGAAATCTTGAATATATTCTCAAGTCATTCAATGAGAATCTTTCACAGCAGGAACATAAGGAATGGCTTGAACAGGTTAAAAACTGGAAGAAGGAATATCCTCTCTGTATGAAGTCTGATAACGATGAAGACGTTCTTCCGAGTGATGTTTTTGAAATTCTTGAAAATCTCACTGACGGAAAAGCTATTCTTACTACAGAAGTAGGTCAGCATCAGATGTGGACTGCTGAATTTTATGACTTTAGGAATCCAAGAAGTTTTGCAACATCAGGCGGTCTTGGTACTATGGGTTATGGTCTTGGAGCAGCAATCGGTGCAAAAGTCGGCAATCCTGACAAGACTGTTATTAATATTGCAGGTGATGGAAGTTTCTATATGAATATGAATGAACTTACAACTCTTGCCAAATATGATATACCTGTAATTGAGTTTGTTATGAACAATTCTGTTCTTGGAATGGTTCGTCAGTGGCAGAAGCTTTTCTATGGCGGACGTTTTTCAAATACAACACTTGAAAAGAATACTGATTTTGAAATGCTCGGAAAAGCTCTTGGAGTTGAAACGTTCACTATCAGCAAAAAATCGGATATCGAACCTGTGCTTAAAAAGGCAATTGAACTCGGTCACCCTGTTCTTATAAACTGCCTTATAAATAAGGACATTAATGTTTTTCCGATGGTTCCGGCGGGTTCATCAGTATATGAACCAATTCTGGAAATATAATTTTAATATAATAAAGGAGTGTTTTTATAATGGGAATGACTATGACTCAGAAAATTCTTGCAGCTCATGCAGGATTAAGTGAGGTTAAGGCAGGACAGCTTATCAATTGTAAGCTTGACCTTGTACTTGGCAATGATGTTACAACACCTGTTGCTATAAATGAATTTGAAAAGTCAGGATTCACTGATATATTTGATAAAGAAAAAATTGCAATGGTTATGGACCATTTCACACCTAATAAGGATATAAAATCTGCTGCACATACAAAACAGTGCCGTGATTTTGCAGGAAAATATTCAGTAAAGAATTACTTTGATGTAGGAGATATGGGTATTGAACACGCCCTTCTCCCTGAAAAAGGACTTGTTGCAAGCGGTGAATGTATAATAGGTGCTGACAGTCATACCTGTACATATGGTGCATTGGGTGCATTTTCAACAGGTGTAGGCTCTACAGATATGGCAGCAGGAATGGCTAAAGGCTATGCGTGGTTTAAAGTTCCGTCAGCTGTTAAATTCAATCTTACAGGCAAGCTTAACAAATGGATAAGCGGTAAAGATGTAATTCTTCATATAATCGGAATGATAGGTGTTGACGGAGCATTATACAAATCAATGGAATTTTCAGGCGAGGGACTTTCAAGTCTTTCAATGGACGACCGTTTTGCAATGGCAAATATGGCTATTGAAGCAGGTGCTAAAAATGGTATATTCGCTGTTGATGAACTTACAAAGGAATATCAGAAAGGCAGAGTAAACCGTGAATATACAATTTATGAGGCTGATGAAGATGCTGTTTACGATGCAGTATATGATATTGATTTAAGTAAAATAAAATCAACAGTTGCATTTCCTCATCTTCCTGAGAATACAAAGACTATCGATGAAGTAGGAGATGTTGAAATAAATCAGGTTGTTATCGGTTCATGCACAAACGGAAGATTTGAGGATTTACAGACAGCTGCTGAAATCCTTAATGGCAAAAAAGTTGCTGATAATGTACGCTGTATCGTAATTCCTGCAACTCAGAAAATTTACCTTGATGCAATAAAGGCAGGATTTATGGAAATATTTATAAATGCAGGCTGTGCAGTATCAACTCCTACTTGCGGTCCATGTCTTGGCGGACATATGGGAATACTTGCAAAAGGTGAACGTGCAGTTGCTACAACAAACAGAAACTTTGTAGG
>CAYRPZ010000134.1:0-3551 GCA_964426275.1 uncultured Ruminococcus sp. | reverse complement strand
TTCTATAATTATATCATAATACATAATTCAGTTCAATAAAATTTTATCATTTTATAACTTTTGTCTAATTTTAATAAATCAATATAAAAAAATTTAGGTATTTATACAATTGATTTATAATAAAAAATATGATATTATAAAAATATAGAAAGTAACTATCATATATTATGAAGTATTTATTTAAGCTTTTTATTGATAAAGAAGAAAATGAAAATCAACTTAGTGCAGAAGATATTGATAATGTTTTGGGCGGTGCAAAAGAACCGTATAGTCAAAAAGGAAGAAACTAAAAAGATAATTTAAGGAGGTATTTATTATGAAAGATTTATTCAAATTATTTGATATCGAAGAAAAAAGTGAAACTGTTTCCACTGAAGATGGCGAACTCAATATCGAAGATATTGAAAATGTAGCCGGCGGTGCAAAAGGACCAAGCCATCAGAGAGGAAAATAATAAATATTTAATTTTTAACCAGTTAACATTTAGTTAGTATAATATGGCGGATATCAGTAAAAAGATATCCGCCATATTTATTATTTTATTCATATTCTCCATGTATTGCATCATAGAGCTGTCGGGCTGTTGAAATATTAATTCCCGCAATATCTGCCAGTTCTTCAGCAGTGGCATTTTCCAATGCAGATTTAGTTTTATAATGCATAATTAATTTCTGTGCCTTTTTGATGCCTATTCCCTTAACCTTAGTCAATTCCAGTTGAAAGGTACTCTTGCTATGTTTCTTTCTTTGATAAGTTACTGCATATCTATGCATTTCATTCTGAATATTAGTTATAAGATTAAATGCTGCTTTAAACCTTGACACTGATATTATAGCCCCCGATGATGCAATTGCCCTTGTACGATGATTTCCGTCCTTTACAATTCCATATACAGGAACTTCTATGCCCATTTCTCTTATAACCGGCTCAACTGCATTTACCTGACCTTTTCCGCCGTCTACAAATATAAGGTTAGGCAACCGGTTAAATCCTGACTTTTCATCACTTTTTTCATCATAATGGCTGAATCGCCTTTCAATAACTTCTCTCATACATTCATAGTCATTCTGACCTGCTGTATACTTTACAGCAAATTTCCTGTATGCCGATTTCAGCGGTCTGCCATTTTCAAATACTGCCATACCTGCAACCATATCTGCTGATGAAAGATTTGATATATCATATGCTTCAATGTATAAAGGCGGATTCTCAAGACCAAGAAGCTGTGCCAGTTCCTCAAGTGCTATAATTTCCTTACAGGTTCTGCCTGTTTTCATTGCAAGATACTCTCCTGCATTGTTTTTTGCAAGCATTATCAGTTTAAGATAATTGCCTCGCTGACGATATATAATCTTCACTTTATGACCTGAACGCTCTGAAAAATATTTTTCTGTTATATCCATATTCTCAAAAGACTGTTCAATAACTATATTTTCAGGTATATCCCTTTCAGAATAATACTGAATTATGAAACTTTCAAATATATTTTCATCATCTTCTCCAAGAAAATAAACTTCCTTGTCACAAAGTCTGCCATTACGGTATACAAGCACTGTCGAACATACAATTTTATTGTTTTTTACCATTGCAATAATATCTGTACTTATAAGCTTGCTGTCAATAATTTTCTGCGACTCCCCTGCTTTTGTAACTGCGGATATACGATTTCTAAGAACTATTGCTTTTTCAAAATCAAGATTGTCAGATGCTTTTTTCATTTCTTCCGTCAACTTTTCAACAGATGCCTTACTTCCATTATTCAGATAATCAACTGCCTGCTTTACAGTATCGTTATAATCCTTTTCCGATATATTTCCCTGACATACTCCCATACATCTTTTTATATGAAAATTAAGACACGGACGACATTTTCCGAATTGCTGAGGAAATTTCTTCTGACATGACGGAAGCATAAACACATGGTTTACTTCATCAACAGACTGTTTAACTATAAATGAACTTGTATATGGACCTATATATATTGACTTATTATCTTCAATTTTCTTTACTGCCGTTATCTTAGGATATTGTTCAGCAGAAACTTTTATATAATTATACCCCTTATCATCTTTAAGAAGTATGTTATATTTTGGCTTATGCTGTTTTATCAGACTGCATTCCAAGACAAGTGCTTCATATTCAGTATCAGTAACTATAAAATCATAGTCATTTACCAGTGATACCATTTTTTTAGTTTTTTCATTATGGTCAGGATTTTCTCTGAAATAGCTGGAAACTCTGTTTTTAAGATTCTTTGCCTTACCTATATAAATTATATTTCCTGACTTATCTTTCATCTGATATACTCCCGGAGATGATGTCAGCTTATATGTTTTTTCTCTGAGATAAGTCATTCTTGGATTTTCAAACATATACAGCCTCCTTGCTTTATAACAGTAAAAACACATCTTTTCAAACAAATATTTTTGGCTGTCAAGATGTGTTTTCCATATCAGAATTTATTTCTTTTCATTCTTATCTTCATCAAAAAGTGTACTGCTGTCAACTTCTATAACACTTACAGTATCACCATAGCAATCAATTTCTATGTACTCAAGACTTATCATATTTATCAGTGCTGCATCAAGAATAATATACGCTATACAATTTATAAGTATACTTATATAAACTCTTGCATCATATATAACACAGAATATACCGGTTGCCATTATAACCGATGTTATCCCGACAAGTATTTCAAGGCTTCTTTTTTTCGGTTCAAGTGAAAGATATGTTATGCATACAAAAACTGAAAAAATACAATGCAGTATAATTACAACCTTATTTGTTGCATCAAAGAAATCTGCACCGATTATATTAAGGTCAAGAATTACAAGTATCAGTTCAACAAAAAAATATACTGACATGGCTGTTTTCATAAGCTTTCTGTCACGCATTACAGATATAAGTCCAAGTGTTGAGCCTGCAAGCAGGATAAATCCCATCATTTCAAAAAAATATGCTATACCATCAAAAAGCAGAAATGTTTTCTTTGTTTCAATGAAAAATGAATAATATGCAATTGTGACAAGTATGAATATCACAAAGCATACATTTGCTGCAAATCCACACTTGAAATATCCCTTAAGGGTAAAAAAACCTTTTATCTTCTCTTTCATATTTTTTATTATTTAAGAGCCATAAGAGCTTTTTTGCCTATATCCTTACGGAAATGCTGATTTTCAAAGCTGATTTTGTCAACTGCACAATATGCTTTCTCAAGAGCCTGTTCAAGATTATCGCCTGAAGCTGTAACTCCCAGAACTCGTCCTCCTGATGTCAGAAATTTTCCCTCATCACATTTAGTGCCTGCATGATATACAAATGCACCGTCAATCTGACCCTTTTCATCAAGACCATTAATTTCAATTCCTGTAGCATATTTTTTTGGATATCCTCCGCTTGCCATAACTACACAAGCACAAGCACCTTTTTTCCATTTAATATCTATTTCATCAAGTCGTTCATCATATATTGCTTCCATAATATCAATAATATCAGTTTCAAGCATAGGAAGTACAACCTGTGTTTCAGGGTCACCAAAACGGCAG
>CAYRPZ010000133.1:0-3564 GCA_964426275.1 uncultured Ruminococcus sp. | reverse complement strand
ATATGTTCAGAAATATGAAAGAGAACCTTAAACGTCTTTTTGAAACAAATGAAAAAAATATTCAGATGACTGATAATCTTCTTGCACAGATTGAAGGAAATGAATATCTCAGAAGTTTTGTTCAACAGCAAAAAGATGTAAATGATGAGATATTCCGACAGGCAAACATTGATTATCTTACTGGTATGATGAATAAAAATGCGTTTATTCACTGTGCGAAAGATGATATAAGGCAGTGTAAGCTTAATATGTCGTGTGCAGTGTTTGCTATTGAAATAAATGATTATGCTTCAATAAGTGATAAATTATATGACGGAGCTGACGAACTTCTTAAAATTACTGCCAGAAAGTTAAATATCATATTTAATGAAGACGGATATGCAGCAAGATGGGAAAAAGGTATGTTTACAGGATTTATTGTAAATATAAACAGTGCTGATATGGTTGAGGAAATATGCAAAAATATAAAATCATCACTTAATATGCAGTTTAAATATAAGAAAACTTCACAGTTGGTTTCGGTAAGTATAGGTGCATATCTTTGCTCAGCACCGCAAAATGCAGAAAAGATGGTTGAAGTTGCTTTCGAGGAACTGAAAAAGGTTAAATCCGGTATTAAGCAGGATTTCAGTGTAGTTGTCAATTAATTAAATAAAAAATTCCTGACATATATTTAATTAATATGTCAGGAATTTTTTTGAATTATTTTTCTGTTATTTTGATATTTTTTTATCAGGAACAGGAGGTGCGGAAAATGTATAAATATTTTTATAGTTTTCAAATTCTTCGTCTGTCAGCTCACCGCCTGCCGGAATAAGACCTGTACAGTCACATGATGAACCGACTGGACAGAATTCTTCAATCAAAATATCATCATTGTTTTTGTTTTTTTCATTCATTTTATTTTTCACCTCAGAATTATTTTATCCGAATATATTTATTTTATTAGACCTCTTGCGAAATTAAATTGACATATTAAAATTAATAAATACTAGCAATTAAAGAAAAACGAAGAGCAAATCTTTTTCTTCGGTTTCTATATAGTTCTGAGAGAATATGAAAACGCTTAACAAACCTTATTGCAATTGCATGTTCTATATAAATTCTTTGTTTGGATATTATATGATTATTCCTTTTATCTTGTTTTGTCAATAGTTTGTTTTTATAACGTTTTTGGAAATAAGCGAATTTGTATATCCTGTATCTGTTTCAATAACTGATATTTTCCCTGTATGTACTTTAGATTCTTTAAACAGCCTGAAATCATGCTTTTTCCATGTTTTTTTGGGCGTTCAATTGGCGTTTCTGTTGCATCAATAAGAATTATTTCATATTCTGTATCACTTTTTAATAATTTCTTTCTTCCAGACAATGAAAATGTTCCTTCTTTTATTAGTGTTTCTTCCACCCATTTGATACTACGATACATATTGCTTTCTGCTATTCCATAGCTTGCTGCTATATGGGCATAAGTTCGGTATTCACGAAGATATTCAAGTGTTGCCAGCAACTGATTTTCTATACTAAGCTTTAACTTGGGTATATTTCCTTATCCATTTATGCAGTGTGGAACTGCTCATTCCATATTCTTTACATATTTGGGTACTGCTTTTCCCTGAATTATACAGACTTACTATGCTCTGCTTGAATTCCTCATTGTATTTGATATTTTCCATGCTTTTCTCTCCTTTTTTATTATTATACCTCTTTTCACTATTTTGTGTCCACTTTTTTAGTATAGCACCATTTTAATTTTGCAAGAGGTCTATTACATATTTGTAAATTTGACATTGTTAACAAATACTATTTGAAAAAATATTTGTTATTGAAATAACAAGAGTTTTATGTTATAATAAAAATGATAAAATTATTGGAGGTATAAACATATGAAGTTAAAAAAAGTTGTTATAGCTGTAATCAGTTTGATGATATGCTGTGGTTTTTTAATGCCTTGTTCCGAAAGTAATGACAGTTCATTTTCAATAAGTGTTTCTGCTGAAAGTACAGGTGTTTACAGTAATAATATTTCTGAACATGATTATACAACATATGGTAAAATAGTGGATTCATATCTGTATGAAGATTCTGACTCAAATCTTGTAAGAGTTGAAAATTTAGGTGACAGGATTATAGTTGAAAAATACAGTGACTATACCAATGTTGAAAGTTTTATGGAAATAGAAACTGAACTTGAATATTTCTGCGGATTTTATGCAGGTTCAGATGCAAATTATATCGTATTTGGTGCTAAAAATACTGACGAGTCAGATGATGTGGAAGTTATAAGGGTGGTAAAATATTCAAAGGAATGGAAAAGAATATCTTCCTGTGCGATAAAAGGTATAAATACTTATAGTCCTTGTAGTTTCGGTTCGCTTGATATGGCAGAGTCAGACGGCAATCTTATTATCCATACTTGTCATACTATGTATAAATCAAGCGATGGTCTTAATCATCAAGCTAATATGACATTTGTGATTGATGAAGAAAATATGGAATGTACTCAGTCATATACAGACATAATGAATATATCAATTGGATATTGTAGTCATTCATTTAATCAGTATGTAGACACAGACGGACAATATATTTACCGAGTAGACCATGGTGATGCTTATCCGAGAGGTATTGCAATAACAAGAGCTCCAATATCATCAATAACAAATGTTGATTATGAAATAGTATATGATTTTGCCGGTCAAATCGGAAGTAATTATACAGATGCTTCTGTCGGAGGACTTTCAGTGATGGAAGATACTTGTCTTGTGGCGTTTGCAACATATGATCAGCAATCTGATTCAGATGATAAAACACATAATATTTATCTTTCAGCTGTCAGCAAGGATATGTCAGAAAATGAGCTGATACAGATTACAAATTATACTTCAGATGACTATGTTACAGTTACAAATCCTTACATTATTAAATATGATACTGACAAATCTCTTCTTATGTGGGAAGAATATGGTCCTTTAAATAATTATATCGGAACTAAGATATACACTGTTGATGGCAAAGGAAATATAATCGAAACTGCAATGGATACCGGGCTGAGATTATCCGATTGTAAACCAATTCTTGGTTCTGATGGATATATAAAATGGTATGTTACAAATAATAGCAGTCCATGCTTTAATGTTGTAAATCCAAATAATCTCAATCAATTTGAAGATGGAATAAAAGGTGATCTGGACAATGATATGGAAATTACAACGGCAGATGCTCTTATTATACTTCAGTCTGTTACCCAGTCAATAAATTTGGATTACAATCAGAATAGAAACGCAGATTTAAGTGGCGATGGAAAAATTACTTCTCTTGATGCTCTGATTGTACTTCAGTATATAGTTGGAATTGTAAATGAACTATAATAGACCTCTTGCGAAATTATAAAAAAGTAGTATAATAAAAAGAAGAATAACAGGAGTAAAAAGAGCAGCATTTAAAAAAATGGTAGAAATACTCAAAAAAGGCTATACAAAAAAGCACAGGAGACGTGGGAGAAAACCAAAGTTTCAGATACCGAAACTATGACTATGGCAGAAATCAAAAAAATGCAGAAAA
>CAYRPZ010000132.1:0-3572 GCA_964426275.1 uncultured Ruminococcus sp. | reverse complement strand
TTTCTTTACCTTTGCCTTTGAGCCTATGCTCAAATCTCTGAGAGTCGCCATATATTAAAAGCCTCCTTAAAAAATCATATCATTATTTTTCCTGCCATTTCCTTTGAAACAGCAATTCTCGAACCTTTGACATTAACAATAACATTACCGCTTATTTCACTTATTACAGTAACAGTACTGCCGGTAACGAACCCAAGATTTTCAAGAAATTTTCTGACTTCAGAATTCCCACCCACTTTTCTTATAATATTTTCTTCACCAATATTTGCAAATGTCAGTGGCATCATAAAATCCTCCTTATCCTGAACATTTAAGTTTACTTCTAAAAAGTTAGTTTAACCTAACTTATAGTCTGAAATAAAGTTAGCTTTCACTAACCAATTAATATAATAAACTATAAAATGCTTATTGTCAATAGCTTTCCGATAAAAAAATATTTTTTATAAAAAACATAATAAATGCACATGACATTTATCAATATTTTATTATATATATACAAAAATCCGTACCATTTATTAAGGCACGGATTTCTGATAAAGGAGAGTGAATATATATACATGCATATTTATGCTTAAAAGGTATAATCAAAAAATTATTTTATCAAACTTTCTCCGAGAACCTTGCAATTGTTAAGGTCATCATCTGAAGGCGTTTCATTCACAATAAGACCTTCACCGTTTACAATTTCAGCATCTGCTTTCTTTACTCTTTCCTCCCAGTTTCTCATCCATTCTCCGTCACCCCAGCCATATGAACCAAAAAGAGCAATTTTCTTTCCGCTGAGCTGACTTTCAACATCTGTAAAAAAAGGCTCAAATGAATCTTCTTCAAGATTTTCAGAACCCATTGCAGGACAGCCAAATCCTAATCGGTCATAATCTGAAATATTCCCGCTGAAAGCCGATACTTCAAAAAGTTCAGCACCTGCACCTTCTGCAACCGCTTTTGCCATGCTTTCTGTATTTCCTGTACCACTCCAGTAAATAACTGCTGTTTTCATAATAAAAAAATCCTCCTTAAGATATTTTCAGAGCCTGATAAAAATCAATGCCCTTATTTAATTTATTACACAGAAATTTTCTGCATTTATTATAATTTTCAAAAGTAAGCTTTGCTTTTTCCACGTTATTATATACCTTCCAGTATCCACATAGTTTATAGTTATTTCCTTTGTTTTCAATAAATCCTATTACATCTTCAATCGGATATCCGAGGAAAATTCCTATTTCATGTGGAAAATCATTGTTTTGATATATTCTTTGAGCAAGTTTTTCAAGACAGCTTTCAATACCTAAATCAAAACCATATCCGTATTTCAAAAGAAATTGTCTTATATTCATGTCAGAAAGCTGTTCTTCCATAAGTCTTTCATTGTAAATTATAACAAGATTTTTATTTCTGCATCTGCACAAAACTCTCATTTTAAGACCTTTTGCACAAGCTCTGTTGTTGAATACACCCGCATATGAATAAATATCACATTCATCACTTCTGCTTATTGAAACAAGATTGGCACATTTTATTCCAAGCAGTGCAGGTGCTGTATGAAAAGCAAGCTTATTTTCAATTGTTTTACATTCACTTAATGTCAAAGAAAATTACCACCTTCCGAGAATTAGCCTATGCTAACTTAATTGTATAAAAAAACAAAATTATCTGCAATACTCATTAAGCACTGTTTTCAGTGCATTAACGCTTGCATTATGTATTCTCACCACAGGAATATCATGTTTCACAGATTTTTGATTTACACTTATAACCATTTTATGTGAGCAGGTATTTGTAAATATCACCATAAGGTCTGGAGTACCAAGTTTATTTTCAAAATTAGAAGGCATCTGAGTAAAAACTTTTGCCTTACAGTTATATGATTTGCATATATCCTTGTAACGTGTAGCCATTCTGTCATTTCCGCCTACAACTACAACACTCATTATTGTACCTCTCTTTCATCAAATTAGTTAGTTATCGCTAACTGAATACAGTATATCATATAAAATATGGTTTGTCAAGTATAATTTTTATTTTTCATTGATAAAACATTGTTTTAATAAAAATTTTATGTTATACTTTAATAAGCTAATTAAAAAAGGAGATTAATCGATATGAATGAAAAGGAAGTTGCTGAAATCCGCAGAAGGCTTAATATCAGCAAATCAAACATTTCCTGCATAAGAGGCTGTTATGTCAATGAGCGCAAGGAAATCGTTTCTCAGTTTAATCAGTTCTTCGGTACTATGCCAAAGGAAGAGGCTGAAGAAATTTTGACACTTGTCAAAAAAACTCTTTCAGGTACTCTGAATAAAAATCTGCTTGATATTGAATTTCTTACAAAGCAGGTTATGGAGGGTGAAGAACATAAATTACTTATGACACTCAAGGATTCTGAACTTAAAGATGATGAAAGTGCTGAAAAATTATATAAGAATATAATTCAGTCTGTTGATATGGAAGAAAGCTATATGATAATTCTTGCTTTCGATAAATATGATATTCCATCATATACAAAAGATGATATAAAACTTGAAGATTCCGCTGACATATTTTCATACTTCATATGTGCTATATGCCCTGTAAAACTGAGAAAATCTGCTCTCGGATACCGTTCAAGCGAAAATTCATTTATAAATATATCACCTGACAGAATTATAACTTCCCCACAGCTTGGATTTATGTTTCCGTCATTCGATGACAGACAGACTAATATATACAATGCTCTTTTCTACACAAAGGATACATCTGTAATTCAGGAGAAATTCATTGAAACTATTTTCAAGAGTGAAATTCCGATGCCCGCTGAGGCTCAGAAAGAAATATTCAACAGAATACTTGAAGAATCTGTATCAGATGACTGCGATTATGAAGTTGTCCAGACTGTACATACAAAAATTGCACAGATGATTGAGGAGCATAAGGCAAATAAAGAGGAAGAACCCCTTGTAATTTCAAAAGGCATTGTAAAAAATATGCTCTCATCATGCGGAGTTGCTCAGGAACATATTGAATCATTTGATGAGAAATATAATGATGAATTCGGAGAATATACTCAGATAAGCCCTAAGAATATAGTGGATAATAAAAAATTTGAAATCAGCACTCCTGATATAGTTATAAAAGTAAATCCAGAGTGCAGTAGTCTTATAAAAACACAGATTATTGATGGTTCAAAATATATTTTAATTCGTGCTGATGATAATGTTGAAGTAAATGGTGTAAATATAAATATAAAATAATATTAAAATCCCGAGCCAGAATTTTTTTAAATCTGGTTTGGGATTTGATATTTATATTTTATATAAACTTTATTGTAATTATGGCATAACATTTGCAAAACTCTCAAATATATTGTCCACATCTTGCTCTGTTTTAGCCTTATTCTTACCCCTAAGAGCTTCTACTAGGAAATCGGGATATACTTTTTTATCTATGAATTTTATAATCTTGTCATATGGTATTCCGCCTTTTGATGCCCATTCTCTCTGGTATTTAAAGGCAATCCTTGCACTTTCAGCGTCTTGTCCGCCTTCTCTGTCAAGATAATCCAGAACATCTGTAAAATTTCCACCTTCTGT
>CAYRPZ010000131.1:0-3646 GCA_964426275.1 uncultured Ruminococcus sp. | reverse complement strand
CCCATATACGACTTTTTAGCTATATCTGAAATTTTAAGAAGTTTCATTTTTTCTTCAGCTTTTTGTTTTTCCTTTTTTGAATAGAAAGGTTTTTTTCCAAGCTGATTAAGACAGCCCGAAAGAACCACTTCATAGACACTTGCAGGAAAATCACGCTGTATATCAGTCTGCTGGGGAAGATATCCTATTTCATTTTTATTTATTCCTGTATATTTTATTTCACCGTCTGTAACTTTCATAAGTCCGAGAATTCCTTTCATAAGAGTACTTTTACCCGAACCATTTTCACCGACTATACAGAGATAATCCCCTTTTTCGATTGAAAAGCTTGTATTTTTTACAGCAGGATTTCTGTCATAGTTCATACATACATTTTCACATTTTATAAGTTCCAAAAAAACACTTCCTTTTTAATTAACCGAACTTACTGCCGGATTTTTTTCAAAATATTCAGCACTTTCAGCAAAGCGTTTATGTATAAAATTATTTATGTCACTGAGAGAAAAGCATGATTCAGATGGCATAAATCCACCTGCCATTGTCGGATGACCTCCTCCGTTTCCGACTCCTTCCAGTGATTTCTGAATTATTTTTCCGGCATTTATTATTTTGGGAATTTTTGAACGAACTGAAAACTTCAATCCATCTTTTCTTTTTGCATATACAACACTGACGGAAACTACATCAACATCGAGTATAAAATCAGAAACCATTGCAATAAGTGCATCAGGACAGTCAAATGGTATTTCAGCAAATCCTATTGAATTGTTTATAAATATATTCTGTATTGCTGCACCATATGCTTTTAGGTCACTGAATGTAAGCCTGTTCATTGAAAGACTGTTTATAAGCTCAATATCAGCAATTTTATAAAGCATACAATACATATCTATATCAAGTTCCTTGACACCTCTGACAAGTTCATCGGTATCTATTTTTATTCCATAGATAAGTGCTGTTGCAAGGTCAGATGAGATATTGATTCCCTCTGACTTGAACCAGTGTGCTATAATAGATGAACATGCCCCTACGAGCCGTATATCACGAAAGAGATATTTCATTTTTATAAATGTAGGGTGATGGTCTATACAGGCAACAACTGTTCCTTTACATTCACTGACATTTGAATTGGCACTTTGTGCATCAACAACTATTATGCAGTCAGATTCATTCATATCACTTATATCATTTATGTTTAACATTTCAATATGCAGTATTTCAATCATTCTTATCAAATTAATTTTTGATATTTTCCCATCATATATTATAGTAGAGCTAATATTAAAGTGATTAAGAAATACCTGAAGTCCATATGCACTTGCAACTGCATCAGGGTCAGGAAAATTATGTGTCTGGATAAATACTCTTTTATCCCTGAGAATATTTATAAGATAAGATGAAAACATAAAAACTCCTTATTAAATTGTATATCCTTTGTTAAGAAGGATATGAGAAATATGTACATTTGAAATCATCATCTGAAGCAATGAGTGTAAAATAATTTGATTTTACAGAGCCATCACTCATCTGAGAGCTGGTTTTGAATACAACAAGAGATTCCATAACAGAATCAATTGCACTTATTCCTGATGAAACACATTTCATGCCCTCACGTCCTGTAGCAATCCAAAGTCCCCCATTTTCATCTTTATACAGATAACTTGATATTTCTGCTGAAAAACAACTTTCAGGTGCAAGAAAGAGTTTGTCCAGTTTCTGCATAGCATCGTCATATGTTTCAAGACCGCTTTGTATTGACTTATAATATTTTTTACCGTCAGCCTGTATAAATTCATCTCCATATTCTCCCTGTCCCCAGAAAAGATATGATATAAGGTTATAGGCATTCATATATTTCTGATTTGCAACAGAAACAAGTTCAGCTTCGGAATATTCTGTACCGTTTATAATATGGACTGCTGAACTGTCAATATCAATATCCTGTTCAAGGGACATATTCTTTTCAAACTTTTCCGCAGCCTGCATTATTTCATCACTGTATGGAACAATATTATCATCACAGACTGTATAAAGTCTGCTTTCACCGTTACTGAATACAGCTTTTACATAGTATTCAAGAGAATCAGAAGATGTTATTCTGAAAGCCTGTACATCTGATGATACAATTGCAATTTCATTTTCAGCACCATACCAGTCACTGAATTTTTTTAAAATATCTTCTTTGGATATCCCATTATGATAAAAAACTCTGTTTAACTGATAATAACTCTGGTTCTCAATATCATATACATATGAATATATATCTCCGTCAGACAAATCGTCAGGTATCTGTTTCCATCGTATAACTGCTGTTACGTATTTATCATTTGTAAATGAATATGTTGTACACTGAACGCCCTGTTCACCGGTCATACTTTCACTCAGTATATTATATGCTGTTTCAAAATTGCTTATTGCACTGTTAATTTTTTTCAATGCACTTATATTGCTTTCTGACTGAAATTCAGGTATATCCAGATTGTTGTTTCCCGAATGTATGCTTGTTTTTATAGTTATGACGGGAACTTCCTTAGGTTCTGAATAAGTAGTCGTTTCGTCAGGATTTTCACTTTCGGCAAACCCTGTTGATTCTGCACCTTCAGAATACAATTCTGAAACATCTGTTATGCTGTCAGAATCTTCCGATGTTTTGTTATTATCCTTTCCACAGGCACAAAATATCATTGAAAGTGCAAGAAAGGCTGAAACAAATATTTTTTTATCTTTCATATTCATCGTCCTTTCATCTGAAAAATTTCACTTTTTATCATTATAACACAGATAATCAATAAAATAAAGTAAAATCTGAAAATTTCCATTATGTTTTCCGGCTGTACTATCCCATTTTATGTATTTTTATATTTTTTATATTTTTTTAAAAAAATGCTTGACAAATTAAACAGAATGGTGTATGATATTAACATAAACAATTGCTATTTTAAAGCTTTAATCAATGAAACAATGGCGTTTCGATTATGTTAAGTTTCAATACTGGAACTTTAATATGGTCGGAACGCTTTTTTAAATTCAAGGGAGGACTTTATTATGTCAGAAGAAACTAAAAATCAGTGTGTTGCAGAATACTTTGGATGCGATGTATTCAACGATGTTATCATGAGAGACAGACTTCCGAAAAATGTTTATAAGGCTGTTGTACAGACCAAAAATTTCGGTACTGCTCTTGACAGAAATGTGGCAGATGTTGTTGCAAATGCAATGAAAGACTGGGCTGTTGAAAAAGGTGCTACACATTATACTCACTGGTTCCAGCCTATGACAGGTATTACTGCTGAAAAACATGATGCTTTTATTTCTCCTACTTCAAACGGACAGATTATTCTTGAATTTTCAGGAAAAGAACTTATAAAAGGAGAACCTGATGCTTCATCATTCCCGTCAGGCGGACTCAGAGCCACATTTGAAGCAAGAGGATATACTGCATGGGACCCTACTTCAAATGTTTTCATAAAGGATAATACACTTTATATTCCTACTGCATTCTGTTCATATACAGGTGAAGTTCTTGACAAGAAAACTCCTCTCCTTCGTTCAATGGAAGTTGTCAATGAACAAGCGCTCAGAATCCTCAGACTTTTCGGAAATACAAAGGCTACAAGAGTTACTACTACAGTAGGTCCTGAACAGG
>CAYRPZ010000130.1:0-3729 GCA_964426275.1 uncultured Ruminococcus sp. | reverse complement strand
CCTATCATTTTGTCATCTTCGGGAAGTGATGAATATGTAACAGACTGATTGAGATCAAGGGTATATGTACTTGATGCAG
The DNA here is from genome assembly GCA_964426275.1 of uncultured Ruminococcus sp. Lineage (GTDB taxonomy): Bacteria > Bacillota > Clostridia > Oscillospirales > Ruminococcaceae > UBA5884. Next base: position 3,650 of record CAYRPZ010000130.1, on the reverse strand, counting down.
CTGATGCAATAATTGAAAAAGATGACGATTCATCTGTTATCACAGCATAAGGAACTGCAACAGAGGTTACAAGCATTGCAGCACTTACTGCAACTGATTTCCAGTTTACATGACTTTTCATAATAAAAACTTCCTTTCTTTAATAAAAATACAATAACCTTTTAAACGGCAATATCGCTTTTTTATGCTCACAGATTTTCGCTGTAAGGTATTCTTATGGCATTACTTTTCTCATATAGCAGGTTAAAATTTATCAATAACCTTAATAATATATTTTATAAGCTGACCGAGATCTTTTACATCAATCGTTCCGTCAGAAATAACATCAGCATTTGCACTCTGCTGTGCATCAAGTGTTATCAGTTTTACAACATTCTGCTTGAGAGTTGTTACATCACGTACATCGATTATACCATCATTGTTGGCATCTCCGAGCAATGTCGGTTTTATATCATTTTCACTTCCGGAAGATGATGAGCCGCTTCCTGTAAGTTTAAGAACGCCGTATCCGGAAGTATTGGTATAGCCAAGTCCTGTTATATCACTCCAGTTTGAAATGCTTGTTCTTGAGCCGGAACCGTCATCATCATTGACCTGAGCATCAAAGCCTATAACCTGATTTGCGGTAAAACCTCCAAGAGATGAAGGAATTGCCAATTCAACGATGTATCCATCAGATGTAATAGATGTGGCAGATTTAAATATATCCGATGAAAATCCATCAGTAATAGTTTTTTCATTGTCATAATTTACTCTGAACTGTATATCATCGCTCTGATATGCAGATGTTTTATTATTGTTTTCATCAAAAAAAATCTCAACGCTGTCCTGTTCATAAGCATTTGCATTTGCTTTGCTGAGATTAGGGTCTTTAACTTCTGCAAGAACATAGAGATAATCTTCATCCCAAAGAGTTCTGACATTTGCCACAGCACCCGAACCAAGAGTATATGTTGAAGTGGTTATTGACAAAGCATCATTCCATACATCATCAATCTTTCCATCAATAACAGCAGTACCCTCAACTGCCTCTGCATACAACGGCATATCAGTAAAATTAATTTTTCCGAAATCCTCTGAATCATCAGTGCCGTTATTCCATGAAACATCATCGAAAATAATATCAAATTCCATAGAATCGGTATCTATATCATCAGGAAGTTTAACTGTTATCGTATCATTTGTATTCTTTATCAGCGATGATACAGTAGTTCCATCTGAAAGTTTAACCTTTACAGAAGTAGCAGCCATATTATTCGGAGTAACTTTGACAATCAGCTTGTTGTCATTCCATGCAAGCTTAAATTCGCCCTTACCCTCAACAACATTTGCTTTCTGAACTTCCAGTGCTTTTTCAAGGTCTGCATCTGTTCCATCATATTTAACAGCATTTGCAGTCTGAATCTGTTTTACTGTACTGTCAGTATCAACGATGGCATAAAAAGCATCTTTTGCCTGATAGTCAGCATCAAAAAGGTTAGGATATCCGCCTATCCATGAGTTATTATCTGTAATTCCCCATGTTACAACAGCTGTTATATTAACACCGTCGTCAACAAGTTTTTTATAAAGCTTGAATACATCTTGATATCTCTTTGCAAGTTCAAGCATACTTTCTTTACTGCCTGACTTCTGGTCAATATCAAGTTCTGTTACCTGAATTTCAAGACCGAGTTCATTATATTTTCTGAAAGCTTCTTCATAAAGGTCAAGTGACGGATAACTCATACCAATATGCGACTGCATACCAATACCATCGATAATTCCTTTTTCACTAAGCTGTGAAACTTTTTCAATTATGGCATCACGCTTTGCAGGAGTATATTCATTATAATCATTATAAAAGAGTTTACAGCCTTCAGGAGCATATTTTCTTGCAAATTCAAATGCATAGTCAATAAATGAGTCATCACCAAAAACCTTAACCCATGCTGACTGACCTGTTACAGTATTGTTTGAACCCGCAACACGCATTGTTCCCTGTTCGCTGTATGCTTCATTGACAACGTCCCATGCATAGAAATCAACATCGGGATATTCCTGTGCAAGTGTTGTCATAACATTTTTTATATAATTTTCAAGGCGCTGAATCATTTTTTCCTTTGAAACCCATTCACCGTCATCTGAAAATCCCTCTTTGAAGAACCAGTCAGGAGTCTGACTGTGCCATACAAGAACATGTCCTCTTACCTTTATATTATTTTCAGAAACGAAATCAAGCTGAGGTCTTGCGGCATCTATATTAATCTGAGGATTTGTATCATCTCCTGATTCCTGAGCATATTTCTGAGATGCTGACTGGTCAAGTATATAGTCAGGCTTTAAATTATTTCCGAATGTTATGCTGTCATAATGCTTTGTTATAATATCTCTTGCAGCCTGAACATCAAGGTCAGCCTTTGAGCATGAACCGCCAAGAATAAAATACGGCTGATAAATTTCCTTAAGACTCGGAATATCAGTCTGAGCCTGAGGAACAGGAAGAACTTCCGCTTTTACATCATCAATATAAAAATCCATCAAATCCTGTTCAGTAACACTTGCATCATTTTTCCATGCAGTCTGAAAGTATACTACAAAATTACAGGCATCGGCTGGAACCATATAATTTGCTTCTATGTAAGCCCATTTGCCCTTTGTGGCAGTAACCCGCCCTATCTCAACATACTGTTCCTTGCCGTCCTGCTGCATCTGAATATTCATGGTAAATGTCTGTGTATCAGTCCATTCATCGCCTTCATATTTAACCCAGCCACTCATTTTATAATAACCGCCTGCATTCATGACAAGCGTTTTATTGCATGAAGGACCATTCCAAAGAGATGTTCTCCCCTGAGTAAAAAGACAGTCACCTCCGTCAATGCCTGTGCCTTCCGATACAGAACATTCAGCATTGCCTCGTCCTGACCACAGCATAGTGCTGCCCGTAAAATCATCAAAGAAACCTTCTTCTGAATCATCATCTGAAACCGGCTCACCATATCCGGTTACATCATCAATATAAAAATCAATAAGGGAATTATTTGTTTCAATGTAAATAGTAACACCTGTTGCATCTTCCGGAATAGTTACAGTACCTTTAATCTGTTTCCATTCACCTGCCGAAGCCTGAGTATTTGCGATATATTTATAGCACTCCTTGCCCGAACTGTCTTTATAGAGCATCTGGAGATTAAACTGTTCCTGCTGGGAAGTACTTTCCTCATACATTACCCACGCACTGAGGTCATAGGTTTTTCCCGCACGAAGTTCTTTTATTTTAGCACTTGATGCACCATTCCATGAAATAGTTCTTCCTGATACAAAAAGTGATTTATTGCCTGAATGTGAAGCAGAACTTACTATTTCAATCTTAGCTTCATCTCCCCTTGCAGCCCAGCTGTCATATCCTGTTTCAAAAGTATCATTGAACAATTCTGCTGATTCTGCATTTACATTAATTGCTGACGGCGGAACAAATGAAGCTGTCATACCGGCAATAATCCCTACAGCTATTATTTTTTTTCTGAACATAACAAAACTCCCTCTTTTATGGCTGATATTTTATACAAAATCTATAAACACATTTAAATTATAACATTGAATAAAAATGATGTCAATATTTTTACTCACAAATTTAATGTTGAAAATTTGTAATATTGACTGTTTTT
>CAYRPZ010000129.1:0-3751 GCA_964426275.1 uncultured Ruminococcus sp. | reverse complement strand
GCTATGATGAAAAAATTACATGGAGGAGAGTTTAAAATGAATATCACAGTTATCGGATATTTTTGAGGAACTTGAGAAAGAAGAATTTACAGACATTCTGGATGTCGGATGTGGTCCCACGCCGATGATTTCCCTCTTGGCAGAGAAATATCCAGACCGACATTATACCGGGATCGATCTGACGCCTGCAAGCATAATTTATTTTTCTTATAGCAATACTGGGGGCGGTAATTTGTTTCATAGGAGACAATTTGTTAGGTTGTTTTATGCCAAGTGGGAGGTAAAAGTTAAATGAATTTATTGACTATACGCAATATCCATAAAGCTTACAAGAAGAATGTTGCAGTTGAAAATGTCAGCTTTGAAATTGAAAAAGGGGATATTTATGGAATACTTGGACCTAACGGAGCAGGAAAAAGCACGACAATAAATACAATAGTCGGCTTTCTTAAGCCAGATGGCGGAAACATCAGCTTTGAGGAAAAATACAGTATAAAAGAATGGAGGAAGAATATTGGCTATGTTCCGCAGGAACTTGCCATATATCTTGACCTTACTGCTGAGGAAAATGTAAGATTTTTCTGTGCTTTGTATGGATTCAAAGGAGATGAGCTGGAGAGGCGCACAAGACGAGCTCTTGAATTTACAGGTTTGCAGAATGAATCAGGGAAAAAGGCTTCTGAGTTTTCGGGTGGAATGAAAAGACGGTTGAATATTGCAACTGCGATTGCACACACGCCTAAGTTTGTCATAATGGACGAGCCAACCGTCGGAATTGACCCGCAGTCAAGAAATCATATTCTTGAAAGTATCAGGAGACTTAATGCGGAAGGCACTACTGTTTTGTATTCCACTCACTATATGGAGGAAGTAGAGGAAATCTGCAATAAGATTATAATAATAGACCACGGAAAAGTCGTTGCAAACGGATATAAGAGCGATGTGAAGTCAGTCGTAGTACAGATGAAGATAATCACCATTGAGACTTTTTCAAAAGAAGATGCAGAAATAGTGGCAGAAAAGCTGAAAACAGAATCTGCAATAGAAAAGATAAAGTTAAACGACAATGTTGTATCCTGCACTTGTAAACAAAGCGATTTTGTTGTGCAGAATGTTATTTCGGCAGTAGCATCTGTAGGAGTGAAAATAAAAAATATCAACTGCGAAATGTCTAGTCTTGAAGATGTCTTTCTTTCTGTTACAGGAAAGGAGCTGAGAGATTAATGTTTGAAATATGCAAAAAGGAGATAAAGCAGTTTTTTCGCAATAAACTTAATCTTGCTTTTGTATTTCTTGCACCGATTATACTTATTGCCGTATTCAGTCTTGTTATGAAAAACTATATAGGCAATAAGACGAATAATGAGGTAATAAGCGGAAAAACGGTATATTATATTATGAATGATGACGGCGAATATGCAGAAAAATTTGCTGATTTTTCAAAAAGTGTGGCTGAACGATTCGGAATTAAAATGGAAGAGACTACTGATTATGAATCATCTGTTGAAAATGTAAAAAAGCAAGAAGCACTTGCCGTTATTACAATAAATGAAGCTGGCTGTGATTATTACAGGTGCAGTTTTAATGAGACTGATGACGCTAAGCTGTTCAGAAATGTCTTTACAGAAGCATTCGGAAATATCTCTGAAACCTCTAGCAAAGTCCAGACAGTGGAATTGGAAATGCCCGCTATAGACAGTTATGGATACTATACTCTTTCAGAGCTTGGCTTCATAATAATATACATATCAGCCATACTGGCTTATGCAGTTTATGAAGAACGTGAGAAAAGAACACTTAACCGCATATTGCTTTCAAAAGTGGGAATGGGTTCGTTCTTGTTTACTAAGTTTTTTATGGGACTGTTTATGGCAGTTTTGCAGATAGCATCGGCGTATATATTTTCAACATTTGTACTTGATGTTGACTGGGGTAAAAAGACATTTCTAATTATTCTTGTTTATCTTTCACTTGGAATATTCAGCGCATCATTTGGTATATCTGTTGCTATGACAGTCAGAAAGCGTGAGGGAATAGATAATATCGTAATGCTTGTTGCTATACTCTGCGGATATATGGGAGGAGCGTTTGTTCCTGCATCTGTACTTGAATCAAAGAATATCATAAGGCATATTATAAAAATAGACCCCCTTTACTGGTGCAACAAGGCTGTTATATCTCTTTATGGTGGAGAGGTGAATTCTGACATAGCTGTTTCCGTGTGCCTTTCTCTGGGACTTGCAACGGTTCTCTCAACCGTATGCGTTTGTATCTATAACAGCAGGAGAGCAAAGGAGGGAAACCTATGCTGAACATACTTAAAACTTCTTGGCTTATATTCAAAAGAAACAAAGATTATTTTGCGACAATTTTTATCGGACCTCTTTCAATTTTTCTTGTTGCATCGCTGTTTCTTTCATTTACCGGCAAATCGACTGTTGTTGTAGTAAATAATAGCTCCGGAAATTTCGGAGTGATGATAGAGGAAAGTTTTTCAGAATGTGATGCGTTTAACTATAAAAAGATAGAAGATAAAGATATTTCAAGCAATATGATTTCGGGAAGTGCAGATATTGTTGTCGTTGTCAATGAAAACGCAGAGGAGATGTTGAAAAACGGTATTGACGGTGCAGTTATGCTTTATTCGGTGAAGGATTCTGACTTGAAACGTTCGGTGGAGATGATAGCGGAATCTGTACAGGCAAAGTATCAGAATAAAAATACAGACAGTTCGCTTTCGTTTAACAAAGTACCTAAAAGAACGGTTATGCTTTCAAATTCACTTGGAATGGTATTGTTCAAACTCATCACGGGCGGTTCGCTTCTTGCGATACTCATACTCAATGACAGAAAATATGGTATAAGGGGAAGAATCTATCTTAGTGGCGTTTCTTCAGCGGTATACCTTGCAGGTATAAGTATAGTATTCACAATAAGTTCAATAGTATCATCGCTTGCGTACTTCCTTGTAGCTGTGATATGCAATGTAGATATGGGACTTCCAAATAATCTTATGCTGATACCGCTTCTTCTTACAACGAATATTTTTGCATCGTGTTTTGCGGTATTTCTTTCATCTGTCACGTCAAAACCAGAGAATGTATGGACGCTTTCGTCAGCATTTATTCTTCCTGCGTCAATTCTCGGAGGCGGTATTCTACCATATGACAAAATGCCTGCAAATATGCAGAGAATAGCTGATGTACTTCCGCCAAGATGGTTGCTTCATTCGCTGGAGTGTTTGCAAAGAGGACAGAACTTAGGACAGGCTTCGGTATATCTTTTTATGACTCTTGCATTTGCTGTTTTATTGTTCCTGATAGGTATTGTAAGATTCAGAAAAATCGTATGAAGTTAATAAATCATCAGAATGGAGAATAAAAACCGGAAGATTTAAAAGATAACGATGATGACATTGAAAACACTGGTATTACACCTATACTTGCAGAGAATATTTCTTAGGAGGAGACAATTATGAAATATAAGCATTTTACGGTTGCCGCAGATGGCTTCGCAGGACACATGGCAGAGCCGGAAGAAAAAGCTGCACAGGCAGTTATTATCGTTATGGGTGGAGAGAAAAGTCTTTTGCCAGGATGATTCCGTTGATTGGACTTGCGTATCGGCAGTTTCGAACGCATAAAAAAGAATGTATGCAGGCACTAGAAGAGTCGGAAATGGAGATTATACGCTGGCTGGAGGAAATTTGATGACAATTCATGAGTATGGAGCAGATAAAGAAAAAGTAATC
>CAYRPZ010000128.1:1447-3854 GCA_964426275.1 uncultured Ruminococcus sp. | reverse complement strand
GTTTTACAGGAAACATGGCTGAAATCCGGTACAATCCGTGAAAATATTGTAATGGGAAAACCAGATGCATCAGATGAGGAAATTATTGCTGCTGCAAAAGCATCATTTGCTCACAATTTTATAAAGCGTCTTCCTGATGGATATGATACTGTTATTACTGAAGATGGAGGCAATCTTTCACAGGGGCAGAAACAACTTTTATGTATTACAAGAGTTATGCTTTGTCTGCCTCCTATGCTGATTCTTGATGAAGCAACTTCATCAATTGATACAAGAACAGAAGTGAAAATTCAGGAAGCTTTTACAAAACTTATGAAAGGAAGAACAAGCTTTATTGTAGCACATAGACTTTCAACAATCCGTGAAGCAGATATCATTCTTGTTATGAAAGATGGTAATATTGTTGAGCAGGGAAATCATAATGAATTGCTTGCAAAAGATGGATTTTATGCAAGACTTTATAACAGCCAGTTTGCAGTGTAAACAGCAATAATCGTATCATTTTCCGGAAGATAATCTATGCTGAATGTAATCAGATTTGCAAAACAATTCAGTATCCTTTCACAATGATACTGAAATCACTATGCTTTGTCGTGTAATTTCCTATAGTGAGAGAACCATGACAGGGCATATTAGTGTTTGGACTGTCTGCATTTTCACTATATAATCAACTTTTTTTCCTTTTCCAATTCAAAAGTAAAGCAGAGTTGATAATTACCAGAACCGAGCCTGCATTATGCACCAGTGCACCTACTACAGGATTTAAAATTCCACTGATTGCAAGAGCAATGGCTATAAAATTAATTCCCATAGAGAAACTAAGGTTGAGTTTAATAGTTGTCATCATACGTTTTGAGAGAGCAAATAAATGCGGAAGTTCTTTAACCTCATCATCAACCAATGCAATATCCGCTGCATCAACTGCAATATCACTGCCAATGCCTCCCATTGCTATTCCTACATTCGCTTTTTTCAAAGCAGGTGCATCGTTGATTCCATCACCAATCATACATACACCTTCACCTTTTTTCTGATATTCTTCAATGTATTTCATTTTATCTTCAGGTAAACATTCTCCATAAATTTCTGTAATTCCAAGACGTTTTCCAATGGATAAAGCAGAATTTTTATTATCCCCTGTAAGTAAAATCGGCTGAACTTCAATATTGATAAGATTTTTCATCATTTCACGGCTTTCATTTCTGATTGTATCGGAAAGCACAACATATCCTATAAACATTCCATTTACGGCAGTATATATAACAGTAGAACCCTCATTTCGATATTGCTCTATTTCAGATTTAATATTCTGTGAAATTATAATTTTGTTGTTTGCAAGCATTTTCTCATTGCCTGCAAGGACGTTTTTGTTTTGAACAACTGCACTGACTCCTTCTCCTGTAACCATTCTGAAGTTATCGGATTTTTCTAATTGGATTTTTCTTGATTTACACGATGAAACAATTGCTTTTCCAAGCGGATGTTCTGAAAACTGTTCTGCCGAAGCAAGCAGACTGTATAATTGTTCGTCTGAAAAGTCTTGAGAAATACTGCGTATTTTGGTAACTTTGGGCACACCGTAGGTAAGAGTTCCTGTTTTATCGAAAGTGATTTTTGTTACTTTAGCAAGTCGTTCCAGTGCATCTCCTTCACGCACAAGAAATCCGTGCTTTGTTGCATTTCCAATTGACGCCATAATTGCGGTTGGAGTTGCAAGAACCAGTGCACACGGACAAAATACAACAAGTATTGTTACTGCACGAATAATTTCACTTGAAATCAGCCATGTTAATGCAGCTGCGGTAAGTGCGATTACAACAATCCAAGTAGCCCATCTGTCAGCAAGTCCGACAATTTTTGATTTTCCTGCATCAGCTGACTGTACAAGCTGAATCATACGCTGAATGGAACTGTCTTCTCCGACTTTCGTTGCTTTCATTTCAAAAGTGCCAAATTGATTTACTGTACCGCTGGAAACTTCATCTCCTGCAGTTTTATCGACAGGCATAGATTCTCCTGTCATAACAGCCTGATTTATAGAAGTCTGACCTGAAAGTACAACACCGTCTACAGGAACTGTTTCACCTGCTAAAACTCTGATAACATCGCCGACCTTAACGTCCTTTGCAGATATGATTTTTTCTGTTTTTTCATTTACAATTCTTGCTGTCTGCGGTGTGAGATGAACAAGTTTTTCAATTCCAGCTCTTGCTTTTGAAACGGTCATATCTTCAAGTAATGCACCAAGCTGCATAATTACAGCAATTTCACCTGCGGCAAAATGTTCGCCAATGCAAACTGAGGCAATCAGTGCAAGTGATACAAGTACATCTGCTTTAATATCAAATGCTGTTATTAGACCAATGATTGCTTCCATAACAATTGGCAGACCGCACAGAATAATAGC
>CAYRPZ010000128.1:0-1347 GCA_964426275.1 uncultured Ruminococcus sp. | reverse complement strand
GTCGAAGGAAAGAGGAATAAGATTGAGCAAACTGAAAATCAGCGAAATTCCCGAAAGAATTAAGAATGTAATATCTTTCTTTATTCCTCCAAGTTCCATAATTTGTTCGATTTTTTCAATGATTTTTTTCATATCAAGCCTTCCTTTATTAAAAATTTACCCTTAGGGGTATAAGTATATTATACGCTTACGGGTATAGGTTTGTCAAGGCGGTAAATAAAAAAGCTGCATTTTTCAGCAGCTTAGATAAAAATACAAATCAAAGATTATCCCATATTTGCAAAACGTTCAACCGCTTTAGTGAAATCTTCGATTGTCTTGTCAGCATCACCGTGTTCCAAACCATCTTTCACACAGTGCTTGATATGACCTTCCAATACAATCTGACCACATTTATGAATTGCAGATTTTGCAGCATTCATCTGTGAAAGAATGTCTTCGCAAGGGACATCTTCATCAATCATACGTTCAATAGCCTGAATCTGACCTGCAATTTTTCTGAGCCTCCTGTGCAAATTTTCTGAATCCATACACTGTTTCATTTTCAGCACCTCAATATCAATCAATTTTCTCTGATATCCATATTATACTGAAATTTATTCTTTTTGTCAAGGCGACGTGTAAAAAGTATTTTATTTTTAGTCATTTTGTAAACTTACATTAATCTCTCTTAAAAATATCTCTTGTATACACTTTATCTTTGACATCATCAAGACAGGAATCGTATCTGTTTGCTATAATTGCATTTGATTGAAGTTTAAACTTTTCAAGATTATTAACGACAATACTTCCAAAAAATGTTTCCCCATCTTTGAGAGTCGGCTCGTATACAATAACTGTTGCCCCTTTTGCCTTGATACGCTTCATAACACCCTGAATTGATGACTGACGGAAATTATCAGAATTTGATTTCATAGTCAGACGATATACACCAATAACAACAGGCTTTTCCTTATTACTGTCAAATTCATTATTATCTCCATAGCTGTAATATCCTGCTTTTTCAAGAACTCGGTCAGCTATAAAATCTTTTCTTGTACGATTGGATTCAACAATTGCAGACATCATATTCTGCGGAACATCTTCATAATTTGCAAGAAGCTGTTTTGTATCCTTTGGCAGACAATAGCCTCCATATCCGAAACTTGGATTATTATAGTGTGTACCGATGCGTGGGTCAAGACATACACCATCAATAATCTGCTGTGTATTCAGTCCTTTCATTTCTGCATATGTATCAAGCTCATTGAAATAAGAAACACGCAATGCAAGATAGGTATTAGCAAAAAGCTTAACGGCTTCTGCCTCTGTAAAGCCCATAAACAATGTATTAATATCCTTTTTAAT
>CAYRPZ010000127.1:0-3876 GCA_964426275.1 uncultured Ruminococcus sp. | reverse complement strand
AACAACAACAGCTGACACAACAACAACAACTGATACAACAACAGTAGATGATACAACAGCAACTGACACAACAACTACTGCTGGTGACATATCCAATATTCTTTGGGGCGATGTAAACGATGATGGTGTTGTTGACGTTCGTGATGTTACATGTCTTAAGAAATATATTGTAAAACTTATCACTGATGATGATATTACTGCTCAGGGCAAGCTTAATGGTGATGTTATTCCTTCAGGTACACTTGATGTTCAGGACCTCGGTCAGATTATCAAGTACATCATCAAGGTTGTTGAAGACCTCGACCCTGCTAAGAACGGTTATTAATCCAAAATTTGATTTTAATTGTAGATTTTATATAAAAATGCCTCCGCTGAAATATGCGGAGGTGTTTTGTTGTATAAAAAACTGTAAAGTTTTTTGTATCAGATACACAATTTAATCATCTATTTTTATATGTTTTATTGTCAGTGCTTTACTTTTAAATTTTTTTATGATATACTTATTCTGTAGTGAATCTGTGTATTTTTTATACTTTTCTGTAAAGATTAATTTGTATAAAATATATTTATTTGGATTTGCTTTCAGAAAGGAGATTATATAATGAAAAATACCGTTGTTACTTTTAAAAACTCTAAAAATAAAGATAAAATTTCAATGCTTACAGCGTATGACTATTCAACTGCAAGACTTGTTGATGAATCAGGAGCAGATGCAATTTTAGTAGGGGATTCACTTGGAATGGTGATGCTCGGATATGAAGATACTCTTTCAGTAACTATGGAAGATATGCTTCATCATACAAAAGCTGTTTCAAGAGGAGCAAGGAATGCACTGGTAGTTGCTGATATGCCCTTTATGTCATATCAGACTTCGGTTTATGATGCTGTTTTAAATGCAGGACGTCTTGTAAAAGAAGGAAGAGCTCAGGCTGTAAAGGTTGAAGGAGGTTCAGTAATTGTGCCTCAGATTAAGGCGATAGTCGATGCTCAGATACCTGTTATGGGTCATATGGGACTTACTCCGCAGTCTGTCAATGCATTCGGAGGATTTAAAGTTCAGGGAAAATCTGAAGAAACTGCACAGAAACTTATTGATGATGCAGTTGAGCTTGAAAAAGCCGGAGTTTTCGGCATAGTATTGGAGTGTGTTCCTGAAAAGCTTGCAAAGATTATAACTGAAAAAATATCTGTTCCTACAATAGGTATAGGTGCCGGAAAATATTGTGACGGTCAGGTGCTTGTTTATCAGGATATGATAGCAATGTTCAGCGGATTTACTCCTAAATTTGCCAAGAAATATGCTGATATAGGTCAGCTTATGAAAAATGCATTTGCTGAATATTCAAAGGAAGTAAAAAATGGTATATTTCCTTCTGATGAACACACTTTTTCAATTTCAGATGAGGTTCTGAAAAAATTAAAATAACTGAAAGCTGGTTTATTATGGAGATTGTAAATACTGTTGCAGAAGTAAGAAAAATTGTAAAGGACTGGAGAAAACACGGTCTTACTGTAGGATTTGTGGCTACAATGGGCTATCTGCATGAAGGACATAAATCACTTATTGAAAAGTCTGTACTCGAAAATGACAGAACTGTTGTAAGTATTTTTGTAAATCCAATGCAGTTCGGACCTAATGAAGACCTCGACAGCTATCCACGTGACCTTAAAAGAGATGCTTCACTCTGTAAAATTACAGGTGCAGACCTGATTTTTAATCCGGAAGTATCAGAAATATATGCAGATAATTTCTGTTCAAGCGTTGATGTGGACAATATTTCAAAGGGACTTTGCGGAAGAAGCCGTCCTGTACATTTCAAAGGTGTATGCACCATTGTGAATAAGCTCTTTAATATAGTAACACCTGACAATGCATACTTTGGCGAAAAAGATGCACAACAGCTTGCTGTTATAAAAAGAATGGTGCGTGACCTCAATATTGATATAAATATAGTAGGCTGTCCGATTGTAAGAGAACCTGACGGACTTGCAAAAAGTTCAAGAAACACTTATCTTAATGAAGAAGAAAGAAAAGCAGCACTTGTGCTTAGCCGTTCACTTAAAATGGCTAAGGAAAAGATTGCAGGCGGTGAATACTGTGCAGATGAAATTATAAATCTTATAAAAGAAAAAATTGAATCTGAACCGCTTGCAAAAATCGATTATGTGGAAATAGTTGACAGTACGGAGCTTCAGCCTGTTGATATGATAAAAGGAAGTGTTCTTGTAGCAATTGCTGTTTATATTGGAAAAACAAGGCTGATAGACAATTTCACATTCAATGCTTGATTTTTTGGGAGGATTTATATAATGCTGTTGCATATGCTTAAAGGAAAAATTCACAGAGCCACTGTAAGACAGGCTGAACTTTCATATGTCGGAAGTATAACGATTGATGAGGAACTGCTTGAATCCTCAGGAATTATAGAATATGAAAAGGTACTTGTAGTTGATATAGACAATGGAAACCGGTTTGAAACATATACGATTGCAGGGGACAGAGGCTCTGGAATGATATGTCTTAATGGTGCGGCAGCAAGATGTGCCCAGACCGGTGATAAGCTGATAATCATGTCATTCTGTGAAGTTGATGCATCTGAAGTATCAGAGCATAAACCGAATGTAGTTTTTGTTGATGAGAACAATAAGATAATTTCAGTTACACATTATGAAAAACATGGAAAGCTTATATGCGGAAAGGAAGCTGGAGAAGATGCTTGACGGCAGAACAGTTGTTCTCGGAGTTACGGGAGGAATTGCTGCATATAAAGTTGCAGGGCTTGCAAGTATGCTCAGAAAACAGCATTGCAGTACCGAAGTAATAATGACTGAAAATGCGATGAAATTTATTACTCCGAATACATTTGAAGCACTTACGGGCAACAGATGTATAACTGATACATTTGACAGAAATCATTCATTTGATATTGAGCATATATCGCTTGCTAAAAAAGCAGATTTTTTCATGATAGCGCCTGCATCAGCTGATATTATCGGAAAAATTGCAAATGGTATTGCAGATGATATGCTTTCAACAACTGTTATGGCTTGTAAATGTCCTGTAGCGATAGCACCTGCAATGAATACAAGAATGTATGAAAATCCGATAGTGCATGATAATATAGAAAAATTAAGGCGTTTCGGATATATCATAATAGAACCGTCAAGCGGATATCTTGCCTGCGGAGATACAGGAGCAGGAAAAATGCCTGAACCGGAGGAACTGTTTTCATATATTGAAAAAGAACTTGCATATAAAAAGGATATGCAGGGGCTTAGAGTGCTTGTAACGGCAGGAGCTACTCAGGAGTCAATTGACCCTGTGAGATATATTACAAATCATTCGTCAGGAAAAATGGGATATTCTATAGCGAAAGCGTGTATGCTCAGAGGTGCAGATGTAGTGCTTATTTCAGGAAAGACAGCACTTGAACCTGTAAGATTTATAAAAAATATATCTGTGACTTCAGCGAAAGATATGGCAGATGCTGTAAAAAATAGTTATTCTGACTGTGATATTATAATAAAAGCAGCGGCAGTTGCCGATTATACACCTGCGGAATATACTGATGCCAAGATAAAGAAATCTGATTCCGATATGTCCATAAGATTATCACGCACAGAGGATATTCTCTCATGGCTTGGCAAAAATAAATCACCAAATCAGTTTATATGCGGATTTTCAATGGAAACGGATAATCTCCTTGAAAATTCCAGAAATAAACTTGCAAAGAAAAATGCTGATATGATTGCCTGCAATTCAATCAGGGAAAAAGGTGCAGGATTTCAGACTGACACGAATATCCTGACACTTATTACAGCTGAAAAGGAAATTCCTCTTGAACTTATGAGTAAGGATTCAGCCTCACATATATT
>CAYRPZ010000126.1:0-3933 GCA_964426275.1 uncultured Ruminococcus sp. | reverse complement strand
TTTATCTTGTTGTCATCAACAATAAGTATTCTTGCATCAGGAGCAGTAAACAAGTCACAGTCCACTTCATTTTCATCCATAAGGAGAATATGACTTATGCCTAATGTATTATAAAGATTAAGAAAATAAATCGGTTTTCTTATAACAGTTACATTTTTTATATCAACATTATACGAACTGCTGAAATCATCAATAATAATACAGCATTTTACATTGGGGTGATTTAATATATATTCTTCTATATTATCATGGAAAAGCATTCTTTCAACAATAATATAATCCGGTATATTACTTTCCAAATAATTATTTTCCAGCAGGTCAAAACATTCTGCATTAATCCATTCAAGGTCTTTTACAAGCTGTTTTCTTACATACTGATTTGTAACCAGTACAGCAACTGTAATTGAAATTTCAGGCTTAACTATTGTAGGTTCAGGATTAACAATTTTCTGAGGCAGTTCAAATGAAAATGTACTGCCCTTGTTATATTCACTTTCAAGTTGTATCTGACTTCCCATAAGGTTTAAAAGCTGGCTGGTAATGGCAAGACCAAGACCTGTACCTTCAATATTTCTGTTTCTTTTGCTGTCAACCTGCTGAAATGAATTGAACAGCTTGCCCATATCTTCCTTTTTAATTCCGATACCGGTATCACTTATAGCAACTTTAAGAATTTCAGTTTCCTCATCTTTTCTATAACAATCTATAAAGAGCTTTACACGACCTTCATTAGTAAACTTTACAGCATTGGTAAGCAGATTGAGTATAATCTGATGTATTCTTACATTATCTCCCATAAGCATTTTAGGAATTTCCGGTGAAATATCCATAATAAACTCAATTTCCTTGTCACCTATACGGCTGTTTACAATACTTGAAAGGTCATTGACAATTGAAAGCGGTTCATATTTATCCTCAATTATTTCCATTTTTCCGGATTCAATCTTTGAAAAGTCGAGGATATCATTTATAATGACAAGCAAATTTTTTCCGGCTGCCTTTATTTGATGTATATATGCTTTTGCAAGCGGAGGAAGTTCCTCTCTGAGAGCCATATCAGCCATGCCGAGTACAGCATTCATAGGAGTTCTGATTTCATGACTCATATTAGCAAGAAAATCCGATTTCATATGAGATGCTTTTTCTATTTCAATATTTTTCTGTTTTAATTCATAGCTTTTATAGGCAATATCTGAAAGTACATTTGTTATTACACATAAAAAATCAGCAGACTTAACAACAGTTTTCTTGCTTACAATTTTAACCTTCTGTACAGCTTCCCTGTAATCATCAGGGTTTATATTAAGTTCAAGAGCTGTTTTTTCAACTTTCTCCAAATCAGGAGGATTTGTAAGAACCTGACCTCCTATAAAACTTCCGACCATATGACCATGCGACATAATAGGAGCAGCAAAATCAACAAGTCCGGCATGACAGCAATATGTACAGGCACTGCCTTTTTTAAGAGTCATTTCAGCACCAAGCTTATCGCATAAAGCACAACGTCTGCCGCCTAATTCGCTGGCACGTGTATATTTCATACAGAAATCTGTAAAATTTGAAGCTTTTGTAACCGCAACACCAGATGCGTCAGTAGTAAGAGCTGCCATACCTGTCATATTTGCAAAAGCATCCTGAATGCGCTGTAAAATTTCAACGTCTATTAGATTAGTAAGATATAATTCATTCTCCTGCATAATTTATCACCCTAAAATATTTTTTATTGTTGTAAGAAGCATATCCATGTTTATAGGCTTAAGCATATAACCATGAGGTTTAAGCAGCATAATCTCAGCAATTTTCTTGCTGTCTGACACACCTGTCAGGAATACAACCGGTATATCCTTTGTCTTTTCACTCTGTTTAAGCGATTTGAACACTTCATATCCTGTTTTAACAGGCATTTCATAATCAAGAATGACAAGGTCACAGGTTTTTGATTCAAGAAATTTTTCTGCTATAATGCCATTTATAATTGTAGTTACTTCATATTTGTCACTAAGTGCGGCTTTAAGCATTTTCAAAACGCCTCTGTCATCATCAATAAGCAAAATATGTTTTTTTACTTCTTCAGTTTTTGGTTCCGAAGAAACCTCTTTGGAAATTTTCTCTTCTTCTTCCTTACGTTTTGCTTCCTCTTTTGCCTTGTCAAGATAATTTATTATTGCAAGTGAAAGGTTATCGGGTGAAACGGGCCTTCTTATAATTAAGTCAGCAAGTAAAGGGTGTTCCATCTGAATTTCGTTGCAGGTTTCATTATTGGCAATTATAACCACAGGAGCTTTGTTATAGGCATCACTTATTTTAAGAGCATTAATCTGACTTATCTGCTCGTTGTCATATGAATCAAAGAAACATACATAAACATCGGGGCTGAAAAGCTGAAAATGTTTAACAATATCTGCCTGTAAATCCGAAGTACTGAGGTTATCAAAATATCTTGAGGTATGCTGAAAGAAGTCTTTCATAAGTGCTGATTTTTTACTGTTAATTAATACTTTATATTTCATAATTTATCACGTCCTTATCTTTTTATATATAATTATATAATGAATTTACTAATATGTCAACGTTTTTATGTAATATTATTAAAATATTATTAAATTTATGAATTAATATTATCCGATTTTACTATTAGAATCTGCCTTCGTCATCTTTTATTTCAGACCATATATATCTAAGCATCCAACCATCAAAATCAGTTATTTCTGTTGATGAACCTGCCATCATAATTGATGTGCCGTTACCAGGAAAGCCTCCGACAGGATATCCGTCAATTTCTCCCTCACCGCCATAAAAGTCAGTTATACCAAATCCATGACCTGTTTCATGCACTAAAACATGAATGTTTGAACTGCTGTCTGCCATATTCAGATATGAATCATCTGAAAGACGCTGTCCCCAGTCACCACCGCAGCCTCCTATAGACGGAAATCCCTGTGTAGCCCATAAATACATATCAAAACGGCTGTCAAGTCCATTCGGATAATTAAATCCTGTATTATTTGAAAAATGCCAAAAACGTGATATTTCATCAGGCGCAGACGGAAGCTTATCAGGTATTGCTTCATATCCGTTCGATGTATCATATGTACTGTCATAATCTGAAATTATATCATCATATACAATTTCATCGTCCTGCAAATCCAAAAGAACATTTTTATCCAGCACTGCCCAGCCTGTTATTTTTACATCTATATGTTCATACGGCCACTCATCATATCCTGCAAGATATTCAGTCCATGCATTTACAGATTCTTCAACAACTTTTTCAAGACACTGACGCTGTTCAAGAGTTATCTGCTTGTAAGACTGCCATCTTACTACAAAATTAAGAGTCCCCTCCCCTGCAATAATCTGGTCAAATATTGTATTGTACTTTGCAACAGACTGTTCTCTTTCAAATCTGTTCGTCCAAATCCATTCAACAGCAGACTTATACTCATCGGGCATATCTTCCAGTGTGATTGTTTCAGTAACAGGTACTTCAGCCGTTGTTTCTTCAGTAAACGACACAGCAGTTATAATTGGTTCTGTTGTTTCAGCCGGTTCAGCAGTTTCAATCGGCTGAACTGAAGGAATTTCCGAAATATCTCCAAGAATATACCGTTTAATTAATTTTATATCTGCACTGTCAAGCACTGAATCTCCTGTAATATCAGCGGTGTTGCCTATTCCCTCATAATCATTCTCAATATTCAGAAGTCCGCATTTCATCATCTGAAAATCAAAAACATCAATATTTCCGTCAACTGTTAAATCTCCTTTTGAAACCGATACATCATCAGCACTTGCAATAAATGGAACAGATGAAAGTGTCACAGATGCTATACATAATGCAAGAATTATTTTTTTCATTTAAATACTCTCCTTTATATATTAAAATTATATCAAAACTTACATTTAAAACAAAAAAATATTTTTTTCTAAATA
>CAYRPZ010000125.1:0-3955 GCA_964426275.1 uncultured Ruminococcus sp. | reverse complement strand
CGGCCGTCATGCCGGCGCGCTTGTTCATTCGCATATCCAACTTTCCCTCGAAGCGTCTTGCTTCAGCAAATGATGAAGCAAATAAATGTTCAGCAATTAAACAGGTTGCATCAGGACGTTTCGGTGTTACGTCAGATTACCTTGTAAGTGCAAAAGAAATACAGATTAAAATGGCACAGGGTGCAAAGCCGGGTGAAGGCGGACACCTTCCCGCTGGAAAAGTATATCCGTGGGTTGCAAAGACAAGACATTCAACTCCGGGTGTAGGACTTATATCTCCTCCTCCGCACCATGATATATATTCAATTGAAGACCTTGCACAGCTTATATATGACCTTAAAAATTCAAATACAAAAGCAAGAATTTCTGTAAAGCTTGTTTCGGAAGTTGGTGTAGGTACAGTTGCCGCAGGTGTTGCAAAAGCAGGTGCGGAAGTTGTTCTGATATCAGGATATGATGGCGGTACAGGTGCTGCTCCGCTTAATTCCATTTATAATGCAGGTCTTCCATGGGAACTCGGTGTTGCAGAAGCTCACCAGACGCTTCTTATGAACGGACTCCGTTCAAAAGTTGTTGTTGAAACAGACGGAAAACTTATGACAGGCCGTGATGTTCTTATAGCTGCACTGCTTGGTGCTGAAGAATTTGGATTTGCCACTGCTCCGCTGGTAACAATGGGCTGTGTTATGATGAGGGTATGTAATCTTGACACTTGTCCTGTAGGTGTTGCAACTCAGAATCCTGAACTCAGAAAGAGATTCAAAGGCAAGCCTGAATATGTTATGAACTTTATGATGTTTGTTGCAGAGGAACTGCGTGAATATATGGCTAAACTCGGAATAAGAACCGTTGATGAGCTTGTAGGACGTACTGACCTCCTTTATGTCCGTGATATTGAGGAAGGAGATAAAGCTGCAAATATTAATTTCAGCAAAATCCTTGAAAATAATTTTGACAGGGACGAATACAGAATGACATTTAATCCCGAAGAAAGATATGACTTTAAGCTTGAAAATACAGTTGATGAAAAAATAATCATGAAAGAAATGAAAGAGGCTCTTGATACTCACACATCAAAGGAAATAAATATAAATATTAAGAATACCGACAGAACTCTCGGAACAATCTTCGGTTCAGAAATAACAAGAAGATATGGTGCCGGTTCACTTCCTGATGATTTCTATAAGATTAACTGCAAGGGAAGTGGCGGACAGAGTTTCGGAGCATTCATTCCAAAAGGTCTTACTCTTACCCTTGAGGGTGACAGCAATGATTATTTCGGAAAAGGTCTTTCAGGCGGAAAACTTGTTGTATATCCTCCAAGAACTTCTACATTCAGACCGGAAGAAAATATTATAATCGGAAATGTTGCACTTTATGGAGCTACAAGCGGTAAGGTATTTATAAACGGTATTGCCGGAGAACGTTTCTGTGTAAGAAATTCAGGTGCAACAGCGGTTGTTGAAGGTGTCGGTGACCATGGCTGTGAATATATGACAGGGGGACGTGTTGTAGTTCTCGGAACATTCGGCAAGAACTTTGCAGCAGGTATGAGTGGAGGAATTGCATATGTTCTTGATGAGGACGATACACTTTATAAAACTATGAATAAAGGCATTGCGGCATATGATGATGTAATCTATGAAAAAGATGCTGAAGAACTTAGAATTATGATTGAGGAACATTATGAAGCTACAGGTTCACCTAAGGCGAGAATGATTCTTGATGATTTTGACAATTATCTTAAAAAGTTCAAGAAAGTTCTGCCATATGACTATGCAAGAATGTTGAATACAATATCAGATATGAAAGCAAAGGGTATGAGCGATGAAGATGCCCAGATAGAAGCATTTTATGCCAATACAAGAAAGTAAGGAGAGAAAATCATGGGCAAGAAAACCGGTTTTATGGAATACGAGCGTTTAAATAATCCAGGACAGGAACCTATGCTCCGTATTCAGCATTATAATGAATTTCATAAGCCATTATGCATGGAAGAAAGAAAAAAACAGGCTGCAAGATGTATGGACTGCGGTGTTCCGTTTTGTCAGGCAGGAAAACCCATTATGGGAATGGTTTCAGGCTGTCCGCTTAATAATCTTATCCCCGAATGGAATGACCTCGTATACAGTGGCATGATGGACGAGGCTGCAAGCAGACTTCTGCTTACAAACTGTTTTCCCGAATTTACCTCGAGAGTATGTCCCGCACTCTGCGAAAAGGCTTGTACATGCGGACTTAACGGTGAACCTGTAACAGTCAAGGAAAATGAATATGCAATTGTTGAAACGGCATTTGCAACAGGCAGAATAAAGCCTAATCCACCTAAAATAAGAACAGGCAAGAAAGTTGCCGTTATAGGTTCAGGTCCTTCAGGACTTGCAGCTGCATTACAGCTTAACAAGCGTGGCCACAGTGTTACAGTATATGAGAGGGAAGACCGTCCGGGCGGACTGCTTATGTATGGTATTCCTAATATGAAACTTGAAAAAAGCGTTATTGAACGACGTATAAATATAATGGAGGAAGAAGGCATAAGATTTAAGACAAGTGTAAATGTTGGTGTTGACATTACTGCAAAAGAGCTTAAATCAAAATATGATGCAATTATTCTTTGCTGTGGTGCATCAAATCCAAGACCAATTGAAGTTCCCGGTAAAGATGCGGGCGGTATCTATTATGCGGTTGATTTTCTTAAATCCACAACAAAAAGTCTGCTCAGTTCGCATCTTTCCGACTGCAATTATATCAGTGCAAAATATAAGAATGTAGTTGTAATCGGAGGTGGAGATACAGGAAATGACTGTGTCGGAACTTGTTTAAGACATGGCTGCCGTTCAGTGGTACAGCTTGAAATGATGCCAAAAGCTCCTGATAAGAGAACTGAAGATAATCCGTGGCCCGAATGGCCTAAAGTCTGCAAGACAGATTATGGTCAGGAAGAAGCTATTGAAGTATTTGGTACAGACCCAAGAATTTATGAAACTACTGTAAAGGAATTTATAAAAGATGAAAAAGGTAATGTAAAAGCTGTAAAGACTGTAATGCTTGATACATCAGTAAGACCGTTTCAGGAAGTTCCGGGAACAGAAAAAGAAATCAAAGCTGAACTTGTACTCATAGCGGCAGGATTTTTAGGTGCTGAAAAGTATATTACAGATGCATTCGGAACATATCTCACATCAAGAACAGCAATTGCTACTCCTGAGGGAAGCTATAAAACAAATATTGACAAAGTATTTGCGGCAGGAGATGTCCGTAGAGGTCAGTCACTTGTAGTATGGGCAATTCAGGAAGGCAGGAGTGTTGCAAGAGAAGTTGATGAATATTTAATGGGATACAGCAATCTTTGATTAATGCGAATTCGACGAATAAAAAAGTTAGTCAAATCAGTAATTATGCTGATTTGATATATTGAAAAAATTAAATAGAAAAACCTCTCTGAAAATGGTATAATGGAAATGAAATAAATATCCAAAACACCAAAAGGAGAGGTTTTTTTATGAATCAGTTAATAAGAATATTTTGTAATATTGACGATTATTGTAAAGAATACAGGAATACTGTTCCGTTTGCATCAATGTCATTAAGTGAAATAATAACTATTGTTGTGAACTTTTATAATTCAAAATTCAGGGATTTCAAATCATACTGCATAATCATGATAATTGGAGTGCTTAATCAGGGCTTATTTTATATTCTTTTATTCAGAATAAGCCTTCTGTATATATTTTAAGAATTGATAATCTTGAATTTACAGATAAGATTAAAGAATGTTGCAAAGATAGGGAGTAAGAAAAAATGATTGATGTAAATAAAACCATTGAAATATTCAAATCAACTCAACATGAATACATAGGAACTGTATTAGATGTTGGGCATTCATTTATTATATCATCTGTGGATGAAGATGGGGAATATTTAGATACTGCCTCTACTGCAATAAATAAGCATA
>CAYRPZ010000124.1:0-4006 GCA_964426275.1 uncultured Ruminococcus sp. | reverse complement strand
TTCAGCAGGGAGATACTATTGAATTTTATGTTGATGATTCATTTTTCAGAGAAAATAAAAATGATATTCCTGATTTCATTAATGCACCTGATAATCTGAATATACTGTATGAAGATGATAATATACTGATTGTAAACAAGCCTGTCGGAGTTATAGTCCATAGTGATAAAAACAACAAAGAAAATAATCTTGCAGACAGCATTAAAAATTATCTATATAAAAAAGGTGAATATAATCCGATGTCAGAGGCTTCGTTTGCTCCTGCTGTATGCAACCGTCTTGACCGCAACACCTGTGGCATAGTTGTTTCTGCTAAAAATGCCACATCATTGAGAGCTGTAAATGAATGTATCAGAGAAAGAAAAATCTATAAGAAATATTTATGCCTTTTGATAAATAAGCCGCCAATGGATAAGGGAACTATAAAAGCATATCACTTTAAAAATGATATGCTTAATAAGGTATTTATTTCAGATACTGAAAAAAACGGATATAAAGAAATTATCACAAAATATCGGATAATCAAAAATAAGAATGATTTATGCCTTGCAGAAATCGAACTGATAACAGGACGTTCACATCAGATAAGAGCAAGTATGGCACATATAGGCTGCTCGATTCTTGGAGATACAAAATATGGTGTGAAATCGGCTAATGACAGATTTAATGTTTATCATCAGGCTTTATGTGCGTACAGTGCCGGCTTCAGTTTTGAAAGTTCGTCACCGCTTGCTTATCTTGATGGTAAAACGTTCAGCATTGATTTTTCTGATATATGGTTCAGTAAATATATATAAACGGGTGGTTTTTATGTACAATATAAATATAGTTCTTCATCAGCCCCAGATTCCTCAGAATACAGGAAATATTGCAAGAACCTGTGCTGTTACAGGTGCAGTGCTTCATCTTATAAAGCCTCTTGGCTTTGAAACAGATGATAAAAAATTAAAACGTGCAGGTCTTGATTACTGGGATAAGCTTGATATAAAATATTATGACAGTCTTGATGATTTTTTTGAAAAAAATCCTGATGCGGTGACATATTTCTTTACAACTAAAGGGAAAAATGTTTACAGCGATGTTAGTTATCCGAATAATGTTTACATAATGTTTGGCAGAGAAGATAAGGGATTACCTGAAACTCTGCTTCATGATAATCCGCTTAATTGTGTGAGAATACCAATGAGAAATACTTTAAGAAGTCTTAATCTTTCAAATTCTGTTGCAGTTGCCGTATATGAAATTTTAAGACAATGGAATTTTCCGGACCTTGCAAAAGAAGGCAGACTTACTCAGTTCGATGATTGATGAAATTAAAAAATATACTTGTTAAGGAGGCTTTTATATATGGGTGCATGGGGATTTGGCGTGTTTGATAATGATGATTCCTGTGATTTTATTATGAAATTAAGTGAGCAGGATAATATTGAAGAAAGTATTAAAACGGTTCTTGAAAATATTATAAATGAAAAGAAATTTATTGAACTTGATTTATGTTGTAGTGCGTGGGTGAGTGTCTGTATTATTGACCAGATTATAAACGGTTTGGAATATGAATGTCCCGATATTCAATATGATGATATTATTGAACGTGTTGAGAAAGATAAAATCATGGTACTGAAAAATATTGCTGTATCTGCGATAAACTGTATTCTGTCTGATATTTCGGAACTTCGTGAGCTTATTGAGGAATGTGAGGATAATGATTATAAAATATGGTATAATTCCTTATCCGATATAAAAAAACGTCTTGAGGTGAAATGTTAGTATATGAAAATTTTTGATATAAGTCAGGAAGTTTTTACAGGAAATGTCTATCCGGGAGATACTGTTCCATCATATCATGAGGATTTGAGAATTAAGAATGGGGATAACTGCAATCTCACTACTGTTACATTATGTGTTCACAACGGTACTCATATTGATGCACCATTTCATTTTTTTGACGATGGAAAATCAATTGATGATATCGATTTAAATAAATGTGTAGGTGATGCAACAGTTATTGAATTTAATGGCGAATTATCCTCCGGTGATGTGAGGGGCATTGTGAAATTTTCCCAGAAAAGAATTTTATTCAAGGGCAGATGTATAATTACTCCGGAATCTGCCGTAGAATTTAACAGACATGGAATAAAGCTTATAGGTGTTGAGAGCCAGTCTGTCAGCAGTGGCGATTATAATATTCCTGTACATCTTGAACTTCTTAAAAATGAAGTTGCATTGCTTGAAGGGATTGTGCTTGATGAAGTTCCGGAAGGTGAGTATATGCTTAATTGTGCACCGATTAAATTTAAAGGACTTGATGGTTCATTATGCCGGGCATTGCTTATAGGTATGTAAAACATTAAAAAGGAGTCTTTTATATGAATGAATTTGATGAAAAAGATAAAAAGGCAATAGATGAAGATGCCGGAAAATCATCAGTCAGTCAAAACAATTATGTTGATGATGCAAAAAGCTGGGCTGAGGAGGCAAAACAGGAACTTGAGGATTTTATTGAATCTCAGGGAATATATATCAGGCAGTAATCCGTCAGGAGAGTGAGAGTTTCAACATAGCTTTCATTCTCTTTTTTATTTTTGTTTATTATGTATATTATTTTCTATGCTATGTGATAAAATACACTTTATAATTTTAGATTTCTTTGAAAAAAAGGAATAAAAAAGATTATATATCAGTTAAATGATATAATATATCATTGAAATATTATTGAAAATGGTTTATCATATAAATACGATAAAAAACGAAATATTATGAAATGTATAAAAGTTTTATACATGCTAAGAAAAAATTAGCTGTTTTATTCAAAAAGTTTCTTGGATTTAAAGGAGGATTTTATCATGAATTGCAAGAATATCGTTACTGCTGTTATGGCTTTTTCAGTTGCAGCTGCATCTTTTGCCTTTTTGCCATCAGATAATATGTCATTGTCAGGAATGTTTCAGGTTGCTCAGGTTTCAGCTGTTGACAGCGTTTCAATTACAGAAAAAGGTTCGGGTTTTGAAAATGCTTATGTTGAATGGTCTGATGTAAGCGGTGCGGAAGGTTATAATGTTTACTACAGAGATGCTTCAGGTTCATCATTTGTTCAGCTTGATACAGAGCTTATCAGAAAATACAATGACTGCTGGAGAGCTGATGCAGTAGGGCTTAAAGAAGGAAGCTATACCCTTAAGGTAGTTCCTGTTGCAGGCGGTAAGGAAGATACTTCAAAGGCTGCTGAAACTGCTGTTATAAATGTTGAAGCAAATGACAGAAGCGGATTTGGCTGGGTAAACGGTACTTCATCAGGTGCTTATAATGAAGACGGTACTCTTAAAGAAAATGCAGTCGTTCTTTATATAACAGAAGATACTAAGGATACAGTTTCTCTTGATGTTGTTACCAGCTCAAAGGGTACTTCAACAAATGCTGTTGGTCTTCAGAATATTCTTAATCTCTATAAAAAAGGATATGAAACAAGACCTCTTGATATAAGAGTTATCGGAACTATTACAGACCCGTCAGTACTTGAAGGCGGTGACCTTGTAGTAAGCGGAAATGGTGATTCAAAAAGACTTTCATGCGGTATAACAATTGAAGGTATTGGTGAAGATGCTCTCTTCAATGGATTTGGTATAAGACTTAAAAACCTTTCAAACTGTGAAATCAGAAATATGGGAATTATGCTTGTTGACAGCAGTGAGGGAGATAACTACAGTCTTCAGCAGTCATGTGACCATATATGGATTCATAATTGTGATTCATTCTATGGAATGGCTGGCGGAGATGCAGACCAGGCTAAAGGTGACGGTGCTTTGGACTGCAAGAAATCTACTTATATAACATTCTCATATAATCATTTCTGGGATAATGGAAAATGTAATCTCCTTGGTCTTAGTGAAAATACTACAGAAGGACTTTATATATCTTATCATCATAACTGGTATGACCACTCTGATTCAAGAAGAAGCGGTTTATGCAAAGCAAAAGAACCGCAACCCCTTCATTGACCACCCCGAAT
>CAYRPZ010000123.1:0-4011 GCA_964426275.1 uncultured Ruminococcus sp. | reverse complement strand
AAGAGTTCTTATAACAGGTATACCACGTTTAAATGAAATGTTTTATGGACTTTCGCCGTATACAAAAGTTATTCACGACGAAGAGCTGTATCTTGATTCTGACAAACTGTCAAAAGCAAAGGACGAGATTATAAATCGAAATATATGTGCAAATTCACAGATAATGCCATTAAAGCTTAAAGATACGCAGGCAGGCGAACATTTGCGTTCGCACTGTACAACACGAAACTTCAATACGGATAAAAAAATAAGCTTTAATGAGATATCGGAACTTTTATCTGTATTCAGTGAAAACAAATTCAGAAAAAAAGCAAGATACTATCCAAGTGCAGGGGGTCTTTATCCGATAGATATTTATCTCTGTGTGAAAGAAAACAGGGTAGATGATCTTGATAAAGGAATGTACTATTATTGTCCAGTAAATAATTCGCTCTATAAATTAAGTGACAATATAATTACTGAGTCCGCACATTATCCGACTAACCGTGACATTTATGCAACGTCTGCGGTAAGTATTATCATGGTGTATAACAGCGAATGCAATATGACAAAGTACGGATATAAGGGCTATGCATACGCACTTCTTGACTGCGGAATAATGACTGAACTTTTATACGCAGAAGCCAACAGACTTGGAGCAGGCTGTTGTTCCATCGGAGACATGGATCACGGCAAAGTAGAAGAAATGCTTGGCTTGCCGTCAAAATCGGTGATACTGCATACTATAGAGATAGGGTGTAAATAGAAAAGATTGTGAGCGATATGCGAAAGGTGGAAATAAATTGAATTATCCAATGACGAGTATGCAGAAAGCGTACTATATTGGCAGACAGATAGCGGAAATTTCAACTAAGGTACTGTATTCCGTAGTGATGGATAAGGATATCGAGCGTTTGGAAACTGCACTGAATAAAGTAATAATGGAACAGCCTGCACTTAGAACAGTGTTCACAGATACCTATGAACAGAAGGTAATTGAAAAGCCTGAGTATTATCATATACAAGAGGAAGATATCACAGGTATGAGTTCTGATGAGCAGGAAAAATATCTTGATAGAGAATTCGATGCAGAAAAGGGAAAAAATTTTGACCCTTTATCATGGCCTTTATTTTCGGTGAAAGCCTATAAGACAAATGAAAATGAATACACAATGTTCATGGAATTTGATATGCTTGTCTGCGATGGAATAAGCTTTAAAATATTTGCTGAACAGCTCAGGAAGCACTATGATGACGAGAATTATTCTGTACCTGAAAATATGGCTTTTTTTGATTATGTAAAACGTAAAACTTCAAAAGATTCACAGTATGAAAAGGACAGAAAATTCTGGGAAAAGAAAATAGCAGACTTTCCTTCAGCACCGTTATTTGGCAGTGAACGTTCCATAAGACAGTCAGTTTTTTCGAGAAAGAGTATAAAACTGTCAGAAGAGCGTCTTCGTGAGATTGAAGCAGAAGCAAATGAACACCATGTAACAGCGCCTACATACCTTCTTGCAGCCTATGCAAAAACCATCGCTCTCTATTCCGGACAGAAAAGATTTACACTTGACCTGCCTGTATTTGACAGAACTGAAAATGAGATGTCAGTTATAGGAGATTTTACAGCAGTTATTCTGCTTGCAATAGAAAACACAGGTAAAGAGTTCTGGGAATTGTGCCGTGATATACAGATTGGAACAATTGAAGCCATGATGCATAGGCGTGTAGACGGTACAGAGATAATGGAGATGATTTCCGCTGAACATGGAAAGGAAAGAGCATTATTCCCCATAGTATTCACAAGTATGATATATAAGAATATGCAGCTTAACATGGGCATAAACGGAAATATCAGAGGATACAGTCAGACTTCAAATGTTTATCTTGATTGTCAGATATCATTTGATAACGGAGACCTTACTGTTAACTGGGATTATGATACAGATTATTTTGACCATAAGCTTATTTCATCAATGTTCAGAACATTCTCATCATTCCTTGAAGGAAAAACAGAAAAAATAGGTGCAGACAGTGAATACCTTGAAAAAGTAAAAGAATACAATGATGTCATAAGCAATGATTTTACAGGAAAAAATTTGCTTAGTGACATTCTTGATAGAATGAACGAGTTTCCTGACAAAACAGCAGTAAAAGACAGTGAAAAAAGCTGGACATATTCCAAATTAAAACAGTATGCATTTGCTGCTTGTGCATATTACAGAAAAAAAGGTATGCAAAAGGGAAGCAAGGTCGTTATAGACGGTTACAGAAAGTGTGAAACAGTCGGACGTATTCTTGGAGTTCTGCTTGGCGGAGGAGTATATGTTCCTGTAGAACCGAAAATGCCTGCTGACAGAAAAAAGTATATCATTGAGCTTTGCGGAGCGATTTACGCAGATGAAGCAGAACTTGACAATATCGCTGTAGAAGACATGAGTATACAGCCGTGCGAAGTAGTTTCAGATGATGAAGCATACATTATTTTCACGTCAGGAAGTACAGGCGTACCGAAAGGAGTAGTTATAACTCACGGTGCGGCTATGAATACAATCGCAGCTGTAAACAAGCTTTTTGAAGCAAACGAGAAAGATGTATTTCTTTGTGTGTCATCGTTTGGATTTGATTTGTCAGTTTATGACATCTTTGGCTCGCTCAGTTTGGGCGCAGAAGTTGTAATAACCGAGGATAGCAGAGACGTATGCAAACTTCAAAATTACATTTCAGACGAAGGCGTAACAGTGATGAATATAGTTCCGGCATTGATGCAGATATATATAGATTCACTGGATAAAAAGAAGCATAGCTTTGAAAGTTCTGACGAGATAGGGTTTGATGACAGGGAAAGTCTGAGAATCGTGATAATGAGCGGTGACAATATCCCACCGTCACTTCCGGGAAAGATATACGAAGCATATGGTAATTGCAAGGTATACAGCGGAGGCGGAGCAACAGAGTGCGGAATATGGTCTATATATTATCCGATACCCAAAGACTGGGACACATCGGTAAAGATACCATATGGCTATCCTTTGCCAAATCAGGGAATATACATTCTTGATGACAATATGGAAATATGTCCTGAAAACACACAGGGCAATATCTGTATAAGTGGTTACGGACTTGCAGAAGGCTATTTTAATGATGAGGATAAAACCAACGCAGCTTTTGTTGATACTGATACATTTGGCAGGGTATACATAACAGGTGACCTTGGCGTTATGAGTGATAAAGGTTATGTTGATTTCAACGGCAGAAAGGATACACAGGTAAAATTAAACGGATTCAGAATCGAACTTGGAGAAATCGAGACTGTATTCAAGCAGAATAATCTAATAGACCAGTGTGCAGCTGTATTGAAGAAAAATCGTTTCAATCATCCGATAATTGCCGTATATTATACAGCATCAGAGAAGCTTTCTCCAGACGATGTAAAATTGAAAATATCAGAATCACTGCCATCGTATATGATACCGTCGGTGATACGTCAGATTGATGAACTTCCGCTTACGGGAAATAATAAAATTGACAGAAAAACTCTCATAAACATGAATGATTCAGCCGAGATGTCATACGAAAAAGAAGAACTGACTGAAAAAGAGAGGGATATCTTAGATATTCTTTACCGTTCAACAGGACTTAAAGACATCAGAGTGAATGAAGATTTTTTTGAAATAGGATTTGATTCACTGAATGCAATAACATTTTACAGTGAACTTAAAGAAAACTATGAGATTGACCTTAATATGATATTCCAGTATCACACTATCCGTGAACTTGCCGGAAAACTGAATGTTAAGGACGAAAACAAGCGTCTTGAACATATAGAAAGAATGAAGCGTCAGGCAGTATTTGAAAATGACGATAAAGAGGCACAGGAAAAACTTACTGCGGCATATACAGAATACTTGAACGGAATAGAAAAAGAGATGCTTGAAATATCTGGAAAAGTAGATCATCTCAGAACGAAGTCAGGTATGAATGTTATAATCACAGGTGCAGGTGGATTTATCGGTGCATATCTTCTGAAAA
>CAYRPZ010000122.1:0-4103 GCA_964426275.1 uncultured Ruminococcus sp. | reverse complement strand
TTCCGTTTTAATTTTATATATATTGACAATTTTAACGCTGTTTTTTTTACATTTTCATAAAATAAAATATTAACTAAGCATATAATTATTTACTTTGCAAAAAAAATATGTTATAATAAAAACAGAAATATTAACATTTCCATATTATTAGTAAATTAATAAAATAAAAAAGTATATAAATTTGAAAGGAGTTTTTTCTTATGAATTTCAGACAGTTAAGAAAAACAGCTGGAGCATTTGCCCTGTGCAGTGCTATGGCTTTGGGAATAGCAGGTTCATCATTTATCACATCACCTGATTCAGTTGAAGCTGCTTCAACTGAAGACAGCTACACATGGGACAGTGTCAAAATAGGCGGAGGCGGTTTCGTTTCAGGCATTGTAACAGGTAAGAAAGCTATGTATGCCCGTACTGACGTTGGCGGTGCATACAGATATGACTATGATAAAAAAGAATGGATTCAGCTTATGGACTTCGTCAATGAGGAAGACAGAGGATATCTCAGCATTGACGCCATCTGCATTGACCCAAATGACGATGATACAATCTATCTCCTTGCAGGCTGTGCATATTTCAGTTCTGAAAGAACTGCTATTTTCAAATCAACTGACGGTGGAAGAACTTTCACTGAACATGATGTCACTGACCTTATAAAAGTCCATGGCAACGGATACGGCAGACAGTGCGGAGAAGCAATTGCTGTAGACCCTGACAATTCTGACATCATTTACTGCGGCGGTGATACTGATGGTCTTATCATGAGTACAGACGGCGGTGAAACATGGGGTTATGTTGATAGCTTCAATGACCTCGGTCTTTTTAAATATGAAGTAAATTGGCCTACATGGACAGATACAATCGAAAAAACTACTGTAGGTACTGACTATTCAAATTCAAACGGTATCGGAACTATTGCAATTCAGGACGGAAAAGTATTTGTCGGTATTTCAGACAATACAATCGGTGAAAATGTATACGTTGCAGATGTAGGCAAGGATAACTGGGAACCTCTCAGTGAAGACCTTCCGACTGACTCATTCCCGTCAAGAATTAATAAAGATGCTGACGGAAATCTCCTTATATGCTATGTAGGCGGTCTTTCATTCAATGGAACAGGCGGCGGTATCTATAAATATGATATTAAAAATGATAAGGTTACTGATATTTCACCAAGCGGAAACAGTTTTGGTGCTTGCGTAAGTCTGCCTGATGATTCAAATACCCTTCTTGCAACTACCTGTGGTGTATGGAGTGGTCAGATGTACAGTGAAGATGACTGGGAAAATGATTGCGTTGCATATGGTGACTGGTTCTATCGTTCAACTGACGGCGGTCAGACATGGGAATCAATTTATGGTGGCAAAAAAGGCGATTATGTCTGGGATGAAGAAACAGGTAATATGACACAGCCCGTTGTAGTAGATTACCTTTCTACAAACGGATATGATTGGATTGAACATAAAGCTATTCACTGGTGCGGTGCAATAGTTCTTGACCCGACAAATCCTGATAAAATGCTTGTTACTTCAGGTAATGGTGTGTTTGCCTGTGATAATATCTGGGATACATCACCTCAGATTTACTTCGACCCTAACGGTATTGAAGAAGTTGTTGCTCTTGATATGATAAGCATTCCGGACGGAGATGAATTTTCTGCTATCGGTGACTATGACGGTTTTAAACATACCGATACAGATGTTGTCGGCGAACAGTATTCCCCTAATATGGGTTCAACCAGTGCTATTGCATACTGCCCTCAGAATCCTGATGTAATGATTCGTATTGCTGAAAATAATAATGATACTGCTCCCGGTTTCTATACAACTGACGGCGGTAAAACATGGACAAAAATGAGCAATTCCCCCGGAGGAACGGCTGCAATAACTCAGCTTGAGGACGGCTCATACCGTTTCTTCAAAGGAAGCAAGGACAGCGGTGATGTTTCATATTCCGATGACTTTGGTGAAACATGGACTTCCTGCTCCGGAATACCGTCTGCATACGGTTCAAAGTCTACTTATATGCTCGTTGAACCTGATAAGCCGAATGTGGTATATGCATATGCAACATACTATAATTCATCATGGTACTATTCCAAAACTGAACCTGATTTTTCAGATGCACATTATACATTATGTGTAAGTACAGATTACGGCAAAACTTTCACAAGCACTGATATTGCAATGTATGACCAGTGTGACAGTGCAGGAAGAATTGCATACCTCGGAGAAGATAATATTATTGTCGGTGCAGGCTGGTACGGTCTTTACAATGTAACCGATGAAGGAAAAACCGTTACTAAGAAAGATGTATTTTACTGCAAAACTGTGGGATACGGTGCTCCTGAAAAAGAAGGCGGTCTGAACACACTGTTTATGTATGGCAAACCAACAGAATCAGACCCTGAAGGTATTTATCGTTCAACTGACGGCGGTGATACATGGGTTGCAATCAATACTGACAAACTTTATGGCGGTACGGGAAATGGAAACTTCCTTGTAGGCGATATGAACGAGTTCGGTACTGTCTATATGTCAACAGTAGGTTGCGGCATTATTTATGGAAAGATTTCTGACGGCACTGAACCTAATGAACCTGAAACCACTACTACTGCTGAAACTACCACAGCACCAAATGAAACAACCACATCAAAATCAGAAACCTATGAATCTTCTGATTCAACAACAACAAATTCGCCAGATACAAATGTTCTTCTCGGTGATGTAAACGTTGATGGAACAGTTGATGTTCGTGATGTAACTATGCTTAAACAGAATATTGTTAAGCTTGTTGAACTTGATGCACAGCAGAGAGCAAATGCAAATGTTATTTCAGATGATGTAGTTGATGTAAAAGACCTCGGTCAGCTTATCAAATATATTATAAAAGTTATTGATAAATTTTAATATCAAATTATATACTATATAAAATAACCGCAGATACACTTTAAAGTGAGTCTGCGGTTAAATTTTTAACCTTTCTTATTATAAAAAATATAATGCTGAATAACGCAATTCCTGCAAGTGAACCGCACGTATCAAGCATTACGTCTGAAAACTGCCCACTTCTTTCATCAACAAAAAGCTGATGGAATTCATCTGTTGAAGCATATATAAAACATATTACAAGTGACACAGCATATTTCACTCTTAGTGATATTTTGTAAAAATTCATATGCAGAGCCATAAAAAATCCCAGTGTTGCATAAATTATAAAATGTGCTGATTTTCTGACTACATATGTAACATTTTCACAAAATATTATTTCAAGCAATTTAATTGACACCTTATCACTTAATTCACTTGATTCAGTTCCATTTTGAGATGAAAACATAAAAATTGCAATCATTACTATAAGAACCGGAACAAGTGATGTAATCTTTTTTTTATTCAATCTTTAATCATCTCCATATATCAAGAAGGACGCTTAATTCCAAGCGTCCTTCTGTTTTAAATCAAAATTTTATAGCATTTACTTCTTTGATTTTGCATTTATATCTGCAAGTGCATCTTTTCTTGAAAGATTTATTCTTCCCTGCTTGTCAATTTCAATAACCTTTACAACTATTTCGTCACCGACTGAAACAACATCTTCAACCTTTTCAACTCTTGTATTGTCAAGCTTTGAAATGTGTACAAGACCATCTTTTCCAGGAGCAATTTCAACAAATGCACCAAACTGCATAATGCGTACTACTTTACCCTTGTATATTGCACCTACTTCAGGGTCAAGTGCAATTGTCTGAACAATCTGAAGTGCTTTCTGTGTCATATCATAGTCAATTCCTGAAATAAATACATTTCCGTCCTCGGAAATATCTATCTTTACATTACATTCAGCAGAAATTTTCTGAATAACCTTTCCGCCCTGTCCTATAACTTCACGGATTTTATCAACCGGAATTTTTGTCTGAACCATCTTAGGAGCATATTTATTTACAGTTTCTCTCGGCTGTGGTATAGCTTTCAGCATAATTTCATCAAGAATATAAAGTCTTGCTTTTCTTGTTTTTTCAAATGCTTCCTTTATAATAGCAGGTGTAAGACCATCAACCTTGATATCAACCTGAATAGCTGTAATACCCTTATGAGTACCGCCAACCT
>CAYRPZ010000121.1:0-4125 GCA_964426275.1 uncultured Ruminococcus sp. | reverse complement strand
TAAATTTATGTATAAAAAATTATTTTTTATTTTTCTTTGCAATATTAAGAATAACAGTAAGTGCAATAAGAACAACCGCAATAACACCAATAACTATCAAAACAACAGGATTTCGTGTATCTCCTGTATTCGGACTCATCATAGATATTACATTTAATACTGTATTCATAACAGTAAATGCTGACATTTTTATGCCCCCTTAAATCATTTGCTTTTATATTATTTTATTATATCATTCTATATTTATTTTGTCAAGTATGAAATGCAGTTTATCACCTATAAAATACATTTTACTTTGCTGTTTAATAAAAAAAATTGCAATTACTAAAAAAACATGATATAATAGATTAAAGACAGAAAGCAAAAATGGAGTGATAATATATGAATAAAAATCTATTTAAAAGACTGACCGCATATATAATCGGTCTTTTTATAATGACTATTGGAATCAGTTTTTCAGTGAAGGCAGACCTTGGAGTATCACCGGTAAGTTCAATTCCATATACAATAACACTTATAACAGGACTTGAAATGGGAAAGGCAACCATTGTATTTCATATTTTTCTTATAATTCTTCAAATAATAATTTTAAAAAAGGATTTTAAACCTAAAAATCTTCTTCAAATAGTTGCTGCAATAATATTCGGATATTTTACGACATTCTCCAACAATCTTATGAGTTTTATTCCTAAAAGTGACAATATCATAATAAAGTCCATATTTTTACCGATAAGTATAGTATTCGTTGCATTTGGAATATTTCTTTATCTTCCTGCTGATATTGTACCGCTTGCCGGCGAAGGTGTTATGCAGGCGGTTTCATACAAGACAAATATTGAATTTCCGAAAATAAAAGTTACTTTTGATACAGTAATGGTAATTATCTCTTTTATATCATGCCTGATTATAATTCATTCAGCCGGAAGCGTTGGAATTGGAACTGTAATTTCAGCATTTCTTGTTGGAATTACTATAAAACTTATAAATAAAATCCACGATAAAATCAAAAAGCAGAACTAAATAAAAGTTCTGCTTTTTACATATAATTAATATCCGTTAAATCTCTTTGATTTTATAATATCCGGATAATCTATATAGCACACGTTGACATCACACGCCGCTGATATGCCATTTATCTGACCATACATTGTTGCCTGACCGCTTTCGACTTGTGCATACGTACCATATGAGCCAAACTGCCACATTCCTCCAAATGAACTTCCGTATTTTGGAGAAGATGACCAGTGTGCAAGCCATTTGTCGTACTGTGTAAGCTGAGATTTATAAAGAATATTATCAATCCAGTTTACATTTGTATAAATTCCAGCATAATATCCTGCACTTTCCATTCTTGCACAGAATGTATCTACAATATCAGTTAGAAGCTGACGGTTAAGACCTGCCTGAGAACTATCCTCAATATCAAAATATACAGGATATTCAAATTTTTTTCCTTTAAGTGCATAAATAAATGTTTCTGCCTCTTTTTCAGCTTCAGAAGTTGTTTTGGCATAACTATACCAGTAAGCACCTACAGGAATTCCAAGACTTTTACACTTCAAATAATTTGTTTCAAAATTTTTATCAATCTGACTCGTCAAACTTCCATAACCTGCACGAAGAATAGCATATTCAACCCCGTCATTTTTAACAGCTTCCCAGTCAATTGTTCCCTGATGTACAGAAACATCAATACCGAAATGCGTATAACTGACATCAGGTTTTGGCTGTCTTGGAGGTTCAGTAACCGCTTCAGTTGTTTCAGACGAAGAAACAGAAGTATTTGCAGGAACAGTTGTTACTTGCCCTGAAACAGAAACATCTTCAGCAACAGTTGTTACTTGCTCTGAAACAGAAATATTTTCAGAAACATCATCTGTTTCAGATGTTATACTGACATTATCAGAATTAACAGTTTCTTCAGATATTAAAGTTTCAGAAACATCACTGTTTTTTATCACCTCATTTTTTATGCGACAATAATCAAAAACATCATAATCAAGTTCATAGTAAGGCTTTGAATTCAAAATCATAGATTTAAAGGCATTTATTTTAGAAGAAACAGTGTTCAAACTTTCAGCAAGAAACAGACTTTCATACTGATAATCTTCTGCTGATACAAATTCAGGGAAAGTCAATGTCATGACAACAGAAATACACAATGCACCAAATCCTGACAATAATTTTCTGAATTTATGCATATTAACCCCCAAGCCTTATCATTTCATCTATGCATTTTCTTGAATTATTTATTTCCTCTGATGTCATTATAATTTCAAAAGCCTCATCAGGATATCTGAGAGAATTATAAACATCTACAAGTGTTGTCATCTTCATATTCGGACACAAAATCTTCTTTGAAAGAATATGGAATTTTTTATCAAGGCACTTATACTGTAAATATTCGGCAATACTTATTTCAGTACCTATAATAAATTCCTTTGCATCTGATTTTACAGCATAATTTATAATTCCTGAAGTTGAGCCAACATAATCAGCCTGTTCAACAACAGACGGCTGACATTCAGGGTGAACAAGAACGAGTGCATCGGGATACATTTCTTTTGCCTTTTTCATTTCAGAAGCAGTAACAGAAGAATGTACGGGACAGCCTCCCTGAAGAAGTTTTATATCCTTTCCCTTAACCTGACGCTTAACATAATCTCCAAGATTACAGTCAGGAATAAAAAGAATTTTATCGCAGTCCATACTTTCAACAATCTTTACAGCAGTCGATGAAGTAACACATACATCACATACTGCTTTAAGCTTTGCTGTTGTATTTATGTAAGCAACAACTTTTCTGTCGGGTTCTCTTTCTTTAAGTGCCTGAATCATATCAGGCTCCATCTGCTCAGCCATCGGACAGCCTGCTTCACGATTTGCAAGGAAAACTCTTTTTTCAGGTGAGAGCATCTTTGCAGTTTCTGCCATAAAATGAACTCCGCAGAGAAGAAGATTTTTTTCCTTTGCATTTTTAGCATCAACACTTAGCTTGTATGAATCGCCTGTATAATCAGCAATTTCAAGTATTTCCTTTGCAATATAGCTGTGAGCCAGAATTGCTGTATCTGTTTCCTTTTTCAGCCTTAAAATTTCATTCTGAATTTTCTGAATCATTTTTCAATACTCCTGTATATAAAGATTATTTTTCAGCATTAAGTCTTTTTATATCATCAATAAGCATTTCAAGCTTTCTGTCGACTTCCTCATTGCTGAACTGACAAGTTCCCACAACCTTATGTCCTCCTCCGCCATACTGGAGCATAAGTTTACCAACATCAATATTACAGCTTTTATCAAGTATGCTGTATCCTACAGCTGCTGAAGCCCCCTGACCTCCCCTGCCTGAAACAATCCACACTGAAATATTTGTTTCAGGATAAAGGCTGTAGATCATAAATCTGTTTCCTGTATAAATCGGATTTACGCCTCTTAAATCCGTAACAAGCACTTTATCATAAGTTACTGAATATTTTGTAACCATTTCAACAAAATGCTCTGTCTGCTCGTTGTAAAGTTTAATACGTTCCTTTATATCAGGAAGTTCCATTATTTCATCAATAGTCATGGTTCTGCACCAGTCAATAAGCTTTTCCATAAGCTGATAATTGCTTATTGTAAAATTTCTGAAACGTCCCAAACCGGTTCGAGGGTCCATTATATATCCAAGAAGAATCCATTTTGACGGATTAAGAATTTCATCTCTTGTAAGATTTGCAGAGTCAACCTTGTCAACAGCTTTAAGAAGGTCATCAAACTGAGGAAACCTTTCCTTTCCTCCATAATAATCATAAACGACATGCGCAGCACTTGGACTCGGACGGCTGTCACCTGTATATTTTCCCTTATATGCATTTCTTTCAGCTTCGCTCGAATGATGGTCAAACCATAATCCACAGCCCTCAACAAACGGAACATTTGCCAGACAGTCATTTTCATTAACTTCAACAAGTCCGTCCTGCAAATCCTTTGGGTGAGCGAATTTCCAGTTATCTATAATGCCTGCCTCTTTAAGGAAAACTGCACAGGCAAGCCCGTCAAAATCCGACCTTGTAACCAATCTCATAAAACAAAACCACCTTATCATCAAAAAATTATAGTAATGCAATATACTTTATTATA
>CAYRPZ010000120.1:0-4166 GCA_964426275.1 uncultured Ruminococcus sp. | reverse complement strand
CAGCAGATGTTACGGTTTTTTCAGTAGTACTTTCAGATACAGAGGTATCAGATACCTTTGCTGTAGTTTCAGTTGTGGAAATTTTCTTTTCAGCTTTAGTTGTTTCCTCACTCTGTTCATATGAATCGGAAACAGTAGTTTCATTGTTCTGAACTGATGAAGACGAATCAGTCTCATCTGTTCCGCAGGCTGTCATGCCTACCGCTAATATAGAGATAACCAATGATAAAATAATATGTTTTTTCATTTTGTTCACCTTTCTTAAAATTCTGTATTCATAATTGAATCAGTACATATAAAGCCTGTACTGTTTTTTATATATGCATTTACGGCATACTGTCCTTTTGGAATAGAATCGGGATTTATATAAAGTGAAAAACCATAGTCATACTGACTGCTGTCTTTCAGGAGTTCTGCTTCATATATAGGGAATGCCTCATAGCATAATATATTCTCATCATTTTCAAGAGTAATATATATAACTGAATCTGTATCAAAATATTTGCTGTCAAGTTTTCCGTATATATGACGAAGATTATTTTTTTCCTGTTCAAAGCAGGAATTTAAATTGCTTGTTTCAACTGAAGCAGATATATCAATGATTCTCGACGGTGCTTCCATAAAAGGAGCTTTTTCTGTCAGGTCGGGAAGATTTCTTTCAACTATTTCAAGTATTGTAAGGTCGGCATTAAATTCATCGAGTAAATCCATTCTGTATGGTATTTCTCTTGAAAATTCAGCTTCAGAGGTATTTTCGGAAATAAAAGGATAAAGAGAACGTCCGAATGAATCACGGTACATGAGGATTTTATTGTTTTTTCCATCGCATACTGTTGATATCAGACTGTCATCATATGAACGGAAATTATATGTATATTCAAAAGTAAAATCTATATCATATATCATCTGTTCACTTTTTAAATCAAGTGACGGAAAAAGCATTGAATCAAGGTCACCGCTCCATATCATTTCTGAATGTGGAGATATGGTGCTGTAATCATCATGTTCAAGGCTGAATCTGTCCATGATTGTATTATATACAATCAATGCCCCCTCATTTGTCCAGTGGGAATCTCTTGTGTGATAGAGTATTTTATCCTGAGAGCTGAAAAGTTCTTTAAGGTTTATATTGTCAACACAATACTGATTAAGCTTTTCAGTTATAAGGTCAAGATTGCTTTTTTCAGTTGATTTTATATATCTGGACGGCATATTTTCAGGATAGACTGTATTTTTATTAGGTGCTGAAATAAAAAGGAAGTGACTGCCTTTACTATTAGTATATTCCTGTATAAGCCGGAGAGTTTCAGCAGTATTTTCAATGCGTCTTTCAGACATTATGCTTCTGCCTGTATAGTCATCAAGAGTTGTTGAATAGTAAAGCCATTTGTTTTTTCCGACAGTTACCTTTTCATTTGATGATGTCCTGAAAATTTCTGATTTTATAAGGCTGTCAGCAGTTACAAGTTTTTCTCTGAAAGCAAAATGTTCAGAAATATATGTTTCAAGCTCTGATGTAAAATTAAGATTTATATTTCCGCTTTCATCTGTAACAGACGGCATATCAGAAAGTCGTCGGTTCTCTTTTGATGAGCTGTTTTTTATAAATGGCATAAGTATGGACGGTACAGCACATATGGCAATAAAAAGTGATGAATAAATAATTCTTATATATTTTTTCATGTTATTAATATGAAGCAGTTACATACTGACCGAATGTATAGTTTTTTGATTTGAGATAAGAGTCGGTAACACCTGAATATTTATTGCAGGCATCATAATTCACCCATGAACCGTTTATATAAACCTGATTCCAGCAGTGCAGACTTGTATAGTGACCTGTTCCTACAACTATTCTTGAAGTATAGCCTGCACGTTTGAAAAGACAGTCAAGATATGCAGCATAATGATAACAAGCACCTGAACCTCTGTTCATTGCATATGCAGCCATATCAGCCCAGTCTGCAAGCTGCGGATTGCTGTAAACCTGTGCAACATTTACAAATTTATATGAAAAATGGCTTGCGACATATGAGTAAAGTGATGCAGGAGATGTTCCTGTTGATGCTATTATTTCATCGGCTCTGTATTTTGCATTTTCGGCTGTATAAGTGCTTACCCTTGTACATACTCCGTCAGAATTAATTGTATAAAGTCCTACAGATGTATTTACAGCCATTTTTCCATCTGTGAAGTAATATGTTTTTCCGCTTAAAGTCTGAAAACCGTTCATTCCTGTTCCGTCATTGTTAAAGCAGTATTTTTCTCCATTAATAGTCTGCCAGCCGGTCTGGTTGTATCCGTATTCATTCTTATAATATGTATTTCCGTCATCTGATTTAAAAAGACCTGTTATAAGATATCCTTTATCAGAGAACATATATGAAACACCATCTATTACATATTCAGAAGTTACAGCAGTGCCATCATTCATATAGCATTTGTAGCCGTCAATTTCAATCCAGCCGTTCTTTAAAGTTCCGTCATCATTAAAGCTGTATTCAGTACCGTCAATTTCAAGAGTACCTGTCTGATAAATTCCGTCAGTAAAATAATATGTTTTCCCGTCAATATTCTCAAAACCGTTTGCAGGCATACCATATTTATTATTAAAGATTAAAGAGCCGTCATCAAGAATTATCCAGCCTGTATGAAGGATACCGCTGTCATCAAAACTGTATGTTTCGCCGTCAATTTCATACTGACCGCACACAACCGCACCAGTTGAGGCATTGAAGTAATAGGTGTTTCCGTCAATGGTCTGCCAGCCTGTAATGCAGTATCCGTAATCATTTCTGTAATACTTGTTTTCTACCCAGCCCGTAAGAATTGTTCCGTCATTTTCAAAGAAATATGTTACATCATCAATATCAGTCCACCCTGAAGCAAGTGTTCCGTCAGGATAGCTGTAACTTTTTCTGCCATCATATTCTGACCAGCCATATACAATTTTTCCGTTATTATCAAGAAGATATTTTTTTTCGTTATTTTCAAAAATTCCATATGCTGAAACAGAATCTTCTCTGAATCCATAAACAGAATCGTCAATTTCTGCAAGACCTGTTACAGCATATCCGTTTTCATCGAAATAGTATTTATTATTGTAAAGAGTGTTCCAGCCTGTCAGCATTAAACCATTTTTATAGAATTTTTTTCCGTTTTCATCATACTGCCAGCCGAATGTAAGAGAGCCGTCATCGTTGAATATATATTCAGTTCCGTTAATTTCGGCTTTTCCAATAAGCATAAGACCGTTTTCATCAAAACCATATTTTATGCCGTTTATTGTTTTTAATCCCAAAAGCGGACTGCCGTTTTCATCAAAACCGTAAGTGCCGTCATCTTCAGCTTTAAACACTGCATTTTCTTGAGAAGTGTTGTCAAGCGTGCTGATTAAACCTGTTGTATACTGGAGAATTGCAAGTGAATCTTGAGAAGTTATTTCAAAATCATCATTTGAATCTGCAAGATAATAAGAGTCAGTATTAATATCAGATATTCCGACGATTATCTGTAGAGCTGACAGGGCATCGGCTGAATCGATGACGTTGTCTGAATTGATATCACCTTTGCATACGGTTGGTGATAAACTGTCTGCATTTTCTTCGGCATATGTATTTATACTATTAAAATACATACCTGATATAAGGAGAAGTGAAGAAACCAGAATCGGCTTTAAAAATTGATTTTTAATATTAACCACCTCATTTATTTTATATACATTATATATTATACATCTTTTTATATCTTCAATTGTTAAATATATTTGAAATATTAATATAAAAAATTTCTTTAATTTTCAATAACATTGTTTTTAACAAAATATAGTAGAAGGAATAAAAAATCAAATAATTCCATGAATAATTTTGTAAAATCCATAAATGAAAATGCACATAAGTATGCTCTTTGTACAAACACAAGCTTGTTTTGTTGAAATTTTTTTGCATTACTTGCGGTAAAGGTAGAAAAATATATATTGACAATTCGGAATCTATGTGCTATAATCTAAGAGAATTATGTAGCAGATGCTGTGCATTTGACTCAGAATTCAAATTTTATCAGGTAGTTCAAGTGAATATCACGTGAATTTACTTGAATTGCTTAATTATTTTAAAAAGGAAGGTATAAAACGATGAAATCAATCAAAAAAATCCTTGCTGCTGTTA
>CAYRPZ010000119.1:0-4184 GCA_964426275.1 uncultured Ruminococcus sp. | reverse complement strand
TAGTGATTTTTCAGTTAAAGTTTCTGATGATAACAGAACTATATATTTTTCATTTACTATGGATACAACAATCCTTTCTTCTCAGCCAATTAAAATTGATTATGAAACAATGCTTTCTGATAGTGCTTTTTTAAACCTTGAAAATACAGATAAAAAATCCGTGGAATATGTAAATACATTAAAAGAATTAGAAATTTATGATTCAGCAAACAGTTTAATAGAAACAAGAGAGCCAAATAAAACTTCAAGTGTAATATTCAGAAATCCGGATCCTGCTCCCGGATTTTCAAAAGAAGCATATATGTCTTTTGCAGGCTCTACATATAGTGAGTCACTGCTTCAGCCGGTAGGTGGTGTTATAACAAAAGGTGATACACTTATATGGCGTCTTAATGTCTACAATGGTGAAACAGCTGACGGAAAGGATGCTACAGCAGTTCTTAAGGACTACAAAGTAGTTGATGTGCTTCCTGATTCATATTTTTATGATAATATTACAGGTTATAAGCCAAGTGCAAAAGTATACAGCCTTACAAAAAATGGAAACGAATATATTATTGGAGATGAAGTTTTAAGAGAAGTTGAACTTCCTGATCCGGTTATAACAGACAATGATGTTACATGGGATTTTAAAGGCGTTGAAGGTTCAGAGCTTGCACCTGATGAATGTCTGGTTATTGAAATGTCAACTATAGCAGGCAATGCATCGGCAAGTGTTGTTACAAACAGCGGATATGTTGAATTAAGTCAGAAATTCACAAATGAAGATATTATTGCCGGTGAAAAGAATGGCGATAAAATAGATAATTATGCGAATTATAATATTGTTGGTTTAAGTACAGAGTCATGGAAAACAATTACTTATACTAATAATGGTCATACAGGCATACCGCATAAAGACCCTGCAACTGATACTGCAATAAGCAAAAATCCGACTGATAACTATGTTCAGGGTATGCAGGGGGAAAATGTTGAATATGAACTTCATATTTTAAATAATTCCACAAACCCGATTGAAAATTTTGTAATTATTGACCGTATGCCTTATGTAGGAGATATCGGACTTGTATCAGGCTATAATAGAAATTCAGCATTCAGCGTTACGTTTGATGAAATAAAGTCAGTAAAAATTAATGGAAACGATGTTGATTA
Source organism: uncultured Ruminococcus sp. (assembly GCA_964426275.1). GTDB lineage: Bacteria > Bacillota > Clostridia > Oscillospirales > Ruminococcaceae > UBA5884. The sequence continues at coordinate 3,032 of CAYRPZ010000119.1, read as the reverse complement.
CAGCATCTCATATTCATCAGACAAAACTTCAAAGCTTAATGAATATTCTAAGGACTGGACAGGCGAAAATGATGTAATGACATGGAGCGACAGTGCTGAAAATGCAGTGAATTTCAGAGTTATGATTGACCCGTCCGTTAAAATTCAGGCTAATGAGGAAATCGTACTGACATTTACAGCAACAGTGCCGTCCTATGTTGAGAATACAGGAATTGAAAATATTGCATGGAACAGTTTTGCATATGCATATCAGAACAAAAATATTTTAGGTGATACTGTAATGGTTGCAGAACCTGCAAAGGTTGGTGTATGGGTAGCAACTCCTCAGAATGTTATTAATATAAACATAAATAAAACGATTGAAAATTCATCAGGCGGAACATTCTGGTTTGCATTGTTCAGTGCAGACGGAAACCGCATAAGTGAAGTTGTTTCAATGGATATCGCTGACGGAATGACTTTCGGTACAGCAACTATTGAAAATGTTGACCTTATCTCAATAAAGAGTAACCTCAACAATGCAGACAATATTTATCTTTATGAAACAGACGATAAAGGAAACAGAATTGATGAATCTGTTTCAATCTATGAAGTAAGCTATACAGATGACAGCAATGTCATTTCGACTTCTTCAGATAAAGATGTGAAAGTAGATGTTGTGAATACCAAAAAATCAAGTTCACTTACTGTAAACAAGACATTTATTTCTGAAAGTGAACTTGAAGATACATTCTATTTTGGACTTTTCACAAAATCTTCAAACGGAGAATTTACAAGATATGAAGCTGCAGGAATAAAATCACTTACACTTAAAGGAAATGCTGAAGGAATTAAAGGTTCAGTAACATTTGAAAATGTTCCGAAAGATATTGACCTTTATGTGTTGGAAACAAATAAAAACGGTGTATTTGATGGTGATGAAAGCACATATATTACTGAAAAGGCAAAATATAGCGTAATTTCAGAAAAAAATACTACAGATGATGGCGATTTAGTATATAATATTCAGAATACGGAAATAAAGAATTACAGCATTTCTGTGACAAAAACAATGATTTCTGAAAATATTGATACAAATTCCTCATTCAATACAGGACTTTATACAAAATCACCAGACGGTTCATATATTCTTGTTGAAAATTCTGTTAAATCTGTAAAGGCAGGAGAAACTATAGAATATTCATACCTTGATAATAAAGAAACTTACTATGTATTTGAATGTGATGAAAACGGAAAAATTGTCGGTGATACATTCACAAAAGCAATAGCTGATACTGATGGAAGTGAAACAGAAGCAGAATTTACTGTAGTTTATGAAGGCTGCGGAGAAATTCCCCTGACATTTAACGGAAATTCAGAATTAAGTGTTACCGTAAAAAATATTGAAGGTATACAGAACAAAATTACCGTAACAAAAAATATTGTTACTAATAATATTGATAATATTGAAGGAACTGAATTTACTTTTGGTCTGTTCACAGCAGATGCAAATAATAAGTATGTGAAACAGAGTGAAGCAGTTATTAAAATTACAAAAGCTGATACATTTGAAAATGATGGAAAAGATACATATTCACTTACAAAGGAAATTACATTTGAAAACCTTGAAATCGGTACGGCATACTATGTATTTGAACTTGACGGAAATAACAGAATTGATGACGGTTCAACAGTAAAGGCAAATGGAATAACATATATCGTTGATTATGATGATGACAGCAATATGTTTGTTATAAACGGTGAATCAGCAGGTTTACTTAATGTAACAAATACTGCTGAGGAAAAACATGAGATTAAAATTTTAAAAACAGATGTAAATGGCAATTCGTTTGCAAATGCCGAACTTACTCTCTTATTTGAGGGAAATGAGCTTGCATCATGGAATACATCTGATGAACCGGAAAAAGTATTTGCAAACCTTGCAGCAGGAACTTATACAGTTACAGAAGAATCAGTTGCAGGATATCAGCCATTGTCAGCAGAATTTACTGTTGGAGATGATGGATATATAGTTTCATCTGAAGGTGACAGCATATCAGTAACTGCCGATACTGTAACTATCGTGAATAAATCACGAATAAGTGTAAGCAAGCAGGATATTGCAGACAGTACAGAACTTGCAGGTGCTGTTATTTCAATAACTTCAGCAGATGCAATTCTTAAAGATGTATCCCTTTCAAGAGAAAATACTGAATTTAAAAAGGCTGATGCAATTGAAAGCACATCAGACTATTCAGTTTATACAATGGATATTCAGACAGTTAAATTTATTTCTGACGGTAAAAATCCTACAGTTATAACAGGTCTTGCTGACGGAAAATATACGCTGACTGAAATTATCGCTCCTGATAAATACGGCATTGTTTCAACAAGTTTTGAATTTGTTGTTGAAAACGGTGTTGTAAAATCAGAATACAGCGGAAATGAATATTCCTTCATATCTGCTGATGAAACAAGTGAAAATGTTATTACAGTCAAAGATGAAAAATTAAATAATACAGTTACCATAAGCAAAACTGATATTGCAGGAAATGAGCTTGCAGGTGCTGTTCTGACAGTTGAAAATGCTGATGAAACATTTAAGTTCAATACTGAAAATATCAGCATTTCAAGAGGCGGAGAAACTGTTGCAGATGCAAAGGTGTCTGAAGAAAAGATTGAATTTGTATCAGACGGTACAAAAACAAATATTACAGGTCTTGCAGACGGAACTTATATTCTTACAGAAATTACTTCACCTGATGGTTATACAAAAGCTGAATCAGTTACATTTGTTGTTGAAAATGGCAAAGTCAGTGTGAATGGCACAGAAACTGAAAATAATATTGTTATAATGATTGATGAATTTACAAAAACTACTATAAGCAAGACTGATATAACAGGAACAAATGAACTTGCAGGTGCTGTTCTTGAAATTACAGCAAAGGACGAAAATGCGGATTTAAGCAATGCAGTATCAGAAAACAATAATTCGTTCACTGTAAGTAATGACGGAAAAACAATTACATTTGCATCGATGAATAATGCAACTG
>CAYRPZ010000118.1:0-4302 GCA_964426275.1 uncultured Ruminococcus sp. | reverse complement strand
CATATTGCGGGTATATTCTTCATGTCCCGGAGTATCTGCAACTATAAAACTGCGGTTTTCCGTAGTAAAATATCTGTATGCAACATCTATTGTAATTCCCTGTTCACGTTCAGCCATAAGACCGTCAAGAAGAAGTGAATAATCAATTTTTCCGTTTCTGCTTCCTACTTTGCTGTCAAGTTCAAGTGCTTTTTTCTGGTCAGCATAAAGCAGTTTTGAATCATAGAGAATATGTCCTATAAGCGTGGACTTTCCGTCATCAACGCTTCCGCAGGTAATAAATTTCAATAAGCCTTTCATTTAAAAGTAACCCTCCCTTTTTCTGCGTTCCATACTGCCGGCAGCCTCGTTGTCAATAACACGGGAGGTGCGTTCAGAGGATACGGCACTCAGTGTTTCAGCAATTATTTCATCAAGAGTTGAAGCAGTTGATTCAACTCCTCCTGTAAGAGGATAACAGCCAAGCGTTCTGAAACGTACTGATTTATATTCAGGAACTTCTCCGTCTTTAAGTGGGAATCTGTCGTCATCAACCATGATAATATTTCCGTCACGTACAACTACAGGTCTTTTATCTGCAAAATACAGTGGAACAATATCAATATTTTCACGTTTGATATACTGCCATATATCCTTTTCAGTCCAGTTTGAAATAGGGAAAACCCTTATGCTTTCGCCTTTCTGAATTTTTGTATTGTAAAGTTTCCACATTTCAGGACGCTGATTTTTCGGATCCCATGCCTGAGCTGTATTTCTGAATGAAAAAATTCTTTCTTTTGCACGGGATTTTTCTTCATCACGTCTGCCTCCGCCGAATGCGGCAGTAAAACCATATTTTGAAAGTGCCTGCTTAAGTGCCTGAGTTTTCATGATATCCGTATATGCAGAACCGTGGTCAAATGGATTTATACCCTGTTTTATGCCTTCTTCATTTGAATATACAATCATTTCAATACCGAGTTTCTTAGCAGTATCATCACGGAATTTTATCATATCCTTGAATTTCCATGTAGTATCAATATGCATAAATGGAAACGGCGGTTTTTCCGGATAGAATGCTTTCATTGCAAGATGAAGCATTACTGAACTGTCTTTTCCTATTGAATAAAGCATTACAGGCTTTTCACATTCAGCAGCTACTTCTCTTATTATATATATAGCCTCTGCTTCCAGTTCGTCAAGGTGTGAATATTCGTTCAATATATTTCAGCTCCTTAATTTAATATTTGTTGGATTCTTTCTGATTTATCGTGATTTTATCAGTTTGACCGTCAGGACGTTCAATTATCCAGTCAAGGAAGTTATCGTGCTTTTCCGTATAAACCAAACTTCCCATACCTCCAATATCAGCACCAAGATAAAATTTAACTGCATGGACGGGACATTCCTTTATGCATGATGTGCAGCCCCAACAGTCTTTGGGGTATTTGATAAAGGCTTTTCCATTATTGTTCTTTTTTATAAGTGAACCAGGGCAGACATTTTCACATCTTCCACAGCCTGTACATTTTTCTGTATTAATTTTTATGCTCATAAATCTGTCCCTCCTTTATAAGTTCACGCTTGATTATTTTGATTTCACCGTTTTCCATTCGTGAATTTATATAACAGCTGAAGTTTTTATCATCTCTTTCAGGGTAATCAAGATTTTCAGCGAAACTATGCCAGCGTGTTTCGTGCCTTGCTTTCAGATGTGCAATAACACTGCGGCATACTGTAAGGCGTTCTTTAATTTCATATATAAACATAAGTTCATGATAATTGTCAGCATGAAGATTGTTTGCAAGCGATATAAGTTTTAAAATCTTTTCATCGGCAAGTTCAAGCTGTTTTTCATTGAAACGGTAATTTGTCTTTATACCGCCTGCATAAGAATCCATGACAGTCTGCATTGCTTCTTCAATCTGTTCATATGTAAACTGAACATCTTTATCAGAGAGGAAATTTTCAGCTTCATCTCTGTGAATTTCAGATTCTTTTTCAGAAATACCTTTAAATTCACTGTTTTTTATAAATTCTACAGCGGACAGTGCTGCAATTTCGCCTTCAGCCAGCGCACCTGTAACATATTTCTGAGGGCAGCCTCCGGCGACATCTCCGGCGGCATAAAGACCTTTTACAGTTGTTGCCCTTCCGGTGTCAATCCAGTATCCGCTGGCAGTATGACCACCTACTATATAAGGTTCAGTACCTTCAATTTCAACATTTTGCATTGAAGGATTTTTTCCGCTTTCAATCCATTTTATTGTCTGTGACGGTGCCATATTGAGATATGCTTTCAGAAGTGATTCATCTTGTTGAGAAGTTATTCCTTCTGTTTTAAGATAACAAGGTCCTCTGCCTTCAATATTTTCCATGACAGTTCCATAAACACGCTGAGATGTGGTAATGCCATACTTGTTTTCATAAACTTCGCCAAGGGAATTTATCTGCTTTGCACCGACACCCTGAGCAAGAGTTCCTGTAGGAGCAATTGTATCCTTGCATCTGAGAGCGATAAATCTCATCTCAAATGTAGTCATTTCAGCTCCTGCTTTAATACCCATTGCATATCCTGCACCTGTGTTAAACGGAGGATACCACATTTTATGGCGTGAAAAACCTGAATTGTTAGGTTTATAAAGACCTGCCGCACCTCCTGTTGCAATTATAACAGCCTTTGCTTCTATTGTATAGAAAATTCCGCTGTCAATTCCAAATCCGAATGCACCGTTAATCTGATTGTTTTCAACTGAAAAATCAGTGATATTGACACGGTTCATTACTTTTACATTCGGAAGTTTTTTTACGGCATCGGCAAGAATAGGTTTTATGTTTTCACCATTTATTTTAAGGTTTCGGTTTCCTCTTGCTACGTATTTTCCATTTTCATCTTTTAGGATTACAAGTCCGAGCTGTTCAAGCTTTTCAGTAACAGAATTAAGTCGTTCTGACATTGTAAGGAGTAAATCTCCTCTTACGATGTTTTCAGCATCTTTTCTTGCATAGTCAACATAATCCTGAGGTGTTCTGCCCTCTGTAATATATGCGTTAAGTGCATTAACTCCTGCTGCAAGACAACCGCTTCTTTTTATATTTGCTTTTTCACATATAATAACCTTTGCATCTGATTTTTCAGAGATTGTCAGTGCGGAGTAACATCCCGCAGTTCCTCCGCCTATTATAAGGATATCCGTTTTAAGTCTTTCAGTCTTCATGACATCATATACTCCAGTAATTTATTCAAATAAATATTTTCTGACAGATTCAATACAGTTAGCACCATCAGAGGCTGCAGTAATAACCTGCCTTAAATTTTTGGTGCGTACATCTCCGGCTACAAATATTCCCTTTGCTGATGTAACACCATCTTCGCCTGCAATTATATATCCGCTTTTATCGAGGTTTACAATATCTTTTAAAATATCAGTATTCGGAACGCTTCCAACAGCAGTAAATGAACCGTTTACATTGAGAATTTTTTCTTCATTATTCTGAATATATTTTATAGCTTCAAGTGTTTTATTTCCGATAAATTCGACAGGAAGTGCATTTAAAATCAAACTTATATTTTCCTTGCTGTGAATTTTATCCTGTAAAGCCTGACCGGCACGGAATTTGTCCCTGCGGTGAATTATGTACACTTTTTCAGCTACATCTGAAAGATACAGGGCATCTGAAAGGGCAGTATCTCCGCCGCCAATTACAGCAACTGTCTTGCCCTTATAAAATGCACCGTCACATACTGCACAGTATGAAATACCCTTTGCAGAAAATTCTTTTTCGCCTTTTATATCAAGCCTGCGGTGATGTGTTCCTGTGGCTAAGATTATTGTTTTTGATTTAAGTTTCTTACCGTTGCTGAATTTTACAGTGTATGAATTTTCAGCAGGTATGATTTTTTCGGCTTCTCCTTCATAAAACTCAACACCGAGTTTTTCAGCATGACTGCGAAATTTTTCTCCGAGGTCATATCCTGATTCACCGTAAAGTCCTAAATAGTTGTCAACCTGTATACTTTCGGCAATCTGACCTGTTCCCATATATTCCTTTTCAGCAATTAATGAATAAAGGCCTGCTCTCTGAGCGTATACCGATGCTGACAGTCCTGCCGGTCCGCTGCCCAATATGATAACATCATACATATTACTGTTCCTCAATAATCAGATTTTCCTTTTCGGATATTTTTTCATCAGTACCTGTAATCTTAAAAGAATTAAGTACAGGGTTTTTTCTGTCCATAAGGGATAAAATCATATAGCTTGCCTTGCTGTCATATGCAAGACGCTTGTCTTCATCAGACGGACGTGACGGTGATTCGGG
>CAYRPZ010000117.1:0-4350 GCA_964426275.1 uncultured Ruminococcus sp. | reverse complement strand
AATATTATGTATGCATGATAAATCTTGATGAAGATGAAATGCAGAAATTTTTAAGCGGTACAAATTATAATTGCCCTTATTATCATCTTGATGATGAATATGGCATTGTAAAAAAACAAATGTAATATAATCTCCTTTTGTTATCCATTTATGTATTGTAATTTGTATGTAATTATGATATTATAAGATAATAAAGGGGGATTTTTATATGTATTTATTTCTGACTATTACAGCAATAATAATTATAGCATGCATTGCTGCAAATAAGATTTCAAATAAAACAGGTATTCCAATGCTGTTATCATTTATACTTCTTGGCATGATTTTTGGTTCAGACGGTATTTTTAAAATTCAGTTTGAAAATTTTCAGTTTGCTGAAAATATATGCTCAATCGCTCTTATATTCATAATATTCTACGGAGGATTTGGCACTAAATGGTCTGAAGCTAAGAAAGTTGCTCCATTCAGTATTATGCTTTCTTCATTCGGAACAATTATAACAGCATTGCTGACAGGTGTTTTCTGCCATTTCATACTTGGTTTTGAATTAACAGAAAGTTTGCTTACAGGTGCTGTTTTAAGTTCTACAGATGCCGCCTCCGTATTTAATATACTCAGATCTAAAAATCTCAATCTCCGATATGGCACTGCTTCAATTCTTGAACTTGAAAGCGGAAGTAATGACCCGTGGGCTTATATGCTTACTGTTATAATTCTCTCTGTTATGAGTGACGGAATGACAGTCGGACAAACTGTATATATGATTTTTTCACAGGTTGTATATGGTGTATTGTGCGGTGTTGTAATTGCCATTATCGCTGTATATGTTTTAAAACATATTACATTTGAATCAGAGGGATTTGATACAATATTTATTGTTGCCATTGCAATTCTTTCATATGCACTGCCCTCAATGATTGGCGGAAATGGATATTTAAGCTGTTATCTCGTTGGTATAATTCTCGGAAACAGCAATATCCACAACAAAAAAGTTCAGGTTCATTTCTTTGATGGTATAACAGGTCTTATGCAGATTTTAATTTTCTTTCTGCTCGGACTGCTGTCATTCCCGTCACAAATGCCGTCAATTATAATTTCTGCCATACTTATAGCATTTACACTGACATTTATTATACGTCCTCTGTCAGTATTTCTGATTGCACTGCCGTTTCGTGCATCTCCTCACCAGTCAGCTCTCATATCATTCTCAGGTCTGAGAGGAGCAACTTCAATAGTATTTGCAATTCTTGCCACTGTTTCAGATGCCTATACTAAAAATGACATTTTCCATATAGTATTCTGCGTTGTGCTTTTGTCTATAGGCATACAGGGAACACTGCTCCCGATTGTTGCACAGAAATTAAATATGATTGATGATGATGAAAATGTACTGAAAACATTTACTGACTATTCAAATGAAACAGAAATTCAGTTTATAAAACTGAGCATAGACGAAAATCATTTATGGAAAAATCAGAAAATATCTGATATTAATCTTCCTCCTGAAACACTTATTGTTATGATTTCACGAAATGGAAAGACTGTTGTTCCAAGAGGAAATACAGTCATAATTGAAAATGATATTCTTGTGCTCAGTGCTTTAAAATTTGAAACCAACAGAAACCGCAATGAACAGATACTGCTTTCAGAGGAAGAAATAACTGAATGCCACGAATGGGCAGGACATACTGTTGCAGAAATTATGCCGAAAAATGTTCTTGCTGTTATGATTAAAAGGAATGGAAAAAGTATAATTCCAAAGGGAGATTCTGAGATATTATGCGGTGATATAGTTGTTATACATACTTCAGATGAAGATGTAATAACGCAGGAACAATGTATTCAGAAATAAAAAGCCATTATGAAAAAGCAGTTGGATTGAATTCAATCCAACTGCTTTTTTTACATTCATTTGCTTATATTTCTTATATAATGAAAAAGATACTGCTGGGCAATTCCCTTATATTTATCAAGATATTTTGGAAAACCATCAGGATAATATTCCGCCATAGCCCTCTTTATCCATACATCAACGGGAAATGCATCTGTTCTGTACATTCCGAAAAGCAATACGCAGTTTGCAACTTTAGGACCTATTCCCTTTACTTTCATAAGCTCTTTTCTGGCATCTTCAATCGGCATTTCTGCAACTGCATCAAGGTCAAGAATTCCAGATGACACTTTCTGTGCAGAATCTATTATATATTTTGCTCTGAATCCTGTTTTAAGAAAATCTATGCTTTCAACAGTTTCTCCTGCAAGCTGATGTGGTGTTGGAAATCCTCCGTAATGCTTACACATATTTGATATAATCTTTTTAATTCTTGGTATATTGTTATTCTGAGAGATAATAAAGGAACATACCATTTCCCATTTATCCTGCTTGAGAAGCCTTATTCCTCCGGCAAATTCACACGCTTTTTTCAGTGTTTTATCCTGTGAAAAAAGTTTTTTTAAATATGTGTAGTCTGTATTTAAATCAAAGTATTCAATCCACACATTTTTAAAATCATTCTCAGATGTATTTTTGAAAATTAATATATCTCCTGTATCCTCAAGCTCAAGAAAACGGTTCAGAAAATATCCGCTGTAGCCTTTTTCACTTTTTTCCCATCTGAATGACTGTCCGCAGTCAAGTGTATCATCAAGCTCAAAATCCTGTTTTTTCAAATGGATATCATTGCCGGCAACTTTATAATCCATAAAATATTATACCTCTTTTACTGCAACTTTTTCTTCAGCATTGATTTCCTTTTTAAATCCTCTGTTAAGTATAATAAACATTATTACTGAAAGTACAAGACAGAAAATATCTGCTGTCGGCTGTGCATATATAAGTCCGTTCAGTCCAATTATTTTATTGAGAATTATAACAAGAGGTATATACACAAGTCCCTGTCTGCTTATTGAGAGAATAAGCGATGGAACAGCCTTTCCCATTGCCTGAAACGAAAATGTAAATACAAACATTATTCCAAGCACCGGTCCTGAAACCATAAGTGCTTTAAGCATCTTGATTCCATGCTCTATAACAAGTTCATCATCAATAAATACTTTTATAACTGTTTCAGTATTAAAGAAATAAAGTGCGGTAAGCAATGAACCTATTATTACAGTACAAAGTGCTGCAAATTTCATAACCGATTTCATACGGCTGAAATTCTTTGAACCGAAATTATATCCGAGAATCGGCTGTACACCCATAGCAACACCCATCTGAAGAAATACTACAAGCATATTTGCTTTCATTGCAACTCCCATTGCTGCTACAGGTTCATCACCATATATAACAAGATAATTATTAAGAATTATATTTGAAAGACTCATAAGCATATTATTAAATGATGCAGGTATACCAATAAGCATAACATTCCTTGCAATTCCGCCGGATACACTGAAATTTTTAAATGAAATTGAAAGCACCTTGCTTTTCCTTACTATATAATTAACATAGTATATAATCGAACACAGATTTCCGATAAGTGTTGCTATTGCCGCCCCTGAAACGCCCATTCCAAATGCAAGTATCATTATAGGGTCAAGTACAATATTTACAATTGTTCCTATCATCATTCCTATCATGGAATTTTTTGCCGCACCCTCACTTCTTATAAGGTTTGAGAGTGAATTTGCAAGTACTACAAGTATTGAGCCGGCTGATATATATGTCATATACTGTCTTGCAAAATCTTCAGTATTTTCACTTGCACCAAGAATTTTAAGTACCTGAGTCATAAAAATAAGCGAAATTACTCCGGCTATAATAGCAATTCCTACACATCCATAAAAACAGAATGCTGATATATTCTTTACCTTGTCTTTATCCCCCTGTCCGAGAGTTCTTGAAATGTATGAACTGCCTCCTATGCCAAAAAGATTTCCGAATGCCATGAAAATCATAAAAACCGGCATTGTAAGCGATACCGCAGCAACCTGATTTGCATCATGAGTCTGACCTACAAAAAATGTATCTGCCATGTTGTAAATAATTGTTACAAGCATACTGAGAACTGTAGGAACTGCAAGAGTAAATACCGCTTTCGGCACAGGTGCTTTTTCAAAAATTTCTTTACTGTTCATTAAATAAAATCCTCCCCTTTTAAACGTCTACCTTTAATTATACCACTAAAATATAATAAATTCAATTGTCATAAAGTACTTAAAACAGTCATTAAAAACAGCATAAATTTTAACAACAGGAAAATTTTTATATTATTATGCATGATAAAATTAAAGAGCTTTTTTTGTGCAGTATTACCAAATAAAATAGTTTATATTTTAGACAGATAAAAATATAATAAAATGTTTGCAGCAATCTTTTTTATATACTTAAATTATTTTATTTACACA
>CAYRPZ010000116.1:0-4396 GCA_964426275.1 uncultured Ruminococcus sp. | reverse complement strand
ATATCATACCTTTTGCCCTTTGTCAACACTTTTTTTAAAAAAATTTTTATTTTTTCTTAAAACCTCATATTTATGACATTTAATCAGTATTATTTTCACGCAGAATACCATATATCATAGACATAAGCGGAATAAATATAATCATTCCGGCAATTCCATAAAGACCGCCACCCGTTATAACCGCTATCAATACCCACATTGCAGGAAGTCCCACTGAGGTTCCGACTACTTTCGGATATATGAAATTGCTTTCAATCTGCTGAAGAACAATTACAAACACAACAAACCATAAAGCCTGTTTAGGTTCAGCAAGAAAAAGGATAAATGCACATGGAATTGTTCCAAGTATAGGACCTGCAATCGGAATTATGTTTGTTATACCTATTATAACACTTATAAGAAGTGAATATTCAAATCTGAAAATGTTCATTCCTATAAAACAGAGTACACCTATTATAAGTGCTTCCATAAGTTGACCGCTTATAAAATTTGAAAATGACTCCGCACCTAAATGCAGATAATGGACTGTTTTTTTATAAATATTCTCTTTAAGAAATCTTTTCATAAGCATATCAGCCTGACGTTTCAGATGTGCCTTATCTGAAACAATATAAACTGAAAGAACCATTCCGACAATAAAATCAATTATTCCGCTTACAATATCAGCAGTAATTCCGAATGTACGAACAACTATATCAGGAATATAATCTGCCAGACTGCTAAGACGTCCCATAATATCAATTTTTTCCAGCCATTCAACTTTAAAATACTCTGAAATTCTATCAAATGTTTGTTCCATATTTTTATAGTACATATCAAAATTATCAGCAAGCAAGGTTATATTGCTGATAAGCTGAGGAACAATTATTCCGATTATACTACCAAGTATAAGTAAAACGACTATATACATACTGAAAACAGATATTTTCAGAGGTTTTTCAATGACTCTCCTGTCTCTTTTTATATATATTTTTTTATAAAGGCAGTCAATTCTATAAAGAGGCTTATTTACAACAAAAGCTATTGCAATGCCAAGCAGTACAGGTCTTAAAGTGTGAACAACAAGACTAAGTACTGCAAAAAAGCCTTCATATCTTAAAATTACAAATGCAAAAATAAGAAGTACAATTCCGCTTGTTACAATGGTTTTAAACAATTCTTTATTCATACAAATCTCTCCTTTGACATACTCAGCGTATTTTTACATATTTATCCTTGTTTACTAATGATATCATCAACATTCTTTCATATTTCAGAATTTAAATTCAACGCTTTATTTCATGTTGATTAAATATGTATGTTATGGTATAATAAATACAATTTCACATTGAAAGGAGATAAATAATAATGATACAGGCAGATAACCTTTGTAAAGTATTCATAAAAAATGAAAAACCTGAAAACAAAAAAATTTCATTTTTCAGCAAAACCGCTACCAAATCAGAATTTTATGCAGTTGACCATATTTCATTTCAGGCACAAGACGGTGAAATTCTTGGTATACTTGGTCCTAACGGTGCAGGAAAAACAACACTTCTGAGAATGATTTCAAGCCTCATGACACCGACAGAAGGAAAAGTTGTCATATATAATCACGCCGGCAATATAATAAATGATAAGACAGAACTTAAACGTCATATCGGATATCTTTCAGGAAATACAAAACTTTATTCAAGAATGAGCATAAGGGAAATGCTTAAAATTTTCGGCAGAATATATGGCATGAGTGAACAGGAAACTGATAAAAAATCAGATGAAATTTTCAGAGTTCTGAATATGCAGGAATTTTGTGATAACCGCATTGAAAAACTTTCCACTGGTCAGACACAACGTGCTTCAATAGCAAGATGCCTTATTCACAGTCCTGATATCTATATATTTGATGAGCCGACTCTTGGACTTGATATAATAAGTTCAGATGCTATAATAAAATTTATGAAGAATGAAAAAAGCAAAGGAAGAACTGTAATATATTCAACACATTATATGGAAGAAGCAGAATTTTTATGTGACAGAATTATTATGATACACAAAGGCAGAATTATTGCACAGGGAACTCCTGAACAACTGAAAAATTCCACGAATTCAGTAAATCTCAGGGAAACTTTTATAAATCTTACTGAAAAGGAGGGGATTTTTAATGAATTTTAAAATTATATCATCACTTTACAAAAAGGAAATACTCGATATATTCAGGGATAAAAAAACAATCATTATAATGCTTGTAGTTCCTCTCCTGCTGTATCCTGCAATATTTTTCTTTGCAGCACAGATTTCAGTGTCAATTATAACAGAGTCACAGAAAAAAACGTATGACATAGTACTTGATTTTGATGAGGGCAGAGATAAAATTATAGAAATAATAAATGATGATACAGATGAATATGACTATTCCCTTAATATCGTTGAAAATATAACAGACTGTGAAACTGCACTTGCGGAAAAGAAAATAAGTGCATATGTCAGAACGGAAGAAAATAATGGCAAAACAATATATAATATATATTATCTCTCCTCTTATTCAGATTCTTCCAGTGTCGCTCCCATGATAGATGATATTCTGACAGAATACAGGAATATACTGCGAATTGAACAGATTGAAGCGGAAGGACTTGATTCCGATTCAGTGCTTTATCCAATTGAAATAAATGAAACTGACACATCATCATCTGAACAGTCAGTTGGATATATTCTTGGTTCAATACTTCCTGTAATACTTGTAGTAATAATTGTAATGAGTGCAACATATCCTGCAACAGATATAACCGCCGGAGAAAAAGAAAGAGGAACTCTTGAAACAATGCTTACACTTCCGATTACAGGCAAAGAAATATTCATAGCAAAATTTATGGCAGTTGCAACAATAACAGTATTTTCAGCATTTATAAACATACTTTCAATGGGAATTGTAACAGGATTTATGTATACAAGCATTATTGCCTCAAATGAAGAAATCAGCATAAATATTTCATCATTTATTCCTGCACTGCTTATAGTTGTATTATGCGTAATAATTTTTGCAATGTTCATAAGTGCATTGACAATGGGAATATGTGCAATGGCAAAGAGTTTCAAGGAAGCACAGAATTATATGACACCATTTACACTTATTGTAATGATTGCAGGATATATTTCATTTATACCGTCAATAAATCTTACCACAACTACAGCAATAGTGCCTGTACTTAATATATGTCTTATGATAAAACAGCTTTTATCATTTGAATATAATATCATGTTAATACTTCTTGTATTTATATCAAATATTCTTTATGCGGCAATCGCAATATCACTTTTAAGCAAAATGTATGATTCTGAAAGCATAATGTTTGGTGACAGCGGAAAAGAGCTTAAAATATTTGAAAGGCGAGCAAATATAAAAGCAGGAGGAACTCCCGGAACAGGCGATTCAGTCATAATTCTGCTTGTATGCATAATATCAATGTTTTACATAAGTTCCGCAGTTGCATCAAAAAGTATAATACTGGCAACAGCACTTCCTCAGATATTCTTTGCAGTAATCTGTCTTGCAAGTGCATTTTACCTCAAATGTGATATAAGAAAAACATTTTCTTTAAAAGTACCATCTGTATTTCAGATAATGGGAGGATTTTCATTAGGAATTGCAATGATAGCTTTTAATATTATACTTTCATCTATTCTTTCACTTGTTATGCAGGACAGCTTAAATGATATGAACTCCTCAATGGAAATTATAACAGAAGGAAATAGTTTTACTGCAATGCTTATTCTTATAGGATTTCTACCTGCTGTATGTGAGGAAATTCTTTTCAGAGGATATTTATATTCATCAGTAAAAAGAAAATTCAAACCGCTTGCGGCAATGATAATTGTATCCGTAATATTCGGACTTTATCACATGAATCTTATACAGTCAACAGTTACAGCAATAATAGGAATGATGTTTGTATTTGCAGTTTACAGAACTGACTGTATTTTCATATCAATGATAATGCACTGCATGAATAACAGCTTTTCAGTTGTTTGTATGTACTTCCCTGAAAATACAGTTATAAAATTAATAAATAATGATTCATCTGTAAGTACAATGATAATACTCATTTTAATTGGAATTATATTTTCACTGCTTGGAATATATCTTACAAAACAACATGATTATAATTAATAGAATTCTGTATTCCGCATATCAGGTTCATGCCACTCTATCCAAAATAAAAACCTAATATTTTATGTCTTCATCTGCAATATATAAATTTTTATTGATTTTTTCTTGTATTTATATGTTAAAATTGATATAATAAAGATATAAAGTCTGTATTAAAAAAGGAGTTCTGATATACAATGCTTAATTTTATTGTAATAATAATCTGTATATTGCTGATATTAATTATAGTTCTCTCAGTATTCAGAATAA
>CAYRPZ010000115.1:0-4491 GCA_964426275.1 uncultured Ruminococcus sp. | reverse complement strand
ACTGCTGAAACAACCACTGAAGAAACTACAACTACTACAGAGGCAACTACAACAACAGAAATTACAACTGCCACCACTGAAGCAACTACGACTACAGAAGCTCCTGCATTACCCGAAGAAAGATTTGTATGGAATGAAGATAACTGGAATTTCACCAATTCACATGAATACTTCGGATACGGTATTTATAATATCAAAAAAGAATATCTTGATATTTTACTTCAGCAGTCAAGTAATACTGAAAAAGAAGAAATACTTGATTTGCAGAGCAGTTCATGGGGTGGTTCATGCTATGGTCTTGCAGTAACATCAGTATTATCCCGAACATCAATATTCAATGTTCCGGAATGGTATTCAGGTGTAAAATATATTTATGATTTACCAACTCCTAAGGAAAACAGTGATATTGAATCAATTATAAATTATTATTTTCTTACGCAGGTAACAGATGATATATGGCAGGAACGCTGCAGAACTGACTATGAGTCTGAAAAAACCAAAGTTGAAAGAATGAAAAATTATTTTGCAGACCCATCAAATACAACTCCGGCACTGTTTTGTTTCTGCTGTCCATGGTGGGGCGGTCATGCTGTTGTTGCATATGATGATATTGAGGAATCAGGTTCAGTTGATGAATTTGATTATACAGGATATTTTAAACTTTATGATAATAACAGCTCAAAATACAATGAAGAATTTAATTTATATTATAACGATGACGGTGAATGGACTATTCCTTATTACGGAATAAACAGCTATTACTATGGTGCATATATTTCATTGTTCAGTGCAGACACATCACTTATAAACTCTCACGGATATTTTGATGAAAGCGGAAATTTAAAATCCGAAGGAACATTTTTGAATACTACATATGATAATTTTATTGCAAGTATGAAATCAAATACCAGTGAAGCAAATTTTAATATTACTAAAATAAAGAATACAGATGACTTCGGTGCGGCAGGAGATACAGTTGATGATGATGAAATCAGGATTTCTCACTCAATGTTTTCATTAGGTGATGTTTCTGAAGTTGATATTCTTCTTAAAGATGATACATCAGGCTACAGATATCAGGTTAATGACGGCGAACCATCTAATCTTGAACTTTCAATGAGATATGAAAACAATTCATTCAGAGCATCTTCTGATAAAGCAACTGCTGTTGATTTTCTTCCTGACGGTACAATTTCAATAGAAACTATTGATGGAGATTTTAATATAAGTGCTACATTCAATGAAGGATTTTATTCACTTCCATGGTATACTGTAAAAGCAATCGGAAGCAAATCAGATTTTGCGGAATTAGAACAGGTTGACGATGGATTTATACTCAGAGGAGATAACCTTGGGGATATTGCAGTAAAGGCAAATAATGACAACATCATTGCAGGCGTGGGTTTTTCAACAGAATATAACAGCGTATTAATTTATGCTGTTGATGATAATACTATCGGAATAAAAGCTGATACAGATAATGACGGAGTATATGAAACATCTGTTGAAACAACAGAATATATTGCCGGAGATGTAAATGGTGACGGAACGATAGATGTAAGAGATGCAACCTTGCTTAAACAAAAAATTGTAAAATTAACAGATATCAATAATATTCAGACGATGAACAGCGATGTTATCAATGATAATACGATTGATGTAAAAGACCTCGGACAGCTTATAAAATATATTATCAAAGTTATTGATAAATTTTAAACTGAAATTATAAACGGGCAATAGCAGTTATTATAAAAAACTGTTATTGCCCTGTTTTACAAATAGCTGAAATTATATAAATTAAATTTAAGAAATGTTATTCAATTATATTGCTTACTCTTATGTATGCACCATTTATATATGCTGTAAGATATACCTGCTCACCGCCATATTTAAGAACAAGTTCATTTTCTGCATTTCTCATAAGTGAAACTTCCCCGTCATTTACAATACACCATGTAAGGTTATCATATCCCTCTGTTTCTGTTCTCTCTATAAAACCATCATCATTTCTAAAAAGTGTAAAAGCTTCAACAACTTCTGTTTCTGCTATAATTTTTTTAAGATATGACGGATATCCGAAAGGTTCACCATTGACAGTAACACCATCATAAGTACAGTCTTTAAATGACATATAAGTTTCACGTCCTATTATTGTTCCATAATCACTGTTTCCGGAAGCTTCAACTGTTCCGCTTACATGAATATCATGCCAGTTATCGCTTGTATAAATTTCACCGCCGACAATTCCGACATATGAACTGCCTGAAATTTCAGCATTTGTAAAGCTTATATTATATACCTGAGTATTGAGTCCATAACCGATAAATGCAGTTCTCCATCCATCTGAAATTTTAAGTCCGTTTATTGTGTATCCCTGACCATCAATAATGCCTGTAAAAGCTGAATTATTCCAGCCCATAGGCTTCCATTCATATTCTGAAAGGTCTATATCATTATTAAGATAAATATAAACTTCCTCATTATTTCCTGCAATCGCATTTACATAATAAACCACTCCGGCAAGCTGCTGTGCTGTATAAACCCAAAAATAAGGTGCATTTTCGACTGCCCATTCAGTATCAGCTATCTTCATTATATCTCCTGTATCACATTCACGCTCCCAGTCTGATATGAAATCAGTCTTGTCTATCTCATATTCATATTCAGATGCATCAATTCCCCATGCACTTCTCCACTGATAAATATCCGCAAGCATATATACTCCCTGTCTGTCCGCTTTTACAGATACAGTACATCTGTCTGTATCAACACTGATATCAGATATTTCGTCATATGTTTCCGAATTTTCATCATAATAAAGGAATATAAGATTTTCCTCCGGTATTCCTCTGAGTTCATTTTTATTATAATGAAATACAATTTGTGGATTTTCAATATCATCAGCAAATTTAATCTCTGCCGGCACTCCGACAAGTCCCACAACTCCGCTGTGAAGTACATTTATATTGTAAAGGTCAGATACATCTGCCTTTCTTTTTATATCTCCGCTGCATCTTCCGATAATGCTTATCCTGTCAATTTCAGGCTTAAGGTCATTGACTATATCCTCTGAATAAATCTGAACTCTTGGCTTGATTTCCATATGTGAAACTTCTGCAGCATCATTTTTTGTTGTTTCAGAATTATAATATGTTTGAGCAGTATCATCAGATATATCATTTTGAACATTTTCTCCATAATCTACAGCAGTATCTGTTCCGCATGAAGCAAGAAAAAATAATGCTGCATAAAATAATGCAAAAGCTATTCTGTATTTTTTCATATTTAATCTCCTGTCTGAATTTCACTTTCAGAAACTAATATATCTGTTTCTGAAGCTGTCACAGGAATATTCTCTGTATCGGAAGATGAAACTATTTCATTCTCTGATACATTTATATTATCACAACCATTCTGACTGAATATTCCGTCAACTGTTACTATAAAACCGTCAATATTGTTTCCTGATATTGAATACTCAAAATTCTTTGGAACAGGTATATCAACTTCAGTATCCTGTGCCTTTACATAATAAACCTGATACTGTCTGCCCATTTCAGCATTTATTGTAAACGGTCTTTGAGGGGTAAATTTTTTAATAAGCTTTATATATTCTTCAAAACAAAGTCCGTTCACCTCCATAGCATATGCATGAGGTATTCCAATATATCTGAAATGCCATGGTTCTGACTGAAAACCTGTTATATCTGATTTATTATCTTTATATCTTATAATAAATCCATATCTGTAACAGCTGTCATTTATCCATTTGTAAACACCTTTTCCTGTATACTCTCCACCATAAATTCCAAGGTCAAGTGCATATCCTGTATGATGTTCACTGCTTCCGGGCTTTGCAATCTTATTTGAAGATTTAAGCCCTGTTTCTTCAAGTTCACTGTTATAGAGAATACCCTGTTCGTATATCATACGATATCCGCTTTTTACATATATGTCACTGGGTATATCATTATATTCATTATGTAAATAAAAGTCATCAATCATTTGGTTAAGTGCATAAATAACATCTTCTCTTAGACATATATCCTCAAGCAATGTATAAGAACTGCTCTTATAGTCAATTACAGAAACAATCCCATCTTTTGTATCAGCATATCTGTATTCACGCTTATTGTTTATAAGCAGAAGGTCACCATCATAAATATCCGACTTTAATTTTTTAACATTAACAAATTCAATATTTTCCTTCTTATCTGTGTTTATGCTTTCTTCAGTTTCATATATTTCCTCTGATATAGCAATTGCTCTTTCATCATTACTTACATCATAATCCTGAGAAATTTCAGCAATATCTGAAAATGAATCATATATCACTTTTACTGCTGTTAAAACAAGAATACCTGCAAAGATTATACAGAAAACACAAAAAAACTTTCTCATTGTTATTTTATTATTTGATTCTGACTTTTTATTCATATATAAAACTCCCTGTCTGACTAAATAATTGCACATAATATTTTATTATATCAT
>CAYRPZ010000114.1:0-4534 GCA_964426275.1 uncultured Ruminococcus sp. | reverse complement strand
TTTACAATCTGATTATATTATGTTAAAATAAATTCATTGAGTATATCATTAGTGAGGTATAGTTTTTTATGGATAAATCAATAGAAAAATTATTTACACAGGAAACATTTATTCAAAGGGAATATACAAATAATCACCATACTTATGATGAGGAGTCTGAAATATATGAATGTATACGTCAGGGAGACAAGACAAAGATAAAACCGCTTACAGACCTTTTTGCATCTGACCGTACAGGAAAACTTTCAGAAAATATGCTTATGAATCTGAGATATCATTTTGTTTCGGGAATAGCAATAATAACACGGGTTGCTATATCTTCCGGAGTTCAGCAGTCAACAGCTTATACAATGAGTGACCTTTATATACAGGAAATGGATAAATGCAGTTCAGAAAGCGAGATTAAAAAACTTTATGAAAAAGCAGTCCTTGATTTTGTGAATGAGTCTGCAAAAATATGCAGGAATATGAAATATTCAAAGATAACAAGGCGTTGTCTGGATTACATATATAAAAATCTGCACAGCAGAATAACAGTTGAAGAATTAAGTGAATATTCAGAAGTAACTCCTGCATATCTTTCAGTTCTTTTCAAAAAAGAAACAGGATACTGCATAAGTAAGTACATACGTATGAAAAAAATTGAAACTGCAAAGGATATGCTTAAATATTCATCATACTCATGTGCGGATATAAGCAATTATCTTTCATTCAGTTCAGCAAGCCATTTTATAAGCATATTCAAGCAAATGACAGGAATGACTCCGAATGAATACAGAACAAAATATTGCGGTGAAAAAATAATTTAAATATAAGGGAGGAGTATTGTTTTATATGAATGAAAAAATAAAATCCGTTGCTGACAGCATTTCAAAAGTAATTGTCGGTAAGGAGGATACAGTCAGAAAAATTATAAATGCTCTTATATGCGGAGGGCATATTCTTATAGAAGATGTTCCCGGAGTCGGAAAAACTCAGCTTGTATCGGCTCTTGCACGTTCAGTGGACGGAAAATTCAACAGAATACAGATGACACCGGATATTATGCCGTCTGATATAATAGGATTTTCAATGCCTAATGCAGAAAATGAATTTGAATATCATGAAGGTGCGGTAATGTGCAATTTCCTGCTTGCCGATGAAATCAACAGAGCCTCTCCTAAATCACAGTCAAGTCTGCTTGAAGTTATGGAAGAATTTCAAGTGACAACTGACGGAGTAACAAGAAAAATACCATCGCCGTTTATGGTTCTTGCTACTCAGAATCCTGTTGAAACATATGGAACATATCATCTTCCTGAAGCACAGATGGACAGGTTTTTTATGAAAATATCAATGGGGTATCCCACTCCCGATGAGGAACTTTCAATACTTGACAGAACTGAAACGGGAAATCCGATAAAAAATATATCTTCACCGGCTTTAAGGCTTGACGATGTCAATGAACTTAAAAATCAGGCAAATTCCGTTCATGTATCAGAAAATATTAAAAGATATATAATTGAAATTACTAACCGTACAAGAAATAATGAACTCATATCGCTTGGCGTAAGTCCGAGAGGAAGCATATCACTTTATAAAGCATCAAGGGCAGAGGCATTTATAAGCGGAAAGCAGTTTGTAACTCCTGATGATGTAAAATACTGTGCGGAGGCTGTTCTTGCCCACAGAATAATACTTTCTCCTAAAGGCAGAACCAAATATGCAACATCTGAAAATGCAGTATCGGAAATCCTTAAAAAAGTTGCTGTGCCTGCTGAATAACGGGGTGATTTTTATATGATAAAGAAATTAAAGACTTTGCTCAGCTATACAGCAATGCTTTTTATACTTATTTTATATACATTTTTCCTTGACGGAAAATCAGGTACAGTTATGACAGCGTTCTTTATATTTACTCCCATAATATCAATTGTACTTACAATATTTGCGGGAAAGGGAGTAAATGCAGAGATAATATGCACTGATTGCAATATAAGAAAAAATCATGAAATCAGCTATACGCTTAAATTTACTAAAAAAAGTTTTCTGCCTGCACCGTTTATACTTGTAAAGACAGCGGAATCACCGCATTTTGTACAAAGCAGAGAAAATATTATAAAAGTATCGATGCCGATAAAAAAGGAAATTTACGTTGAAAAGAAAATATATGCACATTACAGCGGAAGTGCCTGCATATCAGTTGAAAATGCTGAAATATATGACTATCTTAATATATTTTCATTCAGACTCAGGAATATATCCTGTTATGAAGAAATAATGATTGCTCCGCAGGTGCATGAATTAAGCTCGGCAGGAACAATTTTCCGGAAAGTTTCCGATACGGTGCTTATAGATGAGAATGAAGATGAAAGTACAGCTGAATCACCGTTTTCAATGGCATCATTCCCAGGATATGAGCACAGGGAATACAGGGCAGGCGACCCTCTGAAACGTATAAACTGGAAACTTTCTGCCAAAAAGAATAAGCTCATGGTAAGGCTTGATGAAAATATGCCGTCAGTGCGTCCGTCAGTGGTTCTCAATTTATCAGAATGCAGTGAGGATACAGCAGGAAATATTGCCTTAAAGGAAATTATAACGGAAGGCTGTCTTTCATTTATGGATTTCTGCATAAGACAGGGAATAGAATGTAATTTTTATTATTATGAAAACGGGACATGGAATCAGCATAATATAATGTCGGAAGAAGATTTGGGGGTTATTGCCTTGAAAATTCCGTCACTTCCTGACTATGCAGGAATACCTCTGCCCGAAAATGCATTTTCAAGCGGTAAGTCCTCATTGACATATGTAATATTTATTCAGAGATATACTGACAGACTGTCAGAAAGCATATACAGTGCAGAGCAGAGTGGAAACAATATCATGGCAGTTGTATCACAAAAAACAGTGCCTGCTGATAATTTATGGTTTATTGACAGTTCATATGAAATAAAGGAATTAAGCAGGGAGTGAATATATGCATATGAAAAAAACGCTCATTGAAAAAATAATTCCGCTTATGCTTTCAACATCAATAATAACCTCGTTCATGTATATATATAATAGTGATTTAGTGCCGGTTTTCGGACTTCTTGCATTTGTAATAAATCTTGGAATATTCAGTTTTTATGATTATTTTTCAAAAAAAGGTATAGTCGGAAGATACTGTTCAATACTCGGAGGATTTGCGGTTATAATCGCATTGCTTTATTTTATGGCATCAGGTCGTGCAATGGATAACGGAATAGATTTTATAATATGGTTTTTAAGTCCTCAGAGTGCTGTTGAATATTCTGCAAGGTATACATATACATTATTTCTCGGAATAAGTGTATTTACGGCATCAACTGTATATTATTTCACGCAGGTGAGATACAGGATATTTGTTACATTCCTTATAATGCTTATACCGCTTGCAATATTTGCAAAGGAAAATGAAAATATTCCAATGCCTTTGCTTGCATTGCTTCTTGTATTTTATACAGCAGTAATGATACACTGTCATCAGACAGCAGATTCCGAACAGGACAGCAATGTGAGGAAAATTCTTGACGGCTCATATAAAAAATCTTCTCTGATATTCATTTTTTCAGCAGTAATAATATCGTTTGCAGTTCCTAAGCCGGAGATTGAAGCAAACAGGGAATATTTTGAAAGCATGATATCAGCAAACGGAATTACACAATATCTTTTAAGCAAACTGGGGGATTTTTCCGACACATCAGGAGGTTCAGGAGGATTTTCAGGAAATTTTTCAAATACAGTATTGTTTTACTGCTATTCTGAAGAACCGGTAAATTTAAAAGCAAGAACATATACAGATTATATTCCGGAAGATGATACATGGTATATAAATAACAGCTATGACAGAGATTTTTATGACGGTTGGGAAGATAACATGGAAAAGCTGAATCCTGCTGAATTTTTGAATGCGGTATATACAGCCTGCGGATATGATAGGGAATTTGCGGATAAATATGATATAGAATACAGAAATCCCGATGATTACAATCTTTCTGAATATACAAAATCACTTGTAATAGTTCCTCAGAGGCTTACACCCGAATTTCTGCTTGTGCCGTCCCGTGTGTTCCTTACAAATAAGGCTGATACATTTCTTATGTCGCCGAGCGGAGAAGTTATAAAATATGTTCAGGATACTCAGTCATCAGAACGTATATATTATTCAGTCGGCATGAGTTACTATTCCGATATGCTTTCTGATTCCGAATATGCAAGAGGTATTCTTGAACATCTTAATACGGAAAATTACAGTAATTTTCTTAATGAACTTGAAAATATCCTTATAAAAAATAATGCCGGTGAAAAATTGCTTGAAACTGCTGAATATTTCATAAAAGATTATGAAACCGCTGTGAATTATTATAATAAAACCGATTATCAGCAGTTATATGAAACTCCTGTATACAGCATACCGGCACAGTCAGCCCAGTCTGAACATGAAATTCCTGAAAGTGTAAGAAAACTTGCTGAAGAAATTACAGAACCTTATACATCTGATATAGAAAAAGCGGAGGCTCTTGAAATA
>CAYRPZ010000113.1:0-4562 GCA_964426275.1 uncultured Ruminococcus sp. | reverse complement strand
AAAAGCCCTTATCATAGCGGTATGGCTAACCGCTAATCCGTTCTCCTTTCATAGTCTCCATACCAACGGCTTGGTTTTCGCTCTCCGTGGTATGGGCGCAAACGTAATATGATATCTAACCATATTTTTTGACTATTCTCAGTATATCACATCGTTTTTTATTGTCAATAGTGATGACGCAATTCATCTGCCACTTTAGAAGTGGGGGTATCCTTGCTAAAAGTGATAAGTACAATTTGTCAAAAAACCGTATACTGACAATATCAGCATACGGTTTTATTTTTAACAGAAATATTTTAATGATTAATCGTTGCAGCAGTTATTTTTTCCGTTCTGATTCTGATTATTCTGATTGTTAGTATTGTTCTGATTGTTCTGCTGATTCTGATTGTTGTTGTTCTGCTGGTTCTGATTATTTTTCATAAAAATCTCCATTCTCCGCACGTTTTCAGAACATAACCCCATGTAAGAAAAATCATGCGGAATAAATTTCTCAAGGTTATATCATGTTCTGGTGAGGAATCTTAAGGAAGGTATTTATTCCTCGCTGAAATTAGTATAACCCTTAAAAATACATTTATTCAATACTAAATTTTAGAATTTGTTTTACTCATAAATTTTTCACTGTTTACAATGAAACGCTTGTGTGTTCCCTTTCCGATTATCCCTGCACTGTCTAATGCTGTAACAGTGAATATTATTTCACGTCCGTTAATATCAGTTATTTCAGCTTCGGCAGTTACTTCCATATTTAATGGAGTTGCTGAGATATGCTCTGTATTTATAAAAGTTCCCACAGTTGTCATTCCCTCATCAAGATGACCTTCAAGGCAGTTCACAGCCGATTTCTCCATAAGTGCCACCATAGCAGGAGTTGCAAACACATCAAGAGAACCGCTTCCCATAGCTTTGGCAGAATTTGTGCTGTCAGCCTTTATTATTGCTGTACCTTTCATTCCTTTTTCTATCATATTTTATCCTCACCTTTCATAATATCACAATCATAGTATCCGCAGTGCAAATACAAATATATCTTATTCTTCCTCTGTAGAAATATTATCTCCAAGTATCCTGTCATATGTCAGAACATCAAGTTCCTCATCATTCTGAATTGATGAATCATACTGTGTTGAATAAACCGGCAGTTCCTTCATTTTATTTGTCATTGTCTGTATAAATGTATTCTTTGGAGCATCTATTATATTATATATAACATATGGAAGATAGAATGTTGAAATTTTCTCATCAGGTACAAGAGATGAATAATCATCTATATAATTACTCCATATAACATATGACTGTTCATAAACTTCTGAGCAGTTATCACCGCTTATATCAAGCTGATTATAAACGCTGTTTTCTGCCTTGAACGAAGGATAGTGGTCACCTACCATAAGAAGTACAGTCGGTTCATCAATTTCTGCAAGACTTTCTGTAAGTTCTTTTAAGTTATCTGATGTAATTTTTATTCTGTCAAGGTAATTTGAAAGTTCCTGCTCTGTATTGTCACCCTCTGAATAAGGCTGATGATTCTGCATAGTTGTTGTATGAATATATATAGGATCATCAGTATCCTCAACAAGCTTTTTTATCTGATTGAATACAGTTTTATCCGATATATAAGTACCTTCATATTCAACAGGCACTGTGAAATCAGTATCAAATATCATTGTGTCAAATCCAAAGTTTGCATATACTTTGCCTCTGCTGTAAAATGAACGTGTAAACGGGTGAACATATGCCGTTGAATATCCAAGGTCTTTATAGTACTGTACTATTGTAGGCTGTTCCCTGTCAAGCAACATTCTTTGAGGCATATTAGGGTCATTAAGAGATTTTACCGGCAATCCGAAAAGCAGTTCAAATTCTGTTCTTACTGTAAAGCTTGCAAATGTCGGAACAACTGCTGTTCCCTTATATCCCTGCTCTGCAACTTCATCAAAGCTGTCATATGCATCTGTTTCAAGTTCAAGCTCATCGAACTTTCTGAAATCTGCAAATGCCTCTGACATTATAACTATTATATTTGGCTTTACAAAATCATCTTTCTGCTCCTTTTCCACTTCAACATCAAGCAAATCATCAATTGTATCAGCTGAATATATTTCAGGCTCAACTATTTTATTGGAAATAGTTTCTGAAAGATTCTCTACTATAAATGCAAGAAAACTGTTGTTTTCAAACTTTTCATTCAGCTTGAAAACATTGTCTGCTGACGTTGAATCCACATTAAAAAATGAATATACAGGCTGTGCGGCTGCCGGTACAAGGAAAAACACTGTACAGCCTGAAATGCAGACAAATGCAGGAATAATACGCTTTGCCATTTTCATTTTCAGTTTCGGATTGAATATAAATACTGCCACCATATATGCTGCTACTATAAGAGTAAGTATAACAAGCAATGGTGTTATTTTTATATATGCAAATGATTTAAGACTTTTTACACTTCTGAAAAGCTTCATTTCACTTAAAATAAGATGATTTCCATTTGTATTGTATTTAAACAATTCAACGACGCTTAGCATAAAATACACAATACTTTGTATTGTTACGGCTATCCAGCCTTTTCTGAAAAGAAAAATCAATCCTATAAATATTACTGATGCAAGCAGTACATCAAAAAGCATTATATTAGTTTTTTCAGACAAAAAGATTATAAATTTGCTTACCGATTTCGCCTGATTTATCTCTGCCATGCTGACTATAAACACAGGAAAAAACAGCATAAGAAAAAAATTAGTCATCTTATACTTTTCTGAATTTTTATCACGAAAGCTGTTAATCTCCTTAATTTTACATATAGATTTTTCAAATAATGATTTTACTTTATTCATAGCATCAATCACCTTTTTTAATATTATTTTCAGCTTTATCCTATAAAATATAATATAGCACATTAATTTGAAAACTTCAAGTAAAAACAAAGTAATATTTTTCACTTCTGTAAATTACACAAAATCTTTATTTCATCTGACTTATAAATTAGTAAAGATTAAAAAGGAACATTATATATGCATATAATGTTCCTTTTTGAATATAATTCTGATTGAACAGCCTTTTATTTAATCAAAACAATGTATTATTCTTTAATATCAACAATCAGATTTTCACCGTCTGCTGAAACTGATATTTCCTCTATAACCTTATCCGTATTATCGATAATTATTGATGAAACTTTATCTTCAATCTCACTTCTGATTACTTTTCTTATATCTCTTGCACCGAATTTCTTGTCATATGACTTTTCAGCAATATTCTCAAGTGCCTTTTTATCATATGTGAGAGTGATATTTCTTTCTGAAAGCGGTTCTTTCATTTCATCAAGCATAAGTCCTGCAATATCAGCATAATCTGACTTTGAAAGATTTCTGAATACCACAATTTCATCAATTCTGCTTATAAATTCAGGTCTTAAAAATTCTCTGAGTCCCTTTATAGCCCTGTCCTTTGAAATTTCGTCCTGAGTTCTGTTAAATCCTACTCCGCCTGATTTATCAACTGAACCTGCATTTGATGTCATTACAATTATAGTATTTTCAAAACTTACACTTCTGCCCTGTGCATCATTTACCCTTCCTTCATCAAGAATCTGGAGCAGTATATTCATAACATCAGGGTGTGCCTTTTCGATTTCATCAAACAGAACTACTGAATAAGGCTTGCGTCTTACTTTTTCAGTAAGCTGTCCTGCCTCATCATATCCCACATATCCGGGAGGAGAACCTATAATTCTTGATACCGTATGCTTTTCCATAAATTCAGTCATATCAAGTCTTATAAGTGTATCTGTTCCGTCAAACATTTCATCTGAAAGAACCTTTACAAGCTCTGTTTTTCCTACACCTGTAGGGCCTACAAATATAAATGATGCAGGTCTTCTGCGTTTTGAAAGCTGTACTCTTGTACGCTTTATAGCCTTTGCAACAAGCTCAACAGCTTCATTCTGACCAATAATTCTCTTTTTAAGGTTATATTCAAGATTCGCAATCTTTTTAAATTCATTCTCAGCAACCTTGCTTGCAGGGATACCTGTCCACAGTTCAATAACCTTTGACAAATCGTCTTCAGTTACACATACATCTTTAAGCTTTTCAGAATATTCATCAATTGATGAATTTATTCTGATTATATCAGCCTTTACTTCAGCAAGTGCCTGAAAATCAGGTTCTTCATTATCTTCAATTGACTTTTCAAGATTTTTAAGAGTTTCAAGCTTTTTATTCAGCTTATCATATTCAACAAGCACTTTGCTTCCGATACTTGCACACGCACAGCTTTCATCAAGCAGGTCAATCGCCTTGTCAGGGAGAAATCTGTCATTTATATATCTTTCTGAAAGAACCGCACACATTCTGAGGAGATAATCGCTTATCCTTACTCTATGATATTCCTCATAATATTTCTTTATTCCTTTGAGAACCTCTACTGTATCGTCAATTGTAGGTTCATTTACATTTACAGGCTGAAAACGTCTTTCAAGTGCGGAATCCTTTTCGATATACTTACGGTATTCTGAAAATGTCGTTGCACCGATAACCTGAACCTCACCTCTTGAAAGT
>CAYRPZ010000112.1:0-4584 GCA_964426275.1 uncultured Ruminococcus sp. | reverse complement strand
GCATAATTTTTATTATAAATTTCCGACTTAATTCATCTGCCAGATATATTTTCATGAAGCATAATATCCAATCAATCTACACAAGATTATTTTTTATTGCAAACACTGCAAGCTGTGTTCTGTCTTTCAGTGACAGTTTTTCCAACATTCTCGAAATATTATTTCTTACTGTCCCCTCGGCAAGATAAAGCTTTGATGATATTTCCTTATTGTCATATCCTTCTGCAATAAGTACAATAATGTCCCTTTCTCTCTCTGTAAGCGGTATATCTTTCTGCACTTCATGATGAACTGCAAGTTTTTTCCTTATGCATGAATAAACATTTCCTCCGAAAACATTCACTCCACTGTAAACACTCTTTACTGACTGAATTATTCTGTCATTATCCATTTCTTTCAGAATATATCCGTCAGCACCTCCTGACATTGCTTTTGACACTGTTTCCTCATCATCAAAAGTTGTAAGCACAAGTACTTTTATATGCGGATATGATTCCTTTATCCTTCTTGTACCTGTTTCGCCGTCATATACAGGCATTTTCATATCCATAAGCACCACATCAGGATTTTTTTCACCACATATTCTAAAAGCCTCTATGCCGTCCTGAGCCATACCTGTAACTTTAATTTCACTGTCCTGTTCAAGAACCGCTTTAAGTCCCTGACGCAGTATAGGAACATCATCTGCTATAACTACATTTATCATACATTCACTCCTTTCAAAGGTAATTTTACGGCAACGCTGAAACCATTTCCGACTGCTGATGAAAGTCTGACTGTTCCGCCTGCCCTTGCCACACGTTCTCTTATTCCGCAAAGACCGTTTCCGAATTTAATTTCATCGCAGCCCTTTCCATTATCAATAATATACACTTCCAGAGAATTTTCAAGAAATTTAAGTATTATATCAATTCTCTCAGCCTGTGCATATCTGAGGCAGTTTGTAACTGCTTCACGGCAACATCTGTAAATAACAGGTGCAAAGACCGAATGTTTTTCTCCCTCCTCACCTTGTATGCACAATTCAGCTTCAATTTCTCTTATGCCTGCTACAAGCTCCTCAACACTTGCTGTAACACTGCTGAAATATGTTCCCTGTTTCAGATTATTGATTGATTTTCTGAGCTGTGAGATTCCCTCTGAAGCAATCTGAGATGTTTCATGTACATACTGCATAACATTTTCATTTCTGCCTGCTGAAAGTTCTATTTCAGACAATCTTGAAAGAGAATTAATCATAGTCAGAGTATGACCTGCCGTATCATGAACTTCCTGTGCAATTCTGTTGCGTTCTCTTTCAACTGCAAGCCTTTCATTTGCAAGTGAAAGTTCTTCTGTACGCTCTATCAGTTCATAATATCTTTCAGTATCTGTAATTATAAACGCAGATGTTATCAAATCCCCATCATTCCCGAAATAATTATATCTCTTTATATGAAGATGCCTTTCATCTGAAAAAATATCTGTTTCACAAAAACGCTCTGAAATATTGTCAAGTCCTTCATATTTTTCAATATCTGCAATTGTTTCAGTATCAGAAAGCATATTTTCTGCGGAAATATTTGAATATGTTATTATGCCTTTTGAATTGAATATGAAAACACCATCTGAAATGCTTTCAATCACCTTTTCAAATGCAAGGGCATTTACATTAAGAAACCCATATCTGTAGATTGATATAAGTATCATTATACTTGAAAATCCGAATGTAAGCGGTGTAATATCAACACTATCACCGAATACTTTGCATACATATGTTATATTTGCAATAACTGGCAGAAGAACTGTACCTATCAGCAGAAATGTCTGACCTGTATGCTTATTTTTCTCCTTTAAAAGTTTTCTGAATATATTTATCATTCCTGCAAACATACATATATATGTATAAGCTATATTCTCATAGAAAAATATTCCTTTTCCTACTCTTTCCTGCGAAAATTCAGTATAATAAAGATGATGTGAATTATTTGTAAGAAAAATTATATAATTCATAAGTGATATTATCGGAAATACAATATTTCCTGCTGAAAGTTTCCTGCCAATATAAAGCCTTGAAAATATAAGCCATACACTTCCTGTAAAGCATATAGCAAAATTTCCTATACAGTAACTTATAAAAAACTGATGAAGTGTTACCGTTTCAAGCTGTATCAGTTTTGCTGATGACCATATTATTATAAAAAACTGACATATCATAAAAAAATATGTCTTTCTGTCCCTGTTTGCTCTCATAAAAAGCCAGCATATGCTTACACCCATTGAAACTATATTGAATATATAAAAAATCCATTCCATAAAATACCCCTTGATATATTATACTTAATTAATAAAATTATTTCAAGTTTTTATTGATAAAATAATTCCAATATGATATTATAAAATCAGAGGTGAATTATTATGTTGAAAAAATTAACAATATCTTTTATGGC
Organism: uncultured Ruminococcus sp.; assembly: GCA_964426275.1. GTDB lineage: Bacteria > Bacillota > Clostridia > Oscillospirales > Ruminococcaceae > UBA5884. The sequence goes on along the minus strand of CAYRPZ010000112.1, from coordinate 2,155 downwards.
AGTTTCTGCAATTTATTCATGTATTCTTTTAAATTCCACAAGTCAGCCCGTATATGCAGATATCACTGCAAATCCTATCATAAGCCGTGACTGTCCTGTTTATTCAAAAAACAGCCAGTCAGCATCATTTGCAAATGACGCATTTTATTATTCATTCTGGACAGACAGTTCCCCCTCATACCTTGCATATGACCTTTCAGCAGTTCCGGAAGAACAGCGTGAAAAAGTCATAGCTGTATGGTACAATGCCACCGGAAACTATGATTATACTGTAGTCCCATATTACAGCCCAAATTCTGTGCCTACATCTTATACAATTGAAGTAAATGATGCAGAGGGTGGTGCATATCCTGAAGAAAACTGGATTATTGCTGAAACCGTAACAGAAAATACCTGCCATTCAAGACAACATATAATTGATATGAAAGGCTATAACTGGATAAGAATTAATATATATGAATGTGACAATAAGGCAGATGGCTCTGTAAGCATAAACTTTGATATTCATGATGTTTCTGACGGAATATCTGACAGTTGGATTTTCTTCGGAGATTCCATTACCGCAGGAGGCATGATGAACTGCTATGGAACAGGATTTGCAGAGCTTATAAATCAAATTGACAGCAGATATTTTCCTGTTCAGGAAAATGGCGGTATAGGAGGAATTTTCAGCACTGACGGACGAAATAATATTGATAGATGGCTCGAACAGTTCTGCGGAAAATATGTAAGCATTGCATATGGTACTAATGACAGCTGGGGCAATCAAACAGGTGCAGAAAAATATTATGAAAATACTGCATATATGGTAGAGAAAATTATCGAAAGCGGTAAAATTCCTGTAATTCCAAAAATTCCATATGCTACTGAAAGCGGAGTAAATACATATCTTTCTGAATATAATGCAATGATTGACAAAATATACGCAAATTATCCTGAGGTTATAAAAGGTCCTGACTTTGAAAAACTATTCTATGACAATCCTGAACTCCTTAGTTCTGACGGAGTTCACCCAAACTCTGAGGGCTACAGCAAAATGCGTGAACTCTGGGCTGAAACAATGTATGAATCAGTTTATAAATCATCTGATGCCGATTTAAAGGGCGATATAAACAATGACGGAAATTTAAATATCTTTGATGTAATATTTCTTAAAAAATATATTCTTGGAAATCTCATACTTGATAATCCTCAAAATGCCGATTTAAATAATGATAATAGCATTGATATCACTGATTTGGAAATTGAAAAAAATCTTATAATCTCAAAATAATGATAAAAAGCGTACTGAATCTTTAGGATTCAGTACGCTTTATTATTTTGCTGGTAATCAGATATTTATCTGATATTACTTATTCTTTTTTGATACAAATACTGCAACTGCAAGTGATGATGCAAGAACTGCAAAAATCATGCCCACATTGTCGCCTGTTTTCGGACTTGATGATGATTTACTTGATGATGTTGTAGTGTGATTTTTAGTTGTTGTTAATTTAGATGATGTTGTTGTAACTTTTCTTTCCGTTGCTGATGTTACTGTATCTTCATCCTCATCATCTGTTGTTGCTTCTGTAGAAACTGTTTCTTCCGTAAATGTTGTTATTTCTTCTGTTGTAACATCTGTAACTGTTGTTATTTCCTCTGTTGTAACATCTGTAATTGTTATTCCGGTATCAATTGTGGTCGTCAAATTTGTATCTTCATCCTCACCATCTGTTGTTGTTTCTGTAGAAGCTGTTTCTTCCGTAAATGTTGTAACATCTGTAACCGTTATTCCGGTATCAATTGTGGTTGTCAAATTTGTATCTTCATCCTCACCATCTGTTGTTGTTTCTTCTGTTGTAACATCTGTAACTGTTATTCCGGTATCAATTGTGGTTGTTAAATTTGTATCTTCATCCTCACCATCTGTTGTTGTTTCTTCTGTTGTAACATCTGTAACTGTTATTCCGGTATCAATTGTGGTTGTTAAATTTGTATCTTCACCATCATAATCTGTTGTTATTATTGATTCTGTAGTGGTTAATAATGTTGTTGTTGATGCTGTAGTTGTTGTATCTGCTGCCTTCGTTGTTGTGGTTATCGGTGTTGTAGTCGTTGTTTCTGTTGTCTTCGTAGTTGTGGTTATCGGTGCTGTAGTCGTTGTTTCTGTTGT
>CAYRPZ010000111.1:0-4657 GCA_964426275.1 uncultured Ruminococcus sp. | reverse complement strand
TTTCATGTTTGGTTCAGAAATAAAAAGTTTTCTCCCTCACCCTCATTTCAAAAAGGAACTCAATGAAACAGCACTGGAAAACTATCTTACATTCCAGTACTCACCAACTGAGGAAACATTCTTTAAAAATGTATATAAGCTTCCGCCTGCACACTTTTTTATATATAAAGACGGAAAATTTTCCAAAGAACGTTACTGGGATATTAAATTTGAAGCTGACGATTCCAAAAATCTTGATTATTGGGTAAATGCAATATCAGATACATTCCATAATTCAGTAGAAGCCCATAAAATTGCCGATGTCGAAGTAGGAAGTTTTCTTTCAAGCGGTGTTGATTCAAGTTATGTTGCCGCAATTGCTGACGTTGACAAAACATTTACAGTAGGTTTCGGAAAAGATGAAAAATATAATGAAATCGGTTGGGCAAAAGGATTTTCAGAGGCTATCGGAAAAGAAAATTACAGTAAGGTCATTGAACCTGATGAATACTGGGGTATGCTCTCAAAAATACAGTACCATATGGACGAACCGCTTGCAGACCCTGCATCAATTGCACTTTTCTTTGTATGTCAGATAGCATCTGAAAAACTTAAAGTTGTACTTTCAGGAGAGGGTGCAGACGAAATATTCGGAGGATACAATGTCTACAGCGAACCTAACGGAACAGCTTATGACAGACTTCCAAGAGGATTTAAACGTGCAGTAGGAAATATATGCAGTAAAATGCCTGCACATAAGGGCGTAAATTTCTTTGTGAGAAAAGGAAAGGATTTGGAAGAGCGTTTCATTGGAAATGCATATATGTTTACTCCTGAAGAAAGAAAATCCCTCCTTAGAATAAAGACAAATGCTCCCGACCCCACAGTCATTACAAAACCATTTTATGATAAGGTTGCAGATAAAGATGAAGTAACAAAAATGCAGTATCTTGACCTGCATCTTTGGATGACAGGAGATATTCTCCTTAAAGCCGACAAGATGAGCATGGCACATTCTCTTGAACTCCGTGTACCGTTCCTTGACAAGGAAGTAATGGCACTTGCTGAAAAGATACCTGCAAAATACAGAGTAACAAGAGATGAAATCACTGATGAAAATACAAAATATATAACAAAATATGCAATGCGTCTTGCTGCAAAGAAAGATACTCCGCCTCAGACTGCCAAAACTGCCGCAAAGAAAAAACTTGGTTTTCCTGTTCCAATAAGAGTATGGCTCAGAGAAGAAAAATATTATAATATTGTAAAAGAACATTTTCTCAGCGATGTATCAAAACATTTCTTCAATACAGATTTTCTTATGAACCTGCTTGATGAACATAAAGAAGGCAAAAAAGATAACAGCAGAAAAATATGGACAGTATTCATCTTTCTTGTATGGTATGATGTTTACTTTAAATAATACGGAGGTGTTTTATGGCAACTGTTGTAACTTATAAATATATAAAACAGAATCCCGATATAATGGAATATATAAGACGTGCCGACAAAACACTTGAATCTCTCGGATACACTGAACATTCATTTGCTCATGTTGAAAAGGTCGCACAGACAGCAGGAATGATACTTTCAACACTTGGATATTCCGAACGTCAGATTGAACTTGCTAAGATTGCAGGAATAATGCACGATATAGGAAATGTTGTAAACCGCATAGACCATGCACAGAGCGGAGCTGTTATGGCATTTCGCCTGCTTGACAATATCAATATGCCGGCAGATGAAATATGTTCTGTAATATCGGCAATAGGTAATCATGATGAATCAACTGCAATGCCTGTAGACCCCATTTCAGCAGCACTTATAATCGGTGACAAAACAGATGTCCGCAGAAGCCGTGTAAGAAATAAGGATTTGCTTACATTTGATATCCATGACAGAGTAAATTATGCGGTTGAACATTCACACCTTCATTTCAGTGAAGATAAATATTCTATAATTCTCGACCTTACAATTGATACGGAAATATCATCGGTTATGGAGTATTTTGAAATATTCCTTGACAGAATGTTATTATGCAGAAAAGCGGCTGAATATCTCGGACTGAAATTCAGAATGACAGCCAACGGAACAAAAATTATGTGATTTTCAATATAAAAAACGGAGGAATTTAAAAATGAATTCTCATTATCAGCATCTTATAGACCTTAACGATTATCCTGTTTCATGGTGGAACAGGGTAATTGAACTTGGTCAGGATATATGTCATAATCCACAGCGTTACAATGGTGCCTGCAACGGTAAAATTATGGCGACGCTTTTCTATGAACCGTCTACAAGAACACAGATGTCATTTCAGACTGCTATGATAAGGCTTGGCGGAAATATAATCGGATTTGACAATCCTGCAAATTCATCTGTTGCAAAAGGTGAAAATCTCAAGGATACTACAAAAATTGTCAGCAATTATGCTGATATAATGATTATAAGAAATCCTCTTGCAGGTTCAGCAAAAGCTGCTGCACTCAGTGCTGACTGTCCTGTAATAAATGCAGGTGACGGAGGACATCTTCACCCGACACAAACTCTCACTGACCTGCTGACACTGAAAGAAGAAAAAGGCAGACTTGACCATCTTAAAATAGGTCTTTGCGGTGATCTTATCAACGGCAGGACGGTACATTCATTATGCAAGGCTCTATCATGCTATGAGGGAAATGAATTCGTCCTGATTTCAACCAATGAGCTCAGACTTCCGTCATATATAAAAGATGTACTCAATGCAAACAGCTGTAAATTTAAAGAAGTATTTTCCCTTGATGAGGCAATAAGTGAACTTGATGTACTTTATATGACAAGAATTCAGCGTGAAAGATTTGCAAGCGAAACAGAATATGCTGCTCAGAAAGATACGTATGTTCTTGATAAGAAGAAAATGAAAAAGGCATCTGCCGACCTTATAGTTATGCACCCGCTACCAAGAGTAGATGAAATATCGGTTGAAGTTGATGAAGACCCGAGAGCCATGTATTTCAGACAGGCTAAATACGGTATGTATGTAAGAATGGCTCTTATAATAACAATGCTTGAAAATCAGTCACCGTCAGAACTGCTTCACGGGAAAACAAGAAAAGGTGTATGCTGTAAAAATCCTAAATGTATAACAACATATGAAAATTACCTTGAAAAAAGCTTTATAGGAAACGGCGATATACTTGAATGTGAATACTGTGACGAAAGAATACTTTTATAAGCTGACTTTATATATTAGATTTACAGGAAATTCTTATTTGTGGGAGATTTCCCTGTAATGCATAAAAATTTAATCTTGAGTTTTATGAAAGGATTATATATTTATGGATTTCAGAAAAATTCTTTATTTTGATATAACAGATTCATTGTGCAGAGCGGTACTCTGTACATATAATACCGTTGAAAACAGCTGTGAATTTAAAGAAATATACAGATTCAGAAGTTATCCTGCAATGATTTCAGGACATAAATATCGTGACCTGCCCGCACTTGTTTCAAATATAAAAAAGAGTATCTCAAAGACATTAAAGGAACTGAACGGAGAGCCTGAAAGCATAGGCATATCCGCAACCGCAATGGAATACGGACTTCTTGACAAATATGGATATATTATGCATAACCCGTTCAGCTATGAGGATATAAGAACAGAAAATATTACAGACAAGGTTCTGAGATTTATAAAAAGAAATGACCTTTTCAGCATTACAGGATATGATATCTGTAGATTTTCTCCAATGGTTCAGCTTATGTCGGAAAACGATGTAAGACCATACATACTTGAAAATGCATCTGTTTTCCTTATGCTACCTGACCTTATAAAATATATTCTTACAGGTGACAAATCAGCTGAATATACAAGTGCATTTTCATCTCAGCTGATAAACTGTGAGAAATACGACTGGTCAGGAAAAATTATATCAATGCTCAGATTTAAAAGAAATATATTTCCTGATATTGTCTATGAGAATTATTCAGCACTGTCAGACAGCATATGTGAAGAACTAAAATGTAATCCAATAAATGTAAAAGTTTCCGGTTCATATCTTTCAGGCTGTTCTGTTATACTTGAAAAATATGACAGTTCACTTATCATAGACAGCAGTAATGATACTAAAATATGTATATGTACAGACAAGCCTGTTATAAGCAGAGGAGCATATGAAGCAGGAATATCAAACGCAGGAGTCTATAATAAAAAGTTTCTGGTATTCTGTCATGAAAACGGCATAAATATTATTGACAGAACTATAAAATGCTTTACTGAGAGAAATATTTCCTGCAATTATTCAAAACTTGAAAACACAGCAGTTTCATCTGAACCTTTAAGGTGTTTTGTAAATACTGATGATGAAATATTCTGCCAAGATAAAAATATCCCGATTGCAGTACAGGATTACTGCCGTAATACAGGTCAGTATGTTCCAAGAAATGTAAGTGAAATGATAAGATGTCTTTATGAAAGCATCGCATTCAAATATGCATCATCTGCGGAAAAACTCAGCCGTATTTCCGAAAAGAATTTCAGCAGAATATGTATGACAGGCAGAGATAGTGGAAATGAAATAATATGCCGTACACTTGCGAATATATTCGATACAGAGGTTATATCAGGAATTGAAAATGCCTCGGTTTATGGAAATATTGCACTTCATCTTGCAGATAAAAATACAGATACAGAAAAAAT
>CAYRPZ010000110.1:0-4717 GCA_964426275.1 uncultured Ruminococcus sp. | reverse complement strand
CAAAATCCTATTTACAAAATTTTTTCAATATATTATAATTAAAGTGTCAAAAGCGTGAGGAAAGTGGTATAATATTATGAAATATTATATTCTGCTTTATGATATACAGATGTTTTGTCATTGCCGTCTGTATTATTTCTCATTATATAATTAAGATATTTTTTAAATTTTTTAAATTTTTTAGGAGGAACGATAAACATGGGTATTGCAAAGAAAAATGCCGCTAAGGTTCTTGCCCTCTGTCTGACTGCAGCTTCAGTTGCTGCTCCGGTTTCAGCTTCAGCAGGACAGCTCCTCGGCGAAACAACATTTGACACAAAGGGACTTCCTTGGCACGTTTGTGAATCAACACCTGGCGAAATGACATTTGAAATTGTTGACGGTGTCTACAAGGCTACAATCGTCAATCCAGGCGGAGCTTCAAACGGCGGTGAAGACAGATGGGACTGCCAGTTCCGTCACAGAGGTCTTGTAATGAGAGCTTCAGATACATATGAAATTTCATTTGAACTTACAGCTGACAAGGCAGGTAAATTCTATACAAAAATCGGAAACCTCGATGGCGATGTTGAAGTTTGGCACAACGGAAACACAAGTTCATCTGACTTTGGAGAAAAGTGGGATTGTATTCCTGTTCAGGCTAATGTTAAATATACTATGAACTGCACTTTCTCACCTACACAGGATTTGGAAGTTGCTGAATGGGCTTTCCATCTCGGAGGTGACGGTCAGTGGACATCAGGCGGCTGTTTCTCAGCAGGCACAACAATTGTATTTGATAATATGTCACTTATCAATAAATCACGTGATACTGATGACTACGTTGACAGCGGTGATTATGAAATCACAGGCGTTGAAGTAAACCAGGTTGGTTATTATAAGAATCTCCAGAAGCAGGCTACAGTCGTTGTTGATTCTGCAGATGCAGCTTCTCAGGAATTTACTGTTGTTGACAGCAACGGAAACGTTGTTTACACAGGTACAACAGGTGCTACAATAGATGATAAAGATTCAGGTATGTTTGTTCAGGTTGCTGACTTCTCAGACCTTACAGATGCTGAAGGTACAGATTACAAAGTAGTATGCGGAGGAAAAGAAAGCCTTCCTTTCAATATCGGTGACTGGATTTATGACGGTCTTTTCACAAACGCAATGAACTACTACTACCTCAACCGTTCAGGTGTTGACCTTGATTCCCAGTATATCACAAGTGGTGATGCATCTGCTCTTGCTGCAAAGGCAGGTCATAACCCTGATGTTGCTTATATTCAGAATGAATGGAAAGACGACTATAAGTCAGACGGTTCAGACGTTGACAAGAGCAACGGTTCAATCGATGTAACAGGCGGTTGGTACGATGCCGGCGACCATGGTAAATACGTTGTTAACGGCGGTATTTCAGTATGGACTCTTAATAATATTTATGAAAGAGCTGTTCTTGCCGGTGATACTACAAAGTTGGACGATGGCGGAGATATCAAGATTCCTGAATCAGGAAACGGTTATCCTGACCTCCTTGATGAAACAAGAGTTGAAATGGACTTCTTCCTCAAGATGCAGAGAGATGACGGCATGGTTTACCATAAGATACATGACTACAAGTGGACTGCTCTTGCTGTAAGACCAAGCGAAGATACCCTTATCCGTATAGTTAAGCCTGTTTCAACAGCAGCTACACTCAACGTTGCAGCTACTGCAGCTCAGTCATACAGACTCTGGAAAGACATTGATTCAGCATATGCAGATAAATGTCTTACAGCAGCTAAGAAAGCATATTCTGCTGCAAAAGCTAATCCTAATGAACTCGCTTCAATGACTCAGGACAGAGGCGGCGGAGCTTATGGTGATACAGAACTCTCCGATGACTTCTACTGGGCAGCTTGCGAACTCTTTGCAGCTACAGGCGAGGATACATACTACACAGACCTCAAGAGCTACAAAGATGCATTCAAACTTACAAACAACCTTGACGGCGGTGAAAACAGCGGTTCATTCAGTTCATTCAACTGGGGCTGTACAGCTGGTCTTGGTACTCTTACACTTCTCCTCAACAGCGACATGCTCTCTGCTGACGAAAAGAAAACTGTTGAAGACAGCGTAGTTTCAATCGCTCAGACATATGTTGACAAGGAAAATGAACAGGGCTTCGGTATTCCTTATCAGTCAGCTTCATATACAGACAAGTCATATGACGGTACTATCACAGGTTATGAATGGGGTTCAAACTCATTTGTTGTCAATAACTGTATCGTTATGGCTTATGCTTATGACATTACAAAAGATATTCAGTACATCAATGGTGTTTCAACTGCTATGGACTATATCCTTGGACGTAACCCACTTGAACAGTCATATGTAACTGGTTACGGTGAACATGCTACAACATATCCTCACCACAGATTCTGGTCATATCAGCTTGACAAGTCATTCCCAATGGCTCCTGCCGGTGTTCTTTCAGGCGGTCCTAACTCAGCTATGCAGGATCCATGGATTAAGGGTATGGGCTACAAGGTTGGAACAATTGCTCCTCAGACTTGCTACCTCGACAATATTGAATCATGGTCAACAAACGAAGTTACAATCAACTGGAATGCTCCTCTCGCTTGGACAGTAAGCTATCTCGAAGATGTTGCTCCTACTGTTACAGCTACTGAGAACCCTAACAATCCTGAGGTAACAACTACAGAAGCTCCTACAACAACTGCTTCAGTTGATACTACAACACAGACTGATATTACAACAATTTCAGGTGGCGAAACAACAACTACTCCTTCAACAAGTGACGACGACGGAGATTCAACAACTGTTTCAACTGAACCTGGTGACACATCAAAGATTATCTGGGGCGACGTAAACGATGACGGTTTTGTTGACGTTCGTGATGTTACACAGCTCAAGAAATATATTGTAAAGCTTGTTGGTGATGCTGATATCACTGCTCAGGGCAAACTCAACGGTGATGTTATTCCTTCAGGTACACTTGATGTTCAGGACCTCGGTCAGATTATCAAGTATGTTATCAAGGTTGTTACAGACCTTGACCCTGCTAAGAACGGTTATTAATTTAAAAACTGATTTTAATTGCATATTTTATATAAAAAATGCCTCCGCTGAAATATGCGGGGGTGTTTTATTTCAGGAGGAACATAATAAATGAACTATTATCAGGCTATGGATTTTATATCAGGATTCAGTCATCTCGGCAAAAAAGTAACTGACCTTTCAAGAATTGCTGAACTTCTCAGACATTTGGAGAATCCTCAGAATAAACTCCGATTCGTTCATGTTGCAGGTACTAATGGCAAAGGCTCTGTTGTTGAACTTTGTTCAAATGCTGCTATTAATGCAGGATATAAAACCGGACAGTTTACATCTCCCTTTATTAAATGTTATGAAGACAGAATAAGAATTAATAATCATAATATTCCCAAGCAAAAAGTCGCCGATATATGTGAAAAAGTTAAATCCGCCATCTCAGATGCTCATTATTCTCAGTTTGAAATAACTTTTGCAATTGCTCTGCTTTACTGGCTTGAGGAAAAATGTGATATTGTTTTTCTTGAAACAGGTCTTGGAGGACTGCTCGATGCAACAAATATTATAAAAAATCCACTGGTAACTGTTATAACTTCAGTTTCATATGACCATGAAACAATTCTTGGAAATACAATTCAGAAAATCGCAAGGCAAAAAGCCGGTATTATAAAACAGAATGTTCCAAATATACTATCAATGGGCAACTGTAATGAATGTATAAAAAAAGTTTCTGAAATAGCGCAATATATGCACTCTGAACTGATAATTCCAAAGGAAGCCGACCTTTCTGCAATTAATATGAATATAGACGGAAGTCATTTCATATATAAAAATCAGAACTATTTTATAAAAATGAATGGTATGCATCAAATTCAAAATGCCTGTACATCAATTGAATGTATAAATCAACTCAATAATAAAGGTTTTTCAATCAGTTATAATGATATAAAAAAATCACTTGCAGAAGTTCAGATTGCAGGAAGAACTGAAATTATCAGCAAAAATCCTCTTGTCATACTTGATGGAAGTCATAATTTAGATGGTGTGAATGCCCTTTTTGCTGTTACATCTAAAATTAAATCGCCTGTTATTGCCGTCCTCGGTATCCTTAAACGCAAAGATTATGAAATGATTGCAGAAGCTATTGAAGGAGATTTCAGAACACCATCAAATATTTCTGAAATAGTATGTGTTGACGGATTCCTTGATGAAAATATAAAAGCTGATGAACTTGCTGAAATGTTTGAAAATATTCCGACTTATTCAATGAATTATAAAAACGGATATGATTTCGCTGTAAAAAAAGCTTCTGATGAAAATAAAGCTGTTGCTGTATTCGGCTCGCTATTTCTTGTAACTGAACTAAAAGAATATATTGAAAATAATTCCTCAAAATGAATATATTTACTTATGCTGCCAATCATATAATTAACTTATTATAAGGAGCGTTTTTATTATGATTAAAGGTGTAAGCAGAAAAGTTGTTGAAATCAATAATCCGGACAGTATCTATTTTGAAAAGGCAATATTTTACCTTAAACCTCATATGAGTGATATTCCTGCAAAACTTCTTGCCAAAGAAGCAGAAAATTATATGTTTTCATTATCCCAGCAGAATACCAACACTGAAAGAAACAACAAATTCAAAAATGCTTTTCCTTTTATATGTGTAATATTATCA
>CAYRPZ010000109.1:0-4747 GCA_964426275.1 uncultured Ruminococcus sp. | reverse complement strand
ATTGTTTCAATACCGCATTTTATAAAATTAACTTTTATATTTTCAAGAACATCAAAGTTGTCCTCAATGTTTCCAATAACGGTAATTCCGTTTCCGCCATGACATACAGTACCTTTATTCTTTAATGTGCTGTTATGTTCGCTTGTACCGATTAAAATTCTGCTTTTATCTATATATTCAGAAATAATTTTATCGTTTCCGATACCGTTCTGAAGTGTCATAACATACTCTGAATTGCTGACAAGATATTGATTTTCTTCAATTGCCGATTTTGTATCATAAGCCTTTACAAATATTATTACAAGTTCAGATTTTTGATTATATTCACCGGAAATAACAGCACACGGATAAGATTTTACAACAGAATTATCAGATTCAGTTATTGAAATACCATTTTTATTTATAAATTCAGCAGTACTTTCATTACTGCATATAACAGTTACTTCATTTTCGGCTGATAAAAGCCCACTGTAAAGACACCCCATTGCACCTGAACCTATTACAGCTATTTTCATAATTTCAGATTACTCCTTATAAAAAGATTTAAGAAGTTTAATTTCCTGAGCATATCCATCAAGGATATCATAAGGAGTTTCAAGATAAAAGGGAATATTTTTAAGATATGGGAGATTTATAATATTTTTAAATGTTTCAACTCCGATATATCCCTTTCCAATTTTCTCATGTCTGTCCTTATGACTTCCGAGGGGATTTTTACTGTCATTCAGATGAATTGCTTTAAGTTTGTCAAGACCAATAATCCTGTCAAATTCCTCAAAAACCTTTTCAGTATTATTAACAATATCATATCCCGCATCAAAAATATGACAGGTATCAAGGCATACACCAAGTTTATTTTTCAGATTTGTTTTATCAATTATGGAACGTATTTCTTCAAATCTTCCGCCTACTTCAGAACCTTTTCCTGCCATAGTTTCAAGCAGAACAGTTGTTGACTGATTTTCAGAAAGGCAGCGGCAGAGCATTTCAGATATAAGTTCAATACCCTTATCTATTCCTTGACCGACATGACTTCCGGGATGAAAATTGTAATAATTATATGGAGTATATTCCATACGTTTCAAATCATCTTTAAATATCATTTCTGCAAAATCTCTCTTGCTTTTATCAGATGCACAAGGATTCATGGTAAAAGGTGCGTGTGCAAGAATAATTCCGAAATCATTGGACTTAGCAATTTTCTTAAATTTTTCAACGTCATTGGTATTGATATCCTTAGCCTTTCCGCCTCTTGGATTTCTTGTAAAGAACTGAAAAACATTTGCACCAATGCTGATTGCATCATTTGCCATATTCTCATAGCCTTTTGAAGCGGAAAGATGACAGCCAATCTGTAACATAATATAAAATTCTCCTTATATTTTTTATTATACAACAAACGGGCGGAAAAAAATCCGCCCATTGTCTGAAATCACGCTGTAATTAAATCAATTTGATTTTGTTTCATGATATTCCTTATCTGTATTTACACTCCAGATATTATCCTTTGACTTAACACCATTTATAATATTATTTACAGTTTCAAAAGATGTAGCCATTGAATGGTCCATATTATTATATCTGTGCTGTCCGTTTCTTCCTACACAGTAAAGGTTATCAAATTTATTAAGATAATCAATAACCTTATCGATTTCAGCATATGTATCAAAATATGCAGGATATGCCTTTTTAATCTTTTCACGGTGAGAATCCTTTACATCTGAAGCAGAATTAATAACTCCCATTGAAATAAGTTCCTTGACAGCCATATCAATACATTCCTTGTCACTCATATTCCAGAAGCTGTCGCCTTCAGCACAGAAATATTCAAGTCCAATCCATACAGTATTTCTCGCATCTTTTACCATATATGGCGACCAGTTATTGAAAATCTGTATTCTTCCGAGCTTAACACCTACGTCCTGAACATAAATCCAGCAGTCAGGAACAATATTTCCGAGAGTTTTTATATCAGTTTCATTTTTAAGATTAAGCTTGTCAACAAGAAGTCCGACTGTAACAAAATCTCTGTAAGGAAGACCTTTTGCAATATTATAGATATTTTCAGGCACACCATTCATACCGCTGATTAAATCCTTTACAGGCATTGAAGAAATGAAAATATCACCTTCGACATTTGTCACACTGCCGTTATTGTTTATTGTAATACTGTTTATTTTTCCATTGCCGTCAGTATTTATATTTGTAACCTGACATTTAATGAAAACCTTTCCGCCCATTTTAACAAACTTATCAAGAGCAGTTTCCCAAAGCTGTCCCGGACCGAGTTTCGGATAATAAAATTCTTCGATAAGAGAAGTTTCAACTTTTCTGTTTTCCTTTTTAGGACCGATTTTTGAAAACATATCCTTGATAACAGCAGAAATGGAAAGACCTTTTACACGCTGTGAGCCCCAGTCAGCAGAAATTTCTCTTGGATGTCTGCCCCAGAGTTTTTCGGTATAGCCTTCAAAGAACATTGAATAAAGCTTTCTTCCGAAACGGTTTATATAGAAATTTTCAAGGGAAGTTTCCTCAAGCTTGCTCACAGTAGATTTAAGATAGCTAAATCCTGCTTTCATAGTAGTAGAAAATCCCATATTCACAAGAGTCTGCTTTTTAAGGCTTACAGGATAATCAAAGAATTTATGCTGATAATAAATTCGTGAAACTCTGTTTCTTACGAGCATAACCTTGTCAGTTTTTTCAGGGTCAGGACCACCCGGAGCAAGTTTTTTTTCACGTCCGAGTTCCAAATCATCAAATGATGGTTTTCCCTGACGAGGCATAACCTCATTCCACCATTTCATAACTCTTTCATCTTTTGAAAAAAATCGGTGACCCCCTATATCCATTCTGTTTCCGTTATATGTAACGGTTTTTGAAATACCGCCTATTGCATCAGTTTCCTCATAAATACTTACATCATATTCATCAGGTTTTCTCTTAAGCAGTTCATATCCGGCAGTTATTCCGGCAGGACCTGCACCAATTATAATTACTTTTTTCTTCAATTTGAATCACCTCTGTATAAAATAAGCTTTCTGGCAACAAAATTCCACACCAGAACAATTGCAGCTGCAATAATTTTTGAAATCAGAAAATGAATACCTATTTTTTCTGAAAGTATAAACATAAGAAGTTCAGTAAGTCCAAGACCAATAACACCTATAACTCCATAAATTATAAATTCAGCAGTATTTCCCACGCTTGACTTTTCTGCTTTGAATACAAAAGCCTTTGAAAGTATGTAGTTTGCAACAAGACCAAGGACAAATGCAAGTGCTGTTGACACATAGAGATTAAATCCGATAAACTTGAACAGAGCGAGAGAACCCCAGTCAACAATAAATGCACCTCCGCCAACAAAAAGATATCTGAACATCTGAATAAAAAGGTTAGTAGTCGGTTCAGCAAAAAGTGCCTTGAAATCTTTATTTTTGATATAGCCAAATAATTCTTTCATAAAAAAAACAGCTCCGGTTTTATAATCTATTAAATTATTATATCAAAACAATCAATAATTGTCAATATATTTCGCCGATATCAAATAAAAAAACAATTTTTTCATAATCTATCCTATTATGACATGATATCAGTCCATCTGACTTATAAGGTCATCAATATTTCCTATATTATCAGCTGACATTGTTTCAGCCGCACTTTCACTATCAGCTTCAGCAACACTTTTTCCTGATTTTCTTGCATTCTGATATGCAACAAGCTGTTCAACTATAATGTATGCAGTATCGGGTGTAACAATCTGATTTCCTGCATAAAGAATCCAGTCAGCAAGAGCTGAAATTTCAACGCTTATCGGCTCATCTTTTTTCACTGATGCTACAAATACAGGCTGAGTTTCAACTATTCCATAGATTTTTTGATTATCGATTTTATGCAGATTAATCCATACATATTCCATAGCCTTTTCACCGTTTCTTTCAAAAGGAAGGCATAATTTAACAAGAACTCTTGCATCTTTGTTAAGCATTATTCCATCACGGAGAAAACCTATTCTTTCTCTTGCGAGCTGTGCAACTCTCATATTTTCCTCTGCCGGAACATTCCAAAGTGCATTTTTTAATTTTTCAGCCGGAACATCATTCCAGTCAGTAACTTTTTCTGATTCAGCATCTTTTTCAGATATATATGCAAAAAGAGATGAAACAAACATATTATGTGTATTATCCTGACGGTCAGTTTTTCCTCCTGCCGCATCTTCACTGTAATATTCAACAGCTTTTCTCCAGTCAAGCCATACAGCATATAAATCATTATTGCTTTCTGAAAACTCATTGAATTTAACAGATTTTTTTTCATCTGGAAAATTCTTTTCGTATATAAGTTTTCCGGTCAGTGAAACAAGCATATTTACATAGTTATCAGCACGTTCCTTGTCGCCGTTAATAATTTCAAATTCACAGAAGCCACATCTGTTAAGACCATGAGTATGAAACCATGCATTCTTGTTTTCAGGTGTAGGAGCAACAGCACTTACAGCACAAACATGATATGGTGCAGGTGTTACATTTGACATAGCTGCCATACCGAGCCATACTCCTGAAACAATTCTTTCTGTATTAAAATCAACTGCACCTGCCATATTAGGAATTATGCACTGCATAAATTTAAGCTGAAGATGATAACATTCGAGTGCATTCTCACCGTATGTCATAGCAGTTGTTACACCGTAGTCAGCGAAATCGCTCTATCTTTGCAACGTGTTTTTCATGGTATAAGATTTAAG
>CAYRPZ010000108.1:0-4893 GCA_964426275.1 uncultured Ruminococcus sp. | reverse complement strand
TGCTGAATGTTTGTATTGACAAAAGATAATTTATATTTTATAATAATATATCCAAAAAATATATTTCGGAGGTGATAAATCTGAAAATATCAGGAATAATTTGTGAATACAATCCATTCCATAACGGTCATTTATACCATGTAAACAAAACTCGTGAAAACGGTGCAACACATATCATATCTGTTATGAGCGGGAATTTTGTACAGCGTGGCGATACAGCACTTATAGATAAGTTCTCACGGGCGAAAACCGCTGTTGAATGCGGTGCAGACCTTGTAATCGAACTTCCTTTCCCGTATGCTGTTTCAGGTGCTGAAAATTTTGCAAGAGGTGCGGTATATCTTCTTGATTCCGCAGGCTGTGTTGATGAAATCTCATTCGGAAGTGAAACAGGAGATATTGAAAAATTAAAAAAATCTGCCCAAATAAGCAGAATATGTTCGCAAATGCCTGAACTTAAATCCATGCTTGAAAATGGAATGTCATATCCGTCAGCATCTGCACTTCTTGTCAGAAAATATTACAGTGATGAAATATCTGATATTTTAAGCAAGCCCAATAATGTTTTAGCGGTTGAATATATCAAGGCTCTTGATTTTTTCAGCTCGGATATAAAGCCTTTTACTGTTTCAAGAAATTCAGCAGGTCATGATACATCTGAAGTGTCGGGGATTTATGCCAGTGCATCATATATAAGAGATAAAATCCTTTCAGGCTGTGCCAATGAAATTTACCCCCTTGTCCCCGAATTTTCAGCTGATGTAATCAGAAATAATATTCACAACAACAGTATTGCCGATATCGGAAACCTTGAAAGAATTATATTGTATAAGCTCAGAACTTCAGCCAGAAATATTATTTCAGATGTTCCTGATGTGGCTCATGGACTTGAAAACCGTATAATTTCATCGGCAAATGCAACATCACTTGAAAATCTTGTAAACATGATAAAGAATAAAAGATATACAATGTCAAGGATAAGAAGAATTATTTTGAATTCTGTTGCCGGAGTGAGAAAATCTGACCTTGATATATTTCCTCCTTATTGCAGAATACTTGCCATGAATCACAGAGGAATTGAAATTTTAAGCTGTATGAAGAAAAAATCCCGTCTTCCTTTTTCCGCCTCGCTTATGAAATTAAGCCGTATAAGTGAAAATTGCAGAAGATACAGTGAAATTGAAGCTGTTTCATCTGATATATACAATCTGGCACTTGATAAAATCAAGCCTTCAGGTTCTGACTTCAAAACAAAAATTCAGGCTCAAAATTAAAAGATATACAGTCTTGTACGGTAATTCTATGAACCTTTACTGGACATTTATATAGTTATTTTTGAAAAATAATTGCAATTATCAGTCATATATGATATAATGAAAAATAAAGAAGTTTAAAGTTGTTGAGTGTAGAATATATAAAAATGAGAGGAGATATTTTTATTTATGAAAGAAAAAAATGAAACCGATTCAGAGAAAAATGTCAGAAATAAAAGTGAAATACGAAGCATAAAATTTATTACGGCTGCAATGATATGTGTTTATGCCGGAATTTGTGCTTATATCCAGATGCCTGAGAAAGATGAAGATGTTTCACTTGTAATAGCAACAAAAGTTTCTGAATCTTCTTTTTATGAAACCTCTGAAACAAAAGTTACCACCTCAGTAGTTACAACAGCTCCTGAAACTACTCCTGCCGAAACTACAACTAAAATGGACTATACATTTATATCAAGCCTTGAGAATGTTAAAGAATACCATGAAATAAACAGTGATGTAGTCGGCTGGATATATATTCCCGGAACATCTGTTGATTATCCTATTCTTCATAAATATGAGGACAATGATTACTATTTAAGCCATGCATGGAATGATACAGAAAGTCAGAACGGTTCTATAGTGCTGGACTGCCATTGTACGCTTGAGAATACAGGCGGTTCAAATTCCATAATGTACGGGCATAATATGGCGAATGGTTCAATGTTCGCAGGAATTACAAAATATGCTAATTCAAGTTTCCGTGACCGTCAGCCATATATTGAGATAAATACACTTACAGAGCAGAGATTGTATGAAGTATATGCCTGTTGTGATATTTTCGGACTTGAAGGCTCTGACTTCCCTTACTGGGACGATATGTACATAAATCTTGACACCCAGTCAAAATTAGATGAACATAATTCTCTTGTAAAGAAATATGAATATTATAATACTGGTATGGAAGCAGCTTTCAATCAGGATATAATAACACTTCAGACATGCAGAGGATTTGATGGTATGCGTACAGTGGTATTTGCAAGACGTGTTATCTGATATTTGAATGACAGCTTTTGCTGTAAAAAAATATTTTTGATTGAATTATAAAAGTGTGCGGATTTTATATCCTGCACGCTTTTTTTGTTTGACTGAAAAGTTTACACAATTATGTGTCTGATATCAGCGGGATTTGTATAAATAAATAAAAATCTTCCTGCCTATTGAATATTGTAAAATTTAATGATATAATAGCTTTTGTTGTGTTAATATAAGTAGAAGGAATGATGAAAAATATGGAAAATGGAAATTTAACAGAACAAAGAGAAAAACTTAAACCAAAATTGTTTTCTGTAATGAAAAACTATTCAAAAGAGCAGTTTGTCAGGGATTTGATATCAGGTGTCATAGTTGCAGTAATCGCACTGCCTTTGTCAATTGCACTTGCACTTGCTTCAGGTGTAAACCCCGAACAGGGACTTTATACTGCAATTACTGCCGGATTTGTAGTGTCTTTTCTTGGCGGAAGCCGTGTGCAGATTGCAGGTCCTACAGCTGCATTCGCAACAATAGTTGCCGGAATAGTCGCTGAAAAAGGTATGGACGGTTTGACAACAGCTACTGTAATGGCAGGAATTATACTGCTTATTATGGGTTTCTGCCGTCTGGGAACACTCATTAAATATATACCAAGCACTATAACTACAGGCTTTACTTTTGGAATAGCCATTACCATTCTTATAGGTCAGATTAAGGATTTTATGGGGCTTACCTTTAATGAATCACCTGTTGAAACAATTGACAAGCTTAAACAGGTATTTGAATGTATTTCTACTTTTAATCTTCAGGCGTTTTTAATCGGTATGCTTGCACTTGCAATTTTAATTTTATGGCCTAAGAAACTTCAGAAAATTCCCGCTTCATTGATTGCGGTTGTTGTATGTTCACTGGCAGTAAATCTTGCTGACCTCAATGTAAATACTATAGGCGACCTCTATGAAATTTCAGCTTCAGCACCGCAATTTCATATGCCGGTATTTAATCTTTCACAGATAAAAGAACTTTTCCCTGATGCTGTTACAATTGCAGTACTTGCCGCTATTGAATCACTGCTTTCATGCGTTGTGTCTGACGGTATGACAGGTTCAAAGCATCGTTCAAATATGGAACTTATTGCACAGGGCGGAGGAAATATTGCATCTGCTCTTTTCGGAGGAATTCCTGCTACAGGTGCTATTGCAAGAACTGCCGCAAATATAAAGAACGGAGGACGTACACCTGTTGCCGGAATGGTTCATTCAGTCGTTGTACTGCTTATACTCCTTATTTTAATGCCTTATGCAAAGCTTATTCCTATGCCTGCAATTGCAGCTGTGCTTTTTCAGGTTGCATACAATATGAGCGGCTGGAGAACTATTGTAAATACAGTAAAGACTGCACCGAAAAGTGATACAGCTGTACTTTTTGTAACTCTTGTACTTACAGTTGCATATGATTTGGTTGTTGCAATATGCGTGGGACTTGTGCTTGCATCACTTCTCTTTATGAAGCGTATGTCCGATGTAACAGATGTTCACGGCTGGGTGTATATGAGTGAAGATGAGGAGAATGACCCTGATAATATCGCTCTCAAAAAGGTTCCTGACAATACAAAGGTATTTGAAATAAACGGTCCTATATTTTTTGCTGCATCAGAAAAATTTATGTCTGTTGTATTTGATACTTCAATAGATGTTCTTGTCATCAGAATGAGAAATGTTCCTGCAATTGATGCGACAGGCATTGAAACTCTCAGAAAAATAATTAAAAAATGTGAACGCCATAATATTCAGGTAGTATTTTCCCATGTTAATGAACAGCCTATGAAAGCTATGACAAAGGCTGGATTTATCGAAATGGTAGGCATTGAAAACTTTTGTAATCATATAGATACAGCACTTGTCAGAGCAGAGAAAATTGAAATGACAAAATGCATAAATTAAGAATATCCGGATAAAAAAATGCTGTTATTCAGAATTTGAGAATAACAGCATTTTATTTTTTTGAATTATTTGCAGATATTTTCGGCAAGAGCCTGCATTGCAGTTACGGTATCAGCTTTTACAGTTGATTTTATTGTTACCGAAGTATCAAGAATATTAATATCTTTCATGCCTTCAAAATATGCCTTCATAAGTTTTCCTGACAATGGAGCCCATGAACCGTTTTCCATGACTGCAACAGTACGCTTCTGATAAGCCTTTGATTTGAGATGTGAGAGAAAATCTTCCATAACAGGGAAAATTCCGCCGTCATAAGTAGATGATGCGACAATCATTCTGTCATAGCGGAATGCATCTTCAACTGCTCCGGAAACATCGCCCCTGCATTTGGTCAGATCGCAGGTTACAACTTTTTCACCTTTTGATTTAATCATATCAG
The DNA here is from genome assembly GCA_964426275.1 of uncultured Ruminococcus sp. Lineage (GTDB taxonomy): Bacteria > Bacillota > Clostridia > Oscillospirales > Ruminococcaceae > UBA5884. The sequence continues at coordinate 223 of CAYRPZ010000108.1, read as the reverse complement.
CAAGCTGTAATGATGCTTTTGCAGTATTTCCATGAATTGATGCATATGCAATGAATACGCCTTTTTCTTCCGGTTCATAACTGCTCCATGTTTTATAGCATTCAATATAATGTGAAAGGTCACCTGTAAGGACAGGTCCGTGAAGCGGGCATATTGTTTTTATATCAAGCGAAGATGCCTTTTTCAGCAGTGTCTGTACAGGCATGCCATATTTTCCGACAAT
>CAYRPZ010000107.1:0-4925 GCA_964426275.1 uncultured Ruminococcus sp. | reverse complement strand
AACTGAAGTTCCCTCATGGACTCAGGAAGAAACTACCGAAACAGAGGATTTATATTAAAAAAAGCTGTAAGATATTATGTCTTACAGCTTTTTAATGACAATGCCGGTGGCGGGGGTCGAACCCGCACGGTGTCGCCACCACGGGATTTTGAGTCCCGCACGTCTGCCAATTCCATCACACCGGCTTTTATTAACGTTATTTATTATAACACAACGATATATTATTTGTCAAGCATTTTAATAAATTTTTATATTGCATATTCATAATTTTATTTTCTTTAAATTACAGCTTTTCTTTTCATTAAATTTATGCTATAATAATCAGAGTATATTTTTTATCAGAAGGTGTATGTAAATATTGAAAAAATTTCTTTTTAATTTGTTTGGCATATTCTTTGCGTCAGCTGTTATTATGTTTGCCGAGCCTTACATATATAATAATCATTATAATAATGAAATTTCTCCGGCAAATAATAATATCTCCCACAACAGCAATGACACATATGAGGAAGACCAGACAGAAGATGATGATAATGTTCTGTTATATCAGCAATTTGAATTCAATGGCTCTGATATCCCATGGAGTTATATGATAAGCAACTTTCCGCATATCTTTCAGGGGGAGGAATATCCGACAGGCTGTGAAGCAGTAAGCACAGTCATGGTGCTTAACTATCTCGGAATTGATATTACCATTAATGAATTTATCAATGAATATCTGCCCCAAAAAGATATTTATTCAGAAGGCAGAGGCGACAATGAAATTATATATGCTGCTGACCCAAATGAATATTTTATAGGTGACCCCTATGATGAACATAGTCTTGGCTGTTATGCTCCTGTTATAAAAAAAGCTCTCGATAATTACAGTACTGAATTATATACTGCAAATGACATAAGCGGTATGGATATGCAGCAGATTATAAAACAGTATATCCTAAATGATATTCCTGTGATTTTCTGGGCTACAATAGATATGCAGCCATCAAAAGAAGGCACTAAATGGCATATAATTGACAGTGACAGGGAATTTACATGGATTTCGCCTGAACACTGTCTTGTACTTATCGGATATGACAGCAAATATTATTATTTCAGTGACCCTGCCAAAGAAGAAAATATAACTTCATACTCAAGAAAAACCGTTGAAGAACGTTTTGAAGAACTCGGAAAACAAGGAATTGTTATACAGCCTGTTCACTGACAAAAGGAGGTGTTTCTATGAATATTCCGAACGACCCTGTAATGCTTTTAAGCTGTATCAATATGATGCTTCGTGACAAATACAGCGATTTTAATTCCCTGTGTAATTCAGAAGACTTAAATGCATCTGAAATTACAGAAAAACTTGCAAAAATCGGATACAGCTATAATGAAAGCATAAATCAGTTCAGATGAAATGAAATTATATCAGGAAATAACTGTTATCCGGATATTTCCTGATTTTTTTACTGTAAAATTCTTATTCAACCTTTATTTCTCTTGGCGGAACGGGTGTTGAAAATACTATCTGAGTTGAAGTATTGCCGAAATGCTGAAGCTGTCCTATAAACAAATCAAGCTCCTGAGTACTTGGAAATGCCACCTTGATAAGCATGGAATAACTTCCTGTAACACAGTTGCATTCAAGAACATTCGGGCATTCCTCTATAAAAGGATAAAATTCTGATTTCTGATTAGCGGAAATTTCAAGACTTATAAATGCAGTTATATGATATCCTAATTTCTGCTTGTCAACTGATGTACTATATCCGAGAATTATTCCCTGTTTTTCAAGTTTGTCAATTCTTGCCGAAACTGCCGGAGTTGAAAGGAATACTTTTGAAGCAAGAAGCTTTAAAGGATACCTCGCATTTTCCTGGAGCAGTGTTATAAGCATTGCATCTATTTTATCCATATTTTTTCAAATCCTCCTGAGTTTTTACACTTAAAAAGTTAAAGGGACGTACCGACAGATTCAGTACGCCCCTTTGCGTATTTCATTATACTATAAATTCAGCCTTAATTTGTTAATTTTCTATTAACTTTATAAATTATTTTTTTACATTCATAATCTGCTGTTTTGTACGTTTTACTTTCTGAAGACTGTCTTCAAAATAATTTTCTGTATCCGAAAGCATATTGTCCATATAAACTTCTGCCGCATGTCTTATATCATTAGCCTTGTTCTGTGCCTGCATAAGAAGGTCATATGCTTTCTGTTTTGCCTGTTTGGAAATTTCATGTTCATCAACAATATTTCTTGCACGTTCTTCAGCTTCCCTTATAATTTCTTCAGCACGAAATTCGGCATCTTTCTTTATTCTCTCACACTCATCAACTATTGACCTTGATTTTTTCAACTCGGCAGGAAGATTTTCACGCATATCATATATTAAATCCTTGAGTCTGTCACCATCAATTACCAGCTTGTGTGAAGCAAGCGGAACAGCTGTTCCTTTATCAATAACTTCATCTATTTCATCAAGAATTTTATCAATGTCACTCATTGCTATAAAGCCTCCTTAATATAATATTTATTTAATTTTTTCCGATTCGTCTTTCAATATCATCAAGTATACATTCGGGTACAAATGAACTTATATCTCCGCCGAAGCTTGCAATCTGCTTTACAACACTTGAACTCAGATACATATATTCAGTGCTTGTTGTCAGAAATACAGTTTCAGCTTCAGGATAAAGTTTTCTGTTGGCAAGAGCCATCTGGAACTCATATTCAAAGTCACTGACTGCACGCAGTCCCTTTACAATTGCACATGCACCGATATGTTTTACATAATCTGCAAGCAAACCGTCAAGAATATCTATAACAATATTATCAGTATCAGTCATATTCGCAATAACGGTTTCTATCATCTGTATTCTTTCAATTGGAGTAAAACTAGGAGATTTTGAAGGATTTACAGATACAAGAACAATCACTCTGTCAAAAAGTTTTGATGCACGTCTGAAAATATCAATATGACCAAGAGTTACAGGGTCAAAGCTTCCGGGGCATACCGCAATTCTCCTCACAGCTTTATTCCTCCCTGCTGACTGAAAAAAGTGTAACTGAAATCTTGCCGTAACTGTATTTTTTCCGGATATTCAGTCTGTCACACTCATCAAGTTCCAGTTCTTTTTCATGTTCACATATTATTATACCATTATCATTCATAATTTTTACAAGATACGAAAGAGTCTTTTCAATAAGTCCATGCCTGTAAGGCGGGTCAAGTATTGCTATATCAAATTTTTCAGCAGTATTTTTTATAAATTCAATACCATCTGTATTTATAAGCCTTGACTGCTGTAAAAATCCTGTACTTTCAAGATTTTCACGTGTAACATCAAGAGAACGTTTTGAGATATCAGTAAAAACCGCATAATCCGCTCCCCTGCTGAGAGCTTCTATTCCCATCTGACCGCTTCCCGAAAATAAATCAATAACCCTTGCACCTTCAATTTCAAACTGAATTGCTGAAAAGACAGCTTCCTTTACTTTATCAGTTGTCGGGCGGACATCATTTCCCTCAAGGGTTTTTAATTTTCGTCCCTTTGCTTTTCCGGTAATAACTCGCATATAAAAAACCTCGTTAAATGAATTTAATATTATTATACCATGCAAATTTAAATTTGTCCATAGCAAATAAATTATATTTCCCGAAATCTGTATCAGAATAAGTTTTTATCCTGATATTTACTTTCAGTACTACTTGACTATAATATTAAGTATGTTATAATTAATATTACAGACTTTTTTAATTTGGAGGAATTTTTGTGGCAGTAAGTAAAGCTGTTTTAAAAGCAGTCAAGGCAATATCATTCGTAAATATTGATGTCAGAAACAAATATCACACTATACGAAATATGTGGAAACTTGCCCACCAATTCAGCCCTGATATAAATGACGGATATATTTTTGCTGACAGCATAATAAATAATGTACCCATAAGAATTTTCTGTCCTGATGATATGAAAAACAATGATATAATACTGTTTATTCATGGCGGAGGCTGGGTTACAGGCGATAATGAAAGCTATTCGGAAACCTGCTCCAATATATGCCGGAAAACAGGACTAAGAGTCATATCGGCAGACTATAGTCTTTCTCCGGAAGTAAAATTTCCATATGCTCTTGAACAGTGCTACAGCGTTGCTGAAAGAATTGCACTGCATTCAGAAGGCTGTAATATAAATGCAGAAAAACTTATTCTTATGGGTGACAGTGCAGGGGCAAACCTATGTGCGTGTATAAGTCTGCTTGCACATGAAAGAGGAATTTTCAAGCCGGATTCCCAGATTCTGCTTTATCCTGTGACTTATAACAGACATGATGAACTATCACCGTTTCAGTCTGTAAAAATGTATGGAAAGGATTATTTTCTTACTTCTGAAAGAATGTGCGGATACATGGAACTGTATATAAATTCAGATTCAGACAGAAATAATCCTCTACTTGCTCCCCTGCTTCACAACAATCCTGTATGTCAGCCTGACACACTTATAATAACTGCCCAATATGACCTGCTTCATGATGAAGGTGCTGCATATGGTGAAAAACTTAAACAATATGGAAATAATGTTCAGATTTTATGTGTAGAGGATTCCCTTCATGGATTTATAACTCTCCCTCAAAATTTTGAAATTGTAAAAAAATGCTATGAATATATAAATAATTTTCTTGATAAAAAGGAGGAATAAATTCAGTATGTCAGGCGAAAAAAACTGGAACAGGCTTGATAATGCCGCAAAGATTTTCCCATCATCATGCAGTAAAACAGATACAAAAGTTTTTAGGTTTTCCTGTCAGCTTACTGAAGATGTTGTTCCGGAAATTTTACAGCATTCCGCTGAAACTACAACTGATGCTTTCTCAATTTATAAATCAGTTCTTGAAAGAGGATATTTCTGGTATTATCTTGAAACAAGCAATATAAAACCTG
>CAYRPZ010000106.1:0-5202 GCA_964426275.1 uncultured Ruminococcus sp. | reverse complement strand
TATGTAAGTTGTGACGTTGATGAAAAAAATATATCCAAATGTGATAAATTCCAAACATACATAAATGGTTAGTGTGAACTGCCATTTTGACAATTAGGAGATTTATCAATGAAAAAATGTTTATTATGTTCTTTACTTATAATTATGTGTCTGACATTACTTTCCTGCGGCAGGAAAAATAACGATATTATTATAAATAATTACAGCAATGCTAATGGCTTTTTATCACAGACAAGTGATGTTGCCGAAAGTGAAAATGGTTATTATATTTTGTCTGGGAAAAACGGCTCTGAAAAATTCATTTCCTACATAGATAAAAGCTCCGACGAAGTCACAGTTTTATGCTCAAAAATAAACTGTTCCCATTCATTAGATAATGTTCCGACTGATTGTAATTCTTATGTCGGCTCTGTTGTCAGTGGCAGTCTGAATTTTTATGATGGATATGTTTATTATATTGACTATGAATCAAATAATTATGAGTGCGCTCTGAGAAGGCTTTCGGCTAACGGCTCTGAGCATGAAATGATTTGTAAATTAGGTAAAGCGCCTGATAATTCTAATGAATATTATTCGTATGCGGTTACTGACAAATATATTATTTATTCTGAATCAATCGGTAACAGTGATAAAAAGAACAATTCAGAATTAAAAATTTACGATTTGAAAAATAAAACAGTAAATACAATTTATTCTTATGAAGATAATAATGCAAAAATATTTGATTTGAAAGTCGCAGAGGGATTCATTTATTTCAGACAGGCAAACAGTGACGGTTTTTTTGAATCAAAATTGTTTGCTTTTAATGTAAAGGAGCAGACTGCTGATTTAGTGGCTGAAAAGGTGTGTTCGTATTCTTTGGAAAATGAAAATACAATAGTTTATTGGAAATCATTTGATGGAATTTATGTAAATAATATTGATACGAAGGAAGCAGAGAAAATTTATAATTCTGATGAGGACACAATGCTTGGATTTCTAGCGTGCGTGGACGGAAGCTTTTATGCGTATAATTTCTCAAATGGTTCGTATAAACAGGATACAGATGTATTTGTCGGAATTGTAAAAGATAATGAAATTGTTTCAAAGGTATATTCAGAAGAAAATCAATTTTTGATGCCTGTATATATTGGCAAAGACAGGGTAATTAGTGCTGTATTTGGTAAGGATGGAAGAAGTATTGCTTACTGTCCTATTGAAAATAAATTGATAGACACAAATATTATAAATACTGGAATTGAATATTAAAGGCGGAAAAATGATTTTCATTAAAAGGACATTAAATAAAAAAACAATCTGTGTTGCAATATTTTCTCTTTGCTTATGTGCACTTTGTTTTTATGTTTCTAATATGCAGAATGAGAGCATAGATTCAAATTTAAATTCTGACAGAGAAGAATATACATCATACATTGACGGTTACAGCGATTACATAAATAATATCTTAGAAAACGCTGAAAGGACAAAGGATTTTTCAGTGTTTTCAAACGATAAATTTGTTGCTGAAAATATTGAGAAAACATATAACGATTATCACAACATGGTTGGCGTACAGCCTGTAGCCACCAACACATCAGGCTTTGACAGATATATTACATATATGGCGGTCATATCTGTGTTTGTGTTTCTTATTATGTTATATTGCTTGTTTGATTCGCAGAAGGAATATGAAAACGGCGAGATTATTTTTTCATACAGCACAAGAAATGGCAGATTTTTATTATCATTCAAAAGAAATATATTATACACAGCAATGGCTTTCATATTTACGGTAATATTTAATGTAATCATTATGATATTGTCAGGGTTATGGTGCGGATTTCCGGACTTCTTTAGTCCGATACAAAGTTCAATGCTATTTAAGGATTGTACATTTAAAATTACAATTTTAGAATTTATTTTCTTGAATATTGTAGAAAACAGTGTGGAAGTAAGCGTTTTAACATTGCTTGCAAATACATTGTTTAACATTATCAGAAACAAATATGTTTCTATTGTTACAGCAGGAACGATATTTTTTGCTGAATATCAGCTGTCAGTATTAGCACAGAATAATTCCGTAAACATTATTTTAGCTAATATAAATATTTTTAAAATTCTTGATTTCTCAACTTATTACAGAAATTATCAAAATATAAATCTGTTCGGTGAGGCAGTTTCGTCATTGAAAGTGATGCTTGCAGTGGCGTTTGTACTGTATGTAATATTTTCTCTGGGCTCAGCTGTAGCATATAAATACAGGCGTCCGGTTTCAAAAGCAAGATTTGGAAAATTAGCAGACCGTATTCAAATGTTAAACGGAAAAATCTGTGCGCATTGTGGCTTTTTAGGACTGGAATTATATAAGATTTACATTCGCAAGAAAAAGATTTTGCTGATAATTGTACTGATGTTAGTGGAAATGTTTTTGATAAGGGAAACAAGGGTGACGTTTCCTGAAAGACAGCTCCTTATGGATGATACCTATAATGAATATGGCGGAGAAAACTGGGAAAGCTTTGAAAATTATTTAGATGAGTACCGTAATACAATTGAAAGCAGAAACAATGAAATAATTGAATTGAAAACTTTGATTAATGAACAAGAAGAAGCTCAGGAAAATATACGAAAAATCAGCCGGATTTCATCAGAGGTTGCAGAGATGGAGAAAATTCTTGAAGAATATGAGGAGGTCTGCAATCGCAAAAATGAAATTAAAGACCGGACAGGTATCACTATCTATGCAATGTCAGACAGGGGATACAATGAAATGTTTGGAAATAATTCTGCTGTACGGGAAATAGGAATTATGATTATTATGGTGCTGATTGTTGTAGTACTGGGAGCAGGATATTATCAGGATGAATTGCAGTCTGGTTTTATTAAATTGTTAAGAAGCTCTAAATGGGGTGTAAGAAAGACGTTTGTTAAAAAGTTTTGGATAATTTTTGTGTCGGTGTTTTTTCTGATTGTAATTCTGCTTGGCGCGGATTATTATGAATTGCATCAAATGTATGAATTTAAATATTTGAATGCGCCGGTTGTGAGCCTGAAATTTATGGAAAAGGAAACAGGCTCGGTGTTTGCAGGGATAAGGATATGGCAGTACATTTTAATTGATATTGTTTTTAAAATGTCAGTTTCTATGGTTACATTGGTAATTACATTATTGTGCTCATTAAAGCTTAAAACACTTTTCTTTGTTCCGGTTGTAGCGTTTTTGGCAGCATTAGGCGGAAGCCTAGGCTTATTTGCAGGAATTGCGGTAAAAATAGTTTTGATTGTGGCGATGATGATATTTTTAGTGTATTCTGTAGGCATCACAGGTAAAAGAGGAGAAGAGAAATGGCATATCAGATAGGTATATGTGATGATGAGATATCAACCTGTTCGGAGTTGGAAAAAATTTTAACTGATTATTTTAAAATATCAGGTTTTGATGTTCGGATAAATATTTGGTACAGTGCAGAGGATTTTATGAGGGATGTTCCTGCAAAAGTAAAAGTGGACATTTTGTTTCTTGATATAGAAATGCCGGGTAAAAATGGAATTAATGTTGGTGAGTATATCCGCGAAGATATTAAGAATGAGGCTATGCATATCATTTACGTTTCATCAAAAACAAATTACGCTATGGAGCTGTTTAAGGTTCACCCATATGATTTTATTGTAAAACCGATAGAGAAGGAAAAGGTAATTAAAAATGTAGGAAAACTGCTGGAGCTTGATGAGCAGGATAACAGGTATTTTGTGTATGAGTATAACAGAATAAAAAATAAAATTCATTATGGAGACATAGTTTATTTTGAAAGTGACAGGAGACACATAAAAATAATATGTTGTGATGGAACAGAGAAAATGTTTGTCGGAAAAATGAAAGAGCTTGCGGATAGTCTTCCGTTCAGCTTTGTAATGGTTGCGCAGTCATTTGTAATTAATTTGAGACATATTAAAATGTATAAAAAGGATTCTTGCGTAATGGATAATGACCGTGTTATTAATATTGGGAGAAAATTCAAAGACGCTTTTGGCATAAAAATGATAGAATACAACAAATGTGGAGGGGTAACGGATGACGCAACTTGAAGATATTATTGTTTCAAGCGTTACAGAATTTATAAGAATATTTGTAATTATGGAATATTTTAAAGTGTTTTTAGAAACAAATTCTTTAAAGAAAAATATTGTGAATTGCGTTATAACTTATGTTATTACATTGTCAAGTTATCTGGTGTTTCATAATGTGATGGTTAATTTGATAGTTACAATTTCAGGCGTATTATTTATATCTATGGGCTTTGTCGGGGAAATTCGAAAGAAGCTGTTGCTTGGCATAATGATTTATGGAATTATGTTTGTAATAGACTTATTGGCTTCTTTTTTACTTTATGAATCGCCGGATTCCCATAATTATGAAATTGTCAGTTCTTTTATTTCTGTTATGCTGTTTTATGCAGTTGTGATAGGAATTAAGAATATCTTTAAGATAAAAGGGAAGATGGATTTATCGGGACAATGGTATTTGCTGTTGATTTCGGCTTTGCTAAGTATTGGTGCGCTCTACATAGTATATAAAGAAATGTTGGCTTCAAGAATTGCAGTGATAGCAATCTGCGTCATCGTATTATTTTTCAATATTATGATGTATATTTTTTATATGTCAATGTTGGAACGATTTTCGTATGAGAGAGAAAATTTGGAATTGAAACAGCAGATGAATATATATGAACAGCAGATAAGAAGTGATATTGATAACAACAGAAAAATTCGAACAATAAGGCACGATATGAAGCATCATATAAGGGAGATAAACGATTTGCTCACTAAAAATAAAATTGAGCAGGCAAAAGACTATTTATATCAGATAAATGATGAAATTATAAATGCACAAAATATATATAGTACAGGGAATGATGCTTTTGATGGGATTTTGAATTTTTATGCTGAAAAGTATATGAATAAATCGCTTAAATTGGAGGTGTCTGTTGCAATACCGGAAAATCTTGAAATAAATATATATGACGTAAATATTATTTTAGGAAATCTGCTTGATAATGCGTTGGAGAATGCCGTAAATAATTCAAATGTCAGCTTGGATATTAAATATAATGCCGGAGTACTGCACATATCTATGTCAAATTTATACATTGGCAGTGTAAAGAAGCTTGACGGGCGCATTGTGAGCAAAAAAGGTGAAAATCACGGTTATGGATTAGACAATGT
>CAYRPZ010000105.1:0-5246 GCA_964426275.1 uncultured Ruminococcus sp. | reverse complement strand
TTATAAAATTTTTTCAGTATATAATATTAACTTTATAACGATACCAAAAGTTGCATAATTTTTTATAAAAATTTAAGTTTGTAATATATTACATGTCTTTACATAATTTTTTGTGCATTTTTAACATAAATCATATCCAGTGTATTCCATAGTATCATATAAGGATTTAATTGTCAATCAATTATTATAAATTGACAGCTTATATTATAAGGTGTATAATTATATTGTTAAGATAAGGTTATACTATATTTTATTATATATTGTTTTTTGGAGATTTTATGGACAGATTTAAACTTGTTTCGGATTATCAGCTTTCAGGCGACCAGACTCATGCTGTTGAAAACCTTGTTGACGGCATAAGAAAAGGTTTTAAGGAACAGACACTTCTTGGTGTTACGGGTTCAGGAAAAACTTTTACAATGGCAAATATTATTCAGCAGGTTAATAAGCCAACGCTTGTACTTGCTCACAATAAAACACTTGCAGGACAGCTGTGTTCGGAATTTAAAGAATTTTTTCCTGAAAATGCTGTTGAATATTTTGTTTCATATTATGACTATTATCAGCCTGAAGCATATATTCCAAGCACTGACAGTTTTATTGAAAAGGATTCATCTGTAAACGATGAAATCGATAAGCTCCGCCATTCCGCTACATCTGCACTTGCCGAAAGACGAGATGTAATAATTGTTGCAAGTGTTTCATGTATATATTCTCTTGGAAGCCCTGAAGATTACCGTTCAATGATTGTGTCGGTAAGACAGGGCATGAAAAAATCAAGAGAACAGCTTACAGATGAACTTGTAAGGATTCAGTATGAAAGAAATGATATCAGCTTTAAAAGAAATAAATTTCGTGTAAGAGGAGATGTTGTTGAAATTTTTCCTGCCAATTCAACCGATACCGCTGTAAGAGTTGAATTTTTCGGTGATGAAATTGACCGTATATGTGAAATAAATCATATCACAGGGAAAGTTAAAGCCACTGTTTCATATTATGCGGTTTATCCTGCATCTCATTATATTGTAAAAGGCGAACGTCTTGAAAATGCACTTAAGGATATTGATGAGGAACTTGCTGAGAGAATTGAATATTTTCAGAATAATAATCAGCTTATTGAGGCTCAGAGAATTGCACAGCGTACTCATTATGATATGGAAATGCTCAGGGAAACCGGATTTTGTTCAGGAATTGAGAATTATTCCCGTATTCTTTCCGGCCGTCACGCAGGAAGTATTCCCATGACATTGCTTGACCATTTTCCTGATGATTTTCTTTTGTTTATTGATGAAAGTCATGTTACAATTCCACAGATAAGAGCAATGTATGCAGGTGACAGAGCAAGAAAGGAAACTCTTGTAAAATATGGTTTCAGGCTTCCGAGTGCATTTGATAACCGTCCGCTTAATTTTGATGAATTTTACAGTCACATAAATCAGGTGATATTTGTAAGTGCTACTCCGTCACAATTTGAAAAGGATAAATCTGCTCAGATTGCGGAGCAGGTTATCCGTCCTACAGGACTTACTGACCCTGAAATTATTGTAAAGCCCGTTGAGGGACAGATTGAAGACCTTATTTCTGAAATAAATATCCGCAGTCCAAAAAATGAACGTGTGCTTGTTACTACGCTTACAAAGAAAATGGCAGAGGATTTAACGGCTTATCTTGAAAATACAGGTATAAAAGTCAGATATATGCATAGCGATACGGATACACTTGAACGTATGAAAATAATAAGAGATTTGCGAAAAGGTGAATTTGATGTGCTTGTCGGAATAAATTTGCTTCGTGAGGGTCTTGATATTCCTGAAGTTTCACTTGTTGCCATACTCGATGCTGATAAGGAGGGATTTTTAAGAAGTGAAACATCTCTCATACAGACAGCAGGACGTGCTGCAAGAAATGCTGACGGAAAAGTTATAATGTATGCAGATGTTGTTACAGGTTCTATGGAACGTGCTATAACCGAAACTGCAAGAAGAAGGGCAATTCAGCAGGAATATAATGAGAAACACGGTATAATTCCTCAGACTGTCAGAAAAGATATAAGAGATATAATAGAAATTACATCTAAGGAAGATATACCTGAAAAATCAGATAATAAAAAAATGTCAGAAGATGAAAAGATGAAGCTTATTGAAAAGCTTACAGCTGATATGAAAAATTCTGCTGAAATGCTTGATTTTGAGCACGCTCTTTTCCTTCGTGACAGAATCAATGAATTAAAGAACGGGAGTAAATAAAAATGACAGATAAAATTGTTATAAAGGGTGCAAGAGAGCATAATCTCAAGAATATAAATCTTGAAATTCCAAGAGATAAGTTTGTCGTTATGACAGGACTTTCAGGTTCAGGAAAGTCATCTCTTGCATTTGATACAATCTATGCTGACGGTCAGAGAAGATATGTGGAAAGCCTTTCATCATATGCAAGGCAGTTTTTAGGACAGATGGATAAGCCTGATGTTGACAGTATTGAAGGACTTTCTCCCGCTATATCAATTGACCAGAAAACTACTTCAAAAAATCCCCGTTCAACTGTTGGAACTGTTACAGAAATTTATGATTATTTAAGATTGCTTTATGCAAGAATTGGTATTCCTCACTGTCCTGTATGCGGTCGTGAGATAAAACAGCAGAGTGTTGACCAGATGGCTGACAGAATTTCATCGCTTCCGAATGGTACTAAAATTCAGATTCTTGCACCGGTTGTGAAAGGCAGAAAAGGTGAGCATATTAAGGAACTTGATAAAATCAGGCGTTCAGGATATGTAAGAGTGAGAATTGATGGAAATATATATGATATTTCAGAAGATATAAAACTTGATAAGAATAAAAAACATATAATCGAAATAGTTGTTGACAGACTTGTTATAAAAGATGAAATGAATTCAAGGCTTTCTGACAGCATTGAAACAGCTCTTAATGAATCTGACGGTCTGCTTATAGTTGATGTTATAGGCGGTGAACAGCTTATATTTTCATCAAATTATGCCTGCCCTGAACATAATATAAGTATGCCGGAACTTACTCCAAGAATGTTTTCATTCAATAATCCTTTCGGAGCTTGTGAAAAATGTACAGGTCTTGGAATATTTGAGAAAATCAATCCTGATGTAATTGTTCCTGATAAAAATTTAAGCATAAGACAGGGGGCTATAAAAGCTTCAGGCTGGAATACTCTTGATGATAAATCAATTGCTATGATGTATTATAATGGTATAGCTGAAAAGTATAATATTTCACTTGATATTCCTGTAAAGGATTTGCCTGATGGAATACTTGACAAGTTTCTTTACGGCACTAATGGAGAAAGGCTTGAACTTAAAATAATTGAAAGCTTTGGCGGAGGAGTGAGGTATTTAGCATTTGAGGGTGTTATAAACAATCTTGAACGCCGTTACCATGATACAAACAGTAATTATTCCAAAGATGAAATATCTTTATGTATGACAGAGGAAATATGTTCCGCCTGCAATGGTGAACGTCTTAAAAAGGAATCACTTGCTGTTACTGTCGGGGATATAAATATAAGTCAGCTCTGCCATAAATCTGTTACTGATATGCTTGATTTCTTTGAAAATCTTAATCTTTCAGGACATGAAAAAATGATTGGCGGAAGAATTATAAAGGAAATAAAGGAACGTCTTGGATTTCTTAAAAGCGTAGGTCTTGAATATTTAAGTCTTTCCCGTCCGTCAGGTACTCTTTCAGGAGGCGAAAGTCAGAGGATACGTCTTGCAACTCAGATTGGTTCATCACTTATGGGGGTACTCTATATTCTTGATGAGCCAAGTATAGGGCTTCATCAGCGTGACAATGACAAGCTGATTGCTACACTTAAAAAACTTCGTGATATCGGAAATACTCTTATTGTGGTTGAACACGACAGCGATACAATGCTTTCATCTGATTATATTGTTGATATAGGACCGGGTGCAGGTGTGAACGGCGGAGAAATTGTATTTGCAGGTACTCCTGATGAACTGCTTAAATGTGAAAATTCTGTTACAGGTCAGTATCTCAGCGGAAAAAGATTTATTCCTGTTCCATCAGAACGTCGTCAGGGAAATGGAAATTTCCTTACCGTAAAAGGTGCGTGTGAAAATAATCTTAAAAATATAGATGTTAATATTCCGCTTGGTGAGTTTGTATGCGTTACAGGTGTATCAGGTTCAGGAAAATCATCTCTTGTAAATGAGATAATTTATAAGTATCTTTCTGTAAAGTTAAACCGTTCAAGACTTAAATACGGTAAATTCTCTGAAATTACAGGTCTTGAAAATCTTGATAAGGTTATATGCATTGACCAGTCACCAATCGGAAGAACTCCACGTTCAAATCCTGCGACATATACAGGTGTTTTTACTGATATAAGGGAGATTTTTTCAAAGACAAATGATGCAAAGGCTAAAGGGTATACGGCAGGGAGATTTTCATTCAATATGAAAGGCGGAAGATGTGAAGCTTGTGAGGGCGATGGAATACTTAAAATAGAAATGCATTTTCTTCCTGATATATATGTGCCGTGTGAAGTCTGCGGGGGAAAGAGATATAACAGAGAAACTCTTGAAGTACATTATAAGGGCAAATCAATTAATGATGTGCTTGAAATGACTGTTGATGAGGGTGTTGAATTTTTTGAGCATATCCCTAAAATTCAGAGAAAACTTAAAACTTTACAGGAAGTAGGTCTGGGATATGTTAAAATTGGTCAGCCTGCAACTACTCTTTCAGGCGGTGAGGCTCAGAGAGTAAAACTTGCAACGGAACTTTCAAAGCGTTCAACAGGAAAAACCATATATATTCTTGATGAACCAACAACAGGGCTTCATACCGCAGATGTGCATAAGCTTATAGATGTACTTCAGAAACTTGCAGATGCCGGAAATACAATGCTTGTTATTGAGCATAACCTTGATGTAATAAAGGTTGCAGACCATATAATTGATATGGGACCTGAGGGCGGTGACAGGGGAGGAACTTTGGTGTTTTCAGGAACTCCTGAGGAAATTATAAATTGTCCTGAATCGTATACAGGATATTATCTTAAAAAGTATATGAAACAGAATAATAATGTGCAGATATAAATTAAAAATCAGCCATAATTATTCAAAAAGGATATGAAAATGAAAAAATTTATTATAAACGAAAATGACAGCGGTCAGCGGGCAGATAAATTTATTATGAAAGTTTCTGATATTCCTAAAAGTCTTATGTATAAATTTATCCGCACTAAAAAAA
>CAYRPZ010000104.1:0-5277 GCA_964426275.1 uncultured Ruminococcus sp. | reverse complement strand
CTGAAAAGGAAATTCCTCTTGAACTTATGAGTAAGGATTCAGCCTCACATATATTGCTTGACTTTATTCTTAGTGAAAGGAATAAGTCGGTATAAAAAATAATCAGGGAAAGGAAGTTGTAGTTATGAATAATGATAAGTCATTTTCAAAACGTCTGAAAACATTAATTGTCGGTATTTCAGTGCTTGCAGGCTCATTAGCCTGTCCGATTCAGTCCGAATATGTTTCTGCTGAAGATATTGAAGTAAATTTTGCAAAGGCTCTCCAGTATTCAGTTTATTTTTATGATGCAAATATGTGCGGAACGGAAGTGGGAGAAAATACCAGATATTCATGGAGAGATGATTGTCATACATATGATGCACAATTGCCTCTTGATACTGAAAATACCAATCTTTCACAGTCATTTATAAATCAGTATAAGGATATACTTGACCCTGATGGTGATGGATTTGTTGATGTTGCAGGAGGATTTCATGATGCAGGTGACCATGTTAAATTTGGTATGCCTGAAAACTATTCTGCTGCAACTCTTGGTTGGGGATATTATGAATTTCGTGATGCGTATAAGGAAACTCAGCAGGACGACCATATTGAAACAATACTCCGTTATTTCAATGATTATCTTATGAAATGTACATTCAGGGATAGTGACGGAAAGGTGATATCATTCTGTTATCAGGTAGGCGATGGTGATATTGACCATGCATACTGGAATTCGCCGGAAATAGATGATATGGAAAGACCAGCTTTTTTTCTTACTGCTGAACACCCTCAGACAGATTATGTGGCAAGTGCCGCAGCATCGCTGGCTATAAATTATCTTAACTTTAAGGATACCGACCCTGAATATGCGGAAAAGTGTCTTGATTATGCCGATGCTCTTTTCAATTTTGCAAGGGATAATGAGAAAGAACTCAGTATTAATGAAGATGGTCCGAAGCAGTATTATATGTCGTCTAAGTGGGAGGACGATTACTGCTGGGCGGCTGCATGGATGTATAAGATAACAGGTGACCATGCATATCTTGAAGAAATATTTCCTTATTATGATTATTATGCAGCACCGTGTTATGTATATTGCTGGAATGATATGTGGGGCGGTGTACAGTGTATACTTGGAGAAATTTCGGAAACATATCCTGATTTTATTGAGGAGTATAAAGCTGCTGCCGGAAAAAGTCCGTATGAAGAAATGGATTGCTGGGGTTCAGTTTCACAAGCAGTTGAAACATATATGTCAGGAGGTATAGGTACAATTACTCCGGCAGGATATTTTTGGCTTAATACATGGGGTTCGGCTCGTTATAATACTGCTGCACAGCTTATTGCACTTGTCTATGATAAATATAATGGTGGCGCATCAAAATACAGTGAATGGGCAAAAGGTCAGATGGAATATCTTATGGGAGATAATCCTATGAACAGAGCATATATTGTAGGATACAGTGAGAATGCTGCAAAATTCCCGCATCATCGTGCGGCATCAGGTCTTACAAAATGTGAGGATACAGCAGAGCAGAGATATGTACTTTATGGTGCATTGGTCGGAGGTCCTGATAATTCTGATAATCATAATGATGTAACTGCTGACTGGATTTATAATGAGGTTACAATTGACTATAATGCTGCATTTGTAGGAGCTTGTGCAGGTCTTTATGAATTTTACGGTGACGATACAATGCAGATAACACCTGATTTTCCGCCTGCTGTTGATAATGGCAGTGGTGAGGAAGAAGGCGGCGGAAAATTCTGGGTTGAAGGGTTCTATACACAAATTGACCAGTCAGACGGTCCAAAAGCAAATGAAATCACACTTTATGTCCGTACGACATCTAACAAGCCCGCAAAGGATATTTCAGTAAGATATTATTTTGATGCATCTGAAATGAGCTCAGTGACTGCTGATACAATGGAACTCAGACAGCTTTATGACCAAACAGAAATGGAAACAGATTATGATGGCATACTTACAGGACCGATGCTTTATAAGGATAATATTTATTATGTTGAGATTTCATGGCCTGATTTTGCGATAGCGAATTCAAATAAAAAATATCAGTTTGCAATAGGTACATATGCATGGGGAAACAGCTGGAATCCGGATAATGACTGGAGTTTGCAGGGAATGCTTAAAGTTGACAGCAACTGGACTGATATAGATTCAGCACAGGAAGCACCTAATATATGTGTATATTCAGGCGGAGTGCTTGTTGGAGGAACTGAACCTGATGGAACAGTGCCGTCTGTTACAACTGAAGCAATAACTACAACAACTGAAGTTACCGAAACAACATCAAAATCAGATTCAGAAGTACAGGCAACCATGCTTGGAGATGTAAATATTGATAAAGTTGTTGATGTCCGTGATGCAACACTGCTTAAACAGAGCGTTGTAAAATTAATTGAACTTAATGAACAGCAGAAAGCAAATGCAGATGTAATTAAAGATAATGTAACAGATGTTAAGGACCTCGGACAGCTTTTGAAGTATATTATAAAGGTTATTGATGAATTTTAATCAGTGATTTTATATCAGCAGTCAGATAATAAAAAAGTCTGTCTGCTGATTTGTTATAAAAATGAGATGGAAATAGTTATAAATCAATATATTTCTTATCTGGAGGAGTTGCCATAATATGAAATTCTATAAAAAAGTCCTTGCTTTAACATTTACAGCAGTTATATTTTGTCAGGGAGTAAGTGCAGATGAGGTATCAGATTACAGCACAACAGATATTTTCGACTGTATAAATATAAAACATGATATTATAAATGGAAATTCTGAACTTTGCAGTGACCTTAAAAATCTTGATTTATATTTGCTTGGAAATGAAATTTCCGGAAGTAAAAATGAACCTGAATATCCGATTGATGAATCGGCAATACTTGAACCTAAAGGAACAATACATACAGGTGACGGAACATTTTACGGAGGAGGATATGAGGGAGGCTGTGCGATGCTTGACCCTGTTGACAGGGATAAATACTGGATTGTGGCAATGAATATTGAGGACTATAACAATGCACAGCTTGCAGGAGCATTTATTGAAGTAACAGGAGAACGTGGAACGATAAAAATGCTTGTTACGGATTTACTTCCGGAGGGGAAAAAAGGAGATTTGGATTTATATGTTGATGCATTTCCGCTTATAGCAGACCCTGTTGATGGCAGAGTGCCTGTTTCATGGAAAATCATACCTCTGGAAACTGATGAACCTGTTTCATATCGGTTCAAGGAGGGAAGTACAGAATTCTGGTGCGGAGTGCAGGTGCGTAATCATAAATATCCGGTAGCAAAATTAGAATGTCTTAATGATAATAATGAATGGATTGAACTTCCGAGAAAAAATTATAATTACTTTGAGAGTATGGAGATGGGGGCAGGCCCGTTCACATTCAGAATTACAGATATATACGGAGATGTAATAGTGGACAGGGATATTCCGATGATTCTTGATACAGATATAAAAGGAAGCGTTCAGTTTCCGGAATAAATTTATTATACCGTTTGCAGAAATGCAGGCGGTATTGTTATTAATATACAAAAACAATTACATATATTTGGATAATCATACAATCTTAAAATTCATTTGCAACATATCAGCACTTTTTTATCACTTATATTGTGAACTGAAAAATAATGCATTGAACAGTTTAAAAGGAGTTTGAAAATGCATGAAAAGGATTATTTCACTAACTGTAGGATTGATTATGATAATATGCTGTGGTATATTTGCCGATAAATTCTTACCGTTTGAAGTTATGGACATGAGCATAGATATTGAAGATACTGTAATAAATCAGGATATAGTCTTTATCAGTCAGTACAGCAATTTTGCATGGGGATATCAAAATTATGGAAGTTTTATCGATAAGAATGGTGATTTATACAAATTTGATTTTTCAGATTTGCCATATGATATATCAGTTGAGGAAAAAATTGAAAAAATGCTTGAGATAAAGGAAACTGAAAATCCGACAACTAATTTTTGCAATGAGGAAGAATTGAAATATCTTTATGAGTTGCTTTATATGGTTAATATCAATGAAGGATTT
Source organism: uncultured Ruminococcus sp. (assembly GCA_964426275.1). Classification (GTDB taxonomy): domain Bacteria; phylum Bacillota; class Clostridia; order Oscillospirales; family Ruminococcaceae; genus UBA5884. The sequence goes on along the minus strand of CAYRPZ010000104.1, from coordinate 1,218 downwards.
TATGAAGAAAATGTTTCTTGTGATGCTGGTCAGAGTACTTTGTATGGTGTAAGATACAAAGATGACAGTTCTTTTGAACTTATACAGATATATTCAGATGGTGACGATATTAGAAAACCAAAGGACAAAAATGCTGAGAAACTTTATAAATACTATACAGGTATTGGTATCAGAAAATATGTTAAAAACAGCAAGAGGTGATTTATTTCAATGAAAACAGAAAATTTCAGAAAAGATGTAAAACTTGCCGTAAAAGGTGATTGCGAGGCATTTTCAAGGCTATATGCAATAGTCTATGAAGATTTATACCATGTTGCTTTTTATAGTCTGCGTAATACTCATGATGCATCTGATGCTGTGAGTGAAACAGTACTTGATGCATTTTCGTCAATACATAATCTCAGAAATGAAAATGCATTTAAAAGCTGGATTTTTAAAATTCTTGCAGTAAAGATAAAAAAGAAACAGGCTGAATATCATAATTTCGCATCGGATATTGACGATGTATCGGAATATGAGGAAACTCTCAGACGTACATTTGACTTTGAACATCTTGAAATTGCAGAGGCAATGTATAAAATAGATGATACTGAAAGGCTTATTCTGTCATTGTCGGTGCTTGAGGGATATTCAAGCAGTGAGATTTCAAAAATATGCGGTATAAATTCCGCCACAGTGCGTTCAAAACTCTCAAGAACAAAAGAAAAGCTTAGAAGTTACCTGACTGTTTAAGGAGATGATTTTTATGAGTGATAAGATTAAAAAAGTTTTAAATGCTCCTGAAGTGCCTGAGGAGCTTAAACCTGAAAATATACCATCACTTATCAGAAGAAATAATATAAAGCAGAAGAAAACAAAGAATATTATAAGATATGTTTCAGTACTTACAGCCTGTGCATTGCTTGCAGTATGTGCAGTAAACCTTATACCTGCAAATAATAATAAAGCACTATATAAGTATAAGATTGAAACGCCGTTAAAATTAGATGATGCTGAAATTGATGGGATTTCTGCTGAAAATCTTTACTTTACAAATATCTCAGATTATGATGAAATTTATAATCAGCTTAAGAAAAACTATCATGAAGAAGTAAAGAAAGAAAATTTGGGTGGTTTTTCAGGTCTGATTGACAGGCTTTTCGGAGTAAATAAAAACGAAACAAATGATATGGACGTATGTATAGGTGCTGATGATATGGAAATGAGTGATGAAGAAGT
>CAYRPZ010000103.1:0-5369 GCA_964426275.1 uncultured Ruminococcus sp. | reverse complement strand
TGCAGTTATAAAGACTGAAATTGATTCAATGCCATCTGAACTTGATGAAATTTCAAGAAAAATTATGCGTCTTGAGATTGAAGAAACTGCCCTTAAAAAAGAAGATGACAAGATATCTCAGGAACATCTTGCCGATGTACAGAAAGAAATTGCTGAACTTCGTGATAAATTCAATTCAATGAAATCAAAATGGGAAAATGAAAAGAATGCAATTACCAAAGTACAGGGACTTAAAGGTGAAATTGAAAAAATTAACGGCGAAATTGCAAAGGCAGAGCGTGATTATGACCTTAACAAAGCTGCTGAACTTAAATATGGAAAACTTCCTGCACTCCGGAAAGAACTTGAAGAAGAAGAAAAAATTGCCGAACAGGCTAAAAGCGGAAACTCATTGCTCAGAAATAAGGTTACAGATGAGGAAATTGCCCGCATAGTAGGCAGATGGACAGGTATCCCCGTATCAAAACTTATGGAGGGAGAACGTGAAAAACTGCTTGCAATGGAGGATATACTCCATAAACGTGTTATCGGACAGAATGAAGCTGTTGAAAAGGTTACTGAGGCTATACTCCGTTCAAGAGCCGGTATACAGAATCCTGACCAGCCGATAGGTTCATTTCTTTTCTTAGGTCCTACAGGTGTGGGCAAAACAGAACTTGCAAAGGCTCTTGCACAGTGTCTTTTTGATGATGAAAAAAATATTGTCAGAATTGATATGAGTGAATATATGGAGAAATATTCTGTAAGCCGTCTTATAGGAGCGCCTCCAGGATATGTAGGATATGAGGAGGGCGGACAGCTTACCGAGGCTGTGAGAAGAAAGCCTTATTCAGTAGTATTGTTTGACGAGATTGAAAAGGCTCACCCCGATGTATTCAATATAATGCTTCAGATACTTGATGACGGAAGAATTACAGATTCACAGGGCAGAACTGTTGATTTCAAGAATACCATTATAATATTGACATCAAATCTTGGTTCGCATTATATACTTGAAGGAATTGAAAACGGTGAGATAAGCGATAAGGCAAGAACGGAAGTCGATACTTTGCTTAAACAGAGCTTCAGACCTGAATTTTTAAACCGTCTTGATGAAATAGTTTACTATAAGCCGTTGCAGAAATCAGAAATAATTAATATTGTAAACCTTATGCTTGAAGATGTTCAGAAACGCCTTAATGACAAGCAGATTAAACTTACACTTACTGATAAGGCGAAGGAATTTATAGTGGAAAACGGATTTGACCCGAATTTCGGTGCAAGACCGCTCAGACGCTATATACAGAGAAAAGTTGAAACAATGGCAGCAAAGAGAATAATTGCAGAGGATACCGCACCAAATACGGAATTTGTAATAGATGTTACTGGTAATGACCTTGCATTTGTATAATATTTTTTTCTTGATTTTAGTATAGAAAAAACCTCCTATGATATAATAATCATAGGGGGTTTTTCTTTGCTTTTTTATAATTTTTCATAATGTTCGATACGTCTTGAAAACATTCTGTATTCTTCTTCCGAATGAGAATATACGCTCATTACAAGCCCTATTGCAATATACATTGCTATTACAGCAGTTCCTCCCGCACTCAGAAATGGAAGCGGTATTCCTATTACAGGCATAACTTTCAGAACCATTCCTATATTCATAAAGCAATGTGAAAAAATCATTGCAAATACTCCCATGCATATGTTTTTTCCGAGATTATCCTTTGCAAGTCTGCTGTCTGAAATAATTTTAAAGCATATATACAAAAGGACAGCCATAAGAAGAATACAGCCTGCAAATCCCATTGTCTGACCAAGATATGCAAAGATAAAGTCATTGTAAACTTCAGGAATATTTGAACTTTCGGTTTCAAAAACGCCTGTTCCTGTTATTTTTCCCGTTGCAAGTGCCTTTAGTCCGATATTCTGCTGATATTCAGTGCCGAGAGGGTCAGAGCCGGGATTAAGAAGTATAAGTATTCTGTTTTTATGTGCTTCATTCAGTCCGAAATTCCATATTGCCCAGCCTGAAACAGGTATTATTATTATTGCTGCGAGAATATATCTGAATGAAAGACCCGCACTGAAAAGCATTACTGCAAATATTGCTATAAATATGACAGCCGTTCCATAGTCACCCTGTGCAGCAACAATTCCTGCCGGAACAGCACCATGCAGACACAGCAGCAGCATATGAGGAAGTTTATTCATATTTTCACTTACTTTTGAGAGATGATATGCAAATGTAATAATAAAAACTGTTTTAAGAAGTTCTGAAGGCTGTATGGTTATAAATCCTAAATCAAGCCATGCTACATCATCTGCTCCGTCAACTCCCACACCAAGTGATGTAAATGTTAAGAATACCATTATAAGTGTAACAGGTGCAAATATAAACCATAATTTAGACAGTTTCCTATAATCGATGGAATTTATTATAAAACATGATATTATTCCCACAGCTGAGGAAAGTGCCTGTATTTTAAAATATCTTTCAGATATAGTTCCGTTCTGTGCTAAGGAATAAAGCAGCAATACGCTTACTGCTGAACATATTGCCGTGAAAATCAGCAGAAATTTATCAAATTTCCTGAAATACTCACTTATTATATATGATATGCTTTTTCTTTTCATTTTCTATTCTCCCGATATAGTCATATATCGCTTTTATTACTCCGTTTTCATTGTTGCTCAATGCTTTGTATTTTGAATATTTATGCATATCCACGCAGGCATTTGCCATTGTATAGCTGTATTCCGCTTCATTAAGCAAAGAGATATCATTGTAATAGTCACCGAATGCCATTACTTCACTTTTTGAAATTCCAAGTTTCTTTTTTATATTGGAAAGTGCAGTTCCCTTGTCAACTCCCTTGTTCATCATATCAACCCATAAAGGTCCTGATACCTGAATTGAAAATTCATTTCCGTATTTTTCAGACAATACAGGATAACAGTTATTTACAGGGTTTAAAATATCGCATATTGCTATTTTAAATATGCGGTCATTTACTTCATAAAGATTTTCCACTGCACTGAAATGTATATAGAAGTTATTAACTTCCCTCTGAAATTGTTCCTTTGCGGATTTAGGATAATAAATACCGTTTTCACCGCAGAGTACAGGACTTGTATTCCCGACTTCCTCACACGTTTTTATTATTGATTTGACTGAACTGTCAGGAATTACACTCGGCTCATATGGTTTTCCGTCAATAATTACATATGCACCGTTATCACATATGAAGTCAAGACGCTTGCACATATCGCCAAAAAGATATGTCAGTGCTGAATATGAACGACCGCTTGCTATTACAAATTTTATTCCCAGATTTTCAGTTCTGTCAAGCATTTCCCTGAAATTTTCCGGAAGTTTTTTATTGTCGTCAAGAAGTGTTCCGTCCATATCAGTTGCTATAAGCTTTATCATTTTTTATACTCCTTTATTTTTCAGATTATCAGATTTATGTGCTTAATTATTCTGCCAGTATTTTCTGTCAAGAGTTCTGAATTGTGATGCCTGTGCTATATGTGCTTTTTTGATAGTTTCATATCCCTCAAGGTCTGCGATTGTTCTTGCAACTTTAAGTATTCTGTCATATGCCCTGACAGACAGTCCAAGCTTTTCAAATATATTCTTTATTGTCTGAACTGCCTGATTATCCATAGGACAGAATTCACGGATTTTTGCAGGCGGTATTTCAGCATTGCAGGATATATCAGAACCGCTGAAGCGTTTATTCTGTATTTCTCTTGCTTTCTGAACTCTTTCCTTTATAACTTCTGAACTCTCCTCCTTTATATCAGATGAAAGACTTTCAAATTCAACAGGTGCAACTTCGATATGCAGATCAAATCTGTCAAGCATAGGTCCTGATATTTTTGAAAGATATTTTTCCATTGCTCCTTTTTTGCAGGTGCATTGGTGCTTTGGGTGTCCGAAATATCCGCAGGGACATGGATTCATTGCTCCTATAAGCATTATTGAACAGGGATATGTAACTGTTCCTGATGCTCTTGCCACTGTAACCTTTCTATCCTCTATAGGCTGCCGTAAAATTTCGAGAGTTCTTCTGTCAAATTCTGCAAGCTCATCAAGAAAAAGCACACCGTTATGTGCAAGTGAGATTTCTCCGGGGTGAGGGATAGTTCCTCCTCCTGCAAGACCTGCTGATGATATTGTATGATGAGGCGACCTGAACGGGCGGACAGTCACAAGCGGATTGTTTTTGTCGGTAAGTCCTGATATTGAATATATATTGGTGGTCTGTATGGATTCCTCAAAAGTCATTTTGGGAAGTATTGAGGGAACACGTTTTGCAAGCATACTTTTTCCGCACCCCGGAGAGCCTATAAGCAGGGCATTGTGACCGCCGGCAGCTGCAACTTCAAGAGCGTGTTTGGCATTATACTGTCCTTTTACATCGGCAAAATCGGGAAATTCTGAATTTTTACTGTCAGGCGGAATATACATTGATTGTCTGGCAATAGGCTTTGTTCCGTAAAGATGGTTTAAAAGTTCCTCTGTGGATTTTACACCATAAACATTTATGCCTTCAGCTACTGAGGCTTCATATGCATTGTCATATGGTACAAATATTGATTTTACTCCTGATTTCCGAGCAAGTATTGTCATTGGAAGAACACCGTTTATCGGACGGACTGCACCGCTTAATGATACTTCACCTATAAAACAGCAGTCATCAAGATTATTGTTTATAATTCCCATAGCTTTGAGAATTGATATGAAGATTGCAAGGTCATGAACCGAACCGCATTTTTTAGTATCAGCAGGTGCAAGATTTATTGTGACTCTTGCAACAGGAAATGCTATGTCACAGGAACGCATTGCTGATTTTATTCGTTCTCTGCTTTCCTTTACTGCAAGGTCAGGAAGTCCTATAACCTCAAACATAGGCTGACCTCTGCTTATATCTGTTTCAACTTCGACGGGAAATGCATTCAGTCCAAAAAGTCCAAGGCTGTTAATTTTTGCAAACATTTAAATATTACCTTCTTTTTTATTTTTTGAAAGATTTATGGTTTTATGTTTTTTATCAGGAGGTTTATTTTCTGAGAAATTTAATGAACTATATTTTTCAGTATAACTGCTTTTTAATGGCATTGAATTTTCTGAAACATTTGTTTTTGTGTGATTGAAATTAATTTCTTCAACTTTAAGATTATGCATTTGAAATTCGCTGTAATCAAGAGTTGCATTTCCTAAAAGCCTTGCCTCCATTGGGGTATCAGCAGAAGGTGGAATTTCAAATAAATTATTTTTTACAGATTTTTTTGCCGACATATCTTCAACTGATATTTTTTCAGGTTCAGGCATATTCAAGGGCGGTATTTTTACTGAGATATGTGAGGAATTTTTA
>CAYRPZ010000102.1:0-5398 GCA_964426275.1 uncultured Ruminococcus sp. | reverse complement strand
TCTTCTTGCCTCACAATCCCAGCCTTCTGAGGTATCGGCAATGCCAAACTTTCCGAATCCGTCAGCTGAAAAGAGTATTTTTTCAGTCTGTTCATATTCAGTCATAACTTCCGGCCAGTGAACCATAGGTGCCATAAAGAACTGCAATGTATGATTTCCGAGTGAAAGAGTTTCACCCTCTTTTACAGTCATAATGCGTCCGCTGAAATCAAAGTCAAAGAACTGCGGGAGCATTGCAGCAGCTTTTGCAGAACATACAATTTTCATATCAGGATACTTTTCGCAAATACGCTGAATATTTGCGGAATGGTCAGGTTCAAGATGTGAAACTATAAGGTAATCCGGAATTTTTTCACCGAGTGCTTCTGAAAGATTATTCAGCCATTCATCAGAAACACGCTCATCTGCTGTATCCATAACAGCAGTTTTTTCATCAAGAATTACATATGAATTATACGAAACTCCGTCAGGAATAAAATACTGATTTTCAAAAAGTTCGGTATTTTTATCATAACAGCCGATATATTTAATTGATTCGGAAATTCTGATACTGCTCATAATTTAAATTCTCCTCTTAATTTTTATTGATAATTTTATTATAGCACTTATTATTTTATAAGTCAATTATTTTTCACAGCGTCTTTTTATTTCAGCATTAAGTTCATTTAGATAGGCATCAACATCGCAGTTTTCCTCATATGCCTTTATATATTTATTCCATTCCGCTTCAAAATCACTGCCCATGACGACAGCAGGGAGGTACTGCTTTTTAATTTTGTCCATATTTTCCTTTGCTTTGCCGTATTCGGTATCAGATGTAAAAGTGGCTGTATATGACCACATAGGATACCAGTCGGGATTTTCTTCAGCCTTATTCAGCATTTCGGTATATGTTTTCACCCCGTATGCATCAAAGCATTCCTTTACAATATCGCTTAATCTTTCATAGAATTCCGACGGCTGGCACTGCGGTGAATATGCATTTATTCCGTCCTGATTCATTCCCCAGTAATAAGGAAAATATGTATAAGGACATATACGGTCAGTATTATAATTTGCTTCATTGCGGTTTTGTCTTTGTTCGTCTGTCATATAAAACACACCGTCATCACCCACGGTATAATCAACATCTTCTTCGCCCCAGAAACGCATTGTAAGTATTTCAGGTTCAAGAAGGTCATTTATAAATTTCAAAGCTCCGTCAACATCGTCACAGCTTACTGAAATTCCAAGACCTGTGGAATCATTGAATGCAACCTGTGAATGATAATGTTCTTCAATTCCGTCTTCAATAACGATTCCGAGCGGAATATACTTGCATTCATCGGGCAGTTCATTGGTGGCCTTGTTGAAATTCCAGTACTGGTCAACCATTCCGAGAACATTTCCTGATTTTATTTTTTCATAATACTGGTCAGCATCTGTGACAAAGCATTCAGAATCAATAATTCCTTTTGCATATTCTTCATTAAGTTTTTTAAACCATTTTTCAGCGGTTGGCGTTGTGTCATAATTCATGGCTTCAAGCGTTTCGGGATTTACCATGCATGAACCGTCATTAGGGTATCCGTCAAGGAATTGGGGCGGATTTTCAAGGCAGAAGAAAAATGAGTCGTCTGCAAGGATTTCATATCCTATATTAGGGTTTCCGTTTTCGCCCACAGGATTTGCTTCAATATATCTTTCGATAACGTCAAAGTATTCATCAAGTGTATTTATTTCAGGATATCCTGCCCATTTAAGAACTTTCACCTGAATCCAGAATGCCTCATCATTATGAGTTGTACTTGTATCATACATATAGCAGTTTGAAAACTGAGGAATATAGTATATATGACCGTTTTCGGAACGTATTCTGTCCCATTCATTTTCGGTAAAATAATTTTTTATATTCGGATAATCGTCCCAGTATTCATCAATTGGTATAAATGCATTTGCCTCCATAAGTTTATTATGATTTTCGCTGTCTGCGGAAATGAAGTCAGGATATTCGCCTGAAATAATCATATCTCCGATTATACCGGAAATATCCTCCTGTTTGTCAGTCCATGTTTCAATGCATTTTGCACCGATTTTTTCAGCAATAGCCTCCTGCATGGCATTGTTTTCGCTGAGAGTTCTTCCCTGTGCAGCGAAAAAGCTTGTGAATACTTTAATTTCTTCAGTATCTTCATTGGATTTGCAGGCTGTAAATGATGGAATTATAAAAAGTGCGGAGCACACAGCTGCTAAAAAACGTTTTTTCATAATAGACTCCTTTCAGTTATGAGTTTTTGATTTTTAATATAAGGCTGAATCCATTATCAGATGATACGGAAGCATTCAATAATCGTCCATAATATTTTTTTATATGAATATACGGATTATAGGGATACTGAGAACGGAATACGGAATCTGAACTGACCGGTATATCTTCAAAAATAGCTTTCAGCTTTAAGATATGCTTTGATGAAACATTTCCGTTATGTTTTATTGAAACCGTAAAAGAATTTTCATCATATTCAGTATTAATATCAATTGAAATCATTGTATCAGGGTTTTGCTCCGAAGCATATTCAGAAATACTTCTGACAATATTCCATATGAGAATTGGTCTTACTGAAAGATGTTCGGGGATATCATTTTTATCCGGAATATTCAGTTTTATATTTTTACAGCAATTTATATTCCCTATAAGTTCAAATTCTTTTCTAAGACTGATTTTATAATCTTTTTCAGTGTCCGGCAAAATTGTATTTTCCAGAGTTTTCTGACCGTACATTTTTATAAATGTCAGTGCCGCATCTGATTCAAGTGCCTTTATAAGCAATCTGCTATTTCCTTCACAGCATTTGTCAAGCATTGCGATACTTTGCCTGTAATCATTTCTTACTTTTGCAAGACTTTTCATGATTTCCGTAAAATTGTCATAAAGCTGACCTATTTCATCTGTTCCGGCAGACTGTCCTGTAACATTTACAAAAGAATGCTTTTCACTTGTGCATTTATTCAGTACGGCAATCCGTTCAGTCATATTTTTCGCAATCATATAAGAGCATAGTATGCATAATAAAAATACTGCAATGAATATTATTTCAAGTATGATATTGTCTTCAAATACATTGAATATTTTAACTTTTTCAGCTTCTGCATAATATTCAAGTTCAGCAGAATAATAATTTTTTGTAAAACAGCTGTATTCGGTTGTTATATCGATATCATCGGCATTAACATTGTCAAGGTTGCTGTAGAGCAGTGTACCTCCGCTCATGACAAAAATTTTTCCGGTGAAATTAATATTTTTCAAGCATTTATTTACGGAATTGCTGTTGAAGTCAATTTTCAGCAGACATTCCCCTGTACTTATATTATAATAGTCCAGTTTTCGGATAATAGAAAGATTCTGATTTTCCGCATCGCAGTAAACAATCATGGATTTACCTGAAGCAGTAAATTCATGATACCAGACGTCTGATTTGATATTATCCGAGAGCCTGCATATATTTCCGCCGTTCATAATTGTTTCATTTTCAGTATAGACCGTAAATCTGCTTATATTATTGTTTTCGGCAATAATCAGTGAATTGTTTTCATTAAGGCTGTAAAATGCATCATAGTATTCAATCTGATTATTATAGTACGTGTCAAGAAAATTATAAAGAACATGGTTTGTATATACAGTTTTTGCTATTGATATAACATTTTCTATGGAAGCATCGATATACTGTTCTGATGATGTAATTATTTTTTCCTCTGAATCTTTAAGGCATCTGCTGTTGAGTGAAGAAAAAATCAGCAGTGCTGCTGTGCAGGCGAGAATAACGGGAATTACATTGAACATCATCATTAAATTCATTTTATTTTTTATATTTATATCTGAAATAAATTTTACTATTCTTAATTTTAAAGGAAAGTTAATTTTTTTCTTTTTCATTACTGAAGCTCCCATTACCTGTCCGGCATATTTAAAATCTGTTTCAATTCTTTTTTCTTTTTGTACATATTTTCTTCTGCTTCGGCAAGAATTATTTCATATGAAAACTTGTCCTTCCCGTATGCGTAGCCATATGATAAGGCACATTGTACGGAATCATTTTCATGACTGAGAATTACAGGGGCATCAGTATCGAGTATATCGGTAACATTATCCATATGCTGATATGTACAGTTGCACATGACAAGCAGAAATTCATCTCCGCCCATACGGAAACAGAATGAGGAATCATCTGTGAACTGTTTTATATAATCTGCCGCTTGTTTTATTACATAATCTCCGTTTTCATGTCCGAGCGTATCATTCATAAGCTTGAGATTGTTGACATCAAAATATATTACACAGATTGACGAGCATTTTCTAAAGTCTGCAATCATATTGGTATAATTACGCTTATTGTATACCTGTGTCATTCCGTCATGCGTTGCGGCATAAACTGCATTAGTGCAGTGTTCGTTTGAATTTACTACGTCATATAAAAGCTTTTTTAATGTTTCGGAAATATCCGATATTTCGCTGATTTGATTTCCATAGGTTTCAAAGAGGCTTTCAATGTTGATATCTTTTTTCTGATTCAATGAACTCATAAATTCAAGAGCTGTGCGGTTTATTTTTCTTAAAGGTGAAAGAACCGATTTTTCTGTAAATGAACATACGGATTTTGAAAACAGAAAACTTGCTGTTATTGCAGCAACAAATCCGCATACTGCAAATATAATATAATAATAGTACGGGATATTGTTTGCCTTTACAATTATATATCCTGCAAGTTTGTCATCGATAGTTCTGACAGGCGTATATGAATACAGATATTTTCCGTCATTATACTGCCATTTATTTCTGCCGTTTATAAGTTCAGCTTTCATTGAAAGCGTGTAGTCATCATATGATACTTTTGTGCCGAGTGGGTTCCCCGATGAATTATAGATGTAGTATCCGCATGAATTACTGTAGCTTATAAGGGATATTTCGGAAATATACTTGGAATTGTTTTCCGCATATTCTTTTATATATTTATTTGTTTGTGTATATTCATCGTCAGTATTTCTTGAAGTGATGTAGTATTTTGCATCATCGGCATCTATGATAATTTCTGCAAAGCCTGAGGCTGTATCTGAAATTTCATTTATATATGTATGCCCGAAATAATATATAAAACAAAAAAATAAAGCAAATTGAAAAGTAAAAATCAATGCTTTTATTTTAAAAAATTTTTTGATGGTCAAAGAGTTTAATGACTTGTTATTCAACTTTGTTTTTCACCTTCCGTTACTGACAATTCTTTTAAACATATTAACATTATACAGCATATATCATGTTTTGTCAATATTATTGTTTAAATGTAATAATTTTTATTAAAACAGGTCAACATGACTATATTTGTAGTAAAATCAGGGGAGGATATTTCCCGATAGCTTGTTGCGG
>CAYRPZ010000101.1:0-5412 GCA_964426275.1 uncultured Ruminococcus sp. | reverse complement strand
ACATAAATTTATTTTTCGGCTGTCTGAAAGATATCAGACAGCTTTTTTGTATACTATGCCAGTAAAATGCATTGATTTAAATTGAAAGTTTGTGAAAAATATTGATAGAAAATTATTGAAATATTTTTGATTTTATGTTATAATGGTAATCAGTTCGCACGTCTGTTCTTTTGACAGTTGGTGTTCATATCAATATATGGATTGATGTCAAGTTAAGTCGGGCGGAGGATATTAAAAATTAACCAATACAGGAGGAACTACAAATGGGAGTAGTATCAATGAAACAGCTTCTTGAAGCTGGTGTGCATTTTGGTCACCAGACAAGAAGATGGAACCCTAAAATGGCACCTTATATCTTTACTGAAAGAAACGGTATTTATATTATCGACCTTCAGAAAACTGTAAAGAAACTCGAAGAAGCTTATATGTTTATCCGTGACATATCAGCTGAAGGAAAGTCCGTTCTTTTCGTAGGAACAAAGAAACAGGCTGGAGATTCCGTTAAGGAAGAAGCTCTCCGTGCAGGTGCTCACTATGTAAATGCAAGATGGCTCGGCGGTATGATGACTAACTTCAAGACTATCAGAAGAAGAATTGAGCGTCTTGAACAGCTTAGAAAAATGGAAGAAGACGGTACATTTGACCTTCTTCCGAAAAAGGAAGTTATCAAACTTAATCTTGAAATAGAAAAACTTGAAAAATTCCTTGGCGGTATTAAGAATATGGATAAGCTCCCAGGAGCTCTCTTTATTGTTGACCCGAGAAAAGAAAAGATTGCAGTTTCAGAAGCTAAGAAACTCAATATTCCGATTGTTGCAATCGTTGACACAAACTGTGACCCTGATGAAGTCGACTATGTAATTCCTGGTAATGATGATGCTATCAGAGCAGTAAAGCTTATTGCAAGTACTATTGCAAATGCTATTATCGAAGGCAAGCAGGGCGGCGATGGCGAAGCTGAAGAACAGGCTGAAACTGTTGCAGAAGAAGCTGCTGAATAATTTTGAAGGAGGATTTTCATAATGGCTATCAGTGCTAAGGACGTTGCTGCTCTTAAAGAAAGAACAGGCGTTGGTATTATGGATTGTAAGAAAGCACTCACAGAAACAAATGGTGACGTTGAGGCTGCTATCGTTATTCTTCGTGAAAAGGGTCTTGCTACTCAGGCTAAAAAATCAGGCAGAGTTGCTGCTGAAGGTATTGTAACTGCTGTTGTTGATGCTGAGAAAAAAGCAGGTGTCGTTCTTGAAGTGAATTCAGAAACAGACTTTGTTGCAAAGAATGATGACTTCAAGGCATTTGTAAATGATGTTGCCAAGACTGTTATTGATGCAAATCCTGCTGATGTTGAGACTCTTAATTCAGCTAAAATTTCAGGCAAGGATATCACTGTCAAGGAAGCATATGATGAACTTTTCCTTAAGATTCGTGAAAATATGCAGATTCGTCGTTTCGTAAGAATGGAAGGCGTTCTTGTTACTTATGTTCATGGTGACGGTCAGTTTGGTGTTATGGTTAAACTTGACACTGATATAGATGCTTCAAATCCTGAACTTATTGCTTGTGGCAAGGACATTTGTATGCAGATTACTTCAATGAATCCTGCATATCTCAACAGAGAAGCAGTTCCTGCAAGTGTAATTGAAGATGAAAAGAAGATTATGCTTTCACAGATGGCTGAAGACCCGAAAATGGCTAACAAGCCTGAACAGGTTAAGGCTAAAATCGTTGATGGTAAGGTTGGCAAATATTACACAGAAAACTGTCTCCTCGAACAGGCATTCGTTAAAGATGACCATGTTACAGTAGGCAAGTATGTTGAAAATGTTGCTAAGTCACTCGGCGGTTCAATCAAGGTTGTTGATTATGTACGTTATGAAAGAGGCGAAGGTATCCAGAAGAAAGAAGATAACTTTGCTGATGAAGTAGCAAGCATGATTAAGTAATCCAGATTTTAATTGAATTGAGTATATAAAAGAAACTCTCTTGAATGTAAGATTCAGGAGAGTTTTTATTTTAAAATTTTAAAATATATAATTACTGATTATTTGTAAAACTGCTTATGATGGATTTAAGACCATCGGCAACAGATGAATCAGCATTTCCAAGCTTTGATGCAAGGTTCTGAATATCCTCAGGCTTAAAACCTGAAAGTATTTTACTTATATTCTCTGAACCTGTATTACCTATCATTTCCTTGATACTTTCTGCATCAAGATTGCTTTGACCGAGGTTTCCAAGCAGTTCACTCACATCTGAATTATTCAATATTCCGTTAAGAGTATTTTTGGTTTCCTCATTGTCAAGCATACTTTTAAGACTATTAAAATCTAATTCCATTTTTTATTCTCCTTTATTTTTATTGAATTTTGAAAAAATTATTTTTGATTGCTGTATTTTTTAAGTGCATCATATACCTTATGATAAACAACCTGATTGGGATAATATCTGTAATCAGCAAATACTGAAATGCCATTTTTGTAAAAATGTTCAAGAATTGCAGCTGCACAGCCTGCACTTCGACTCTGTCCGTATTCGCATTGACATATAATGTTCATACTATTATCGAACGCATGATAGATAAATCCTGCCAGTCTGTCAACTTCAGGAAAATATGAATCATATGTAAGCCCTTTTTTTCCAAGATATCCGATGTCAAGGTCATCGAGCTCACTATAAAACACGTATTCACATATGCCGTCATAGTTTACATGAGAATAGTCCTTGTCGATTTTTTTTATTGCAGGGTCATAAAAGCTGATAACTGCTGTATTTTGAGGAAATGTTCCGTTTTCTATAATCTTTTCAATTTCTTTTCTTGAGTAAATATTTACATTCATAATTATTCCTCATTCCATAATTCGGTCCGAATAATACAGAAAAATTTCTGTATCTATAGTATATCATTATATATAAAATTAGTCAAGAAAAAATAAAAAAAATATGTGACTAAAACGGCTTTTCAATTGTTTTTATTATGAAGGGATTTAAAAACGGAATATTCCATATAAAAAAGAAAGGAGCAACAAATGAACAGTATAAGAGATGAATTTTCTGAAAAATATGATATTTACAGCAGTATGATTTTTAAAATTGCTATGACTTATATGGGAAATAAAGCCGATGCGGAAGATGTAATGCAGGAAGTTTTTATAAAACTGCTTTATAATTCACCTGAATTTAATGATAATGAATATGAAAAACGCTGGATTATATGTATTACTTCAAATATATGTAAAAATATGCTTAAAAGTTTCAGACATAAAAATACTCAGAGTCTTGAAGAAGTTAGCAGTTTTTTATCTGTTCCTTTTGAATATGATAAGGCAGAAATACTCTTTTCACTTAAACCTGAATACAGAATTGTGCTTTATCTCAGATACTATGAAAATTATTCAGTTGAGGAAATATCAAAAATATTATCCATATCACAATCAGCTGTGAAGATGCGTCTTAAAAGAGGGCGTGACAGGCTTAAATTTGATATTGAGGAGGGGTTTACATATGAAAAAACAGGAATACATTCACATAATGTCTGAAATTGAACCCGATGAATTTATGAAACAGAGAATTGAAAGGAAAGTGTTTGATATGAGTAAGGAGAAAACAAAAACATCTGCAAGACCTTTTAAAAGGGTGGCAGTTCTGGCTGTATGCCTTGCAGTTACAGCAGGTATAGGAGTTTCACTTCCTGTAATGGCTGAACATATACCGGCAGTTAAAAATGCTCTCAGCTATTTCAGCAGTGATGAATCATATATTAAAAATCCTGTTGCCAAAAATGATGCTGTAGGTGAATTTGCAGAAACAGTAAATATTGTTAATGCTGATAAAGAAAATAAATTTGCTTTCAATATTCAGGACGTTTACTATGATGGAAATGATGTTTTAATATATTATGTATTTGAAGCAGATGGTGAAGAATTTGATGACTACACAAGTATTTCCTCAGAGGATTTTGAAATTTATGCTGATGGTGAGAAAGTCACATGGTCAGAGGAGCAGTTTTATGATTCTGTAAGTGTAATATCTGCTGGAAAATGCGATGACGGCATATTTGCAGGCATGATTAACTTCAAAGCAGATGTTCTTCCTGATGAAGATACAGTGAATATGGAAATAAAGCTTAATTCAGTTTCATGCCTTAATACAAATGTACGTGTTTTCAATTATGATGCTGATGATCCATGTTATGACTACGCTGAACCTGATGTTTGTGATGTTGGAATATCATGCAGTTTTGATATGATTAGAAAAAATGACCTTATAAAGACTTATGAAATAAATCAAACAAAAGAAGGTTTTACTCTCAATTCAGTAACAATATCACCTGTCAGAACTCATATTGATATTACAAACTGTGATGGATATGCATGTAGTCTTACTGATGAAAATGGCAATGAACTTGAATTTTTAAATATGTATGATTTCGATACTCCGCTTAAAACAGCAAAAACTCTCACTTTTTCAATAAAGGATTTAAATAAAGATAATTTACCTGAAATATGCTCATTCACTTTTGATATTGACGGTGGTTACAGAAATGAAGATACATTTAAAAACCAGATTTACTATAAGAATGAAGATAAAGTATACATTCCGTCAAAGGAAGAGGCTGAAAAATGGGTTGCTGAAAACAGAACTGTAATGGACTATACTCAGCTTGAAAATATAACACCTTTTAATACATACCGCAGTTTTGATTATGGAGATGATGAAAACGGTACATCAAATGATATGAATAAATATTCATTCAAGATAAGCAATGTTGAATATGTAACAAATGTTAATTCTCTTGACCTTGAAAACTGTGCTGTATCTCCATATGAACTTTCTTATTTTGAAACAGATGAAGACGGAAATATTCTTAACAATGAGACTCTTGTTATAATGGACTATACAATAAGAAATGATGACGATATACCGCTGGAATATGGAATTATTGGCGGTTTGATTGTAAAAGACGATATAAAAAGAGATGTTGCCTCAGGTGATATATACTATTTGGATAAGAGTGACAATGAGGGAAAACATAAATTATTCTTTACTATTGGTGTAGGCGAGGAAAAAACTATAAGAGTAGGAAAACTTGTTGACAGTGATGATGTTGAAAAAGGTCTGCTTTACTTTGAAGACCATGGAACTCCTGAATATGATGTATATATGGCTCTTGAATAGACTGTTATAAATTTCTCCTTAAATCGGTGCAGAGTTGAAAACAAAAATGTTCAACAATCACTGAATATGTTCAGAGAAGCCGCTATTAATCTCGTAAAGTAATTCAAATTCCTAACGAAATCCAAACAGGCTATTTCAAATGTTATGTTCCAGTGCTTACTTGAATTTCAGATGATTTTAAGAGTTGTGAGGAATTCTTGAAAATTGATTTTCATGAATTATTCTAAAAAATAT
>CAYRPZ010000100.1:2038-5501 GCA_964426275.1 uncultured Ruminococcus sp. | reverse complement strand
TTGCAACTTTTAATGCCGTTTCTATCATAATAGATCTTGTACGTGCAGACGACTCCGTATATTCACCATCAAGCAGACCTGTAAAATAACCTGCAAATCTATGCCCCATCAAACTGTAAAGCACATCATTAGTTAAAATAATATAAAAAATAAGTAAAACCACTGTAATCGATGCCACAATTTTAAAAATTTTGAAGGACAACGCCTCTGTTTTTTTTGAAAACATCAGTGGATAAATAACCACACCAAAAATTGCAAATATAAGAGATTTTCTTGCTCCCGACAACACAATAAACACCAAAAAGAAAACTGTAAAAAAATTACTGTATTTTATTTTTTTATTTGCTAATTTAAAGTACGATAAATACAAAAGTGCATATCCTGCTAACATTGATAAATTATTATGTTCGTATGTACCACCCAAAAACGGTCTTGCAACACCACTTCCTAAATTTCCAGATAGTATGTTTGATCTATCAACAATAATTGCATATATCAATGCAACAACACTCGTATTGTACAAATAAATATTGACAAATCAAATTATTTTATGTAATATTATATATAATGAATTTCGTTTTTTATATTTATGTGAATTAAAAATAATATTTTTATGTGAAAGGGATTGATTGGCATGAGAAAGAAAGCTGCTCTTATCGCTGCTGTTATGTGTTTTACAACAGGTGTTTGTTCAGTATCTGATTTCAGCACCGAACCTGTTATGACCGTTTCAGCAGTTTCATCATCAGTAACCGACAGGGGATTAACTGCAATAAATACAGGTTCAGGGATGCTTGTAAGCTGGAAGTATATGACCGCTGATACAGAAGATGCAGTATATAATCTTTACCGTGATGATACACTTATCTATACAAGCAATAAAAATGATGCTACCTGTTATCTTGATTCAGAAGGAAATTCATCTTCAAAATACCGTGTCGATACAGTTATTGACGGAAATGTCAAGTATTCTGACAACTGCTCTATGATTTCAGATACGGATTATTTTCAGATAAATCTTGATGTTCCTGAAGGACAGACAAGCGGTGTTACATACAGTCCGAATGACTGTACTATAGGTGATGCTGACGGTGACGGAACAAATGAAATATTCGTTAAATGGGACCCTTCAAATTCAAAGGATAATTCACAGAAAGGAAAAACTGACAAGGTTTTCATTGACTGCTATAAACTGGACGGCACAAAACTCTGGAAAATTGACCTTGGCATAAATATAAGGGCAGGTGCTCATTATACTCAGATGCTTGTTGCAGACTTTGACAATGATGGATATGCTGAACTTACCTGCAAGACATCTGACGGCACTGTTGACGGTACAGGAAAAGTTATTGGAGATGCTTCCGCTGATTACAGGAATTCTGATGGATATATACTTACCGGAAATGAATATTATACTCTCTTTGACGGCAGAACAGGTGCGGCTCTTGATACTGTAAATTATAATCCGTCAAGAGGCACTGTTTCAAAATGGGGAGATAAATATGGAAACCGTGTTGACAGATTTCTTGGTGCTGTAATGTATCTTGACGAAGATCACCCCAGTGCTGTTACAGTGCGTGGATATTATACAAGAATGACAGCCTGTGCATATGATGTTGTGGATAAGAAACTTGTTCAGAGATGGTATTTTGATACGGGAAATGATTCTTCAGCAGTCGGATATGGTGACGGAAACCATAACTGTATGCCTGCGGATGTTGATGGTGACGGAAAACAGGAGCTTGTTCTCGGAAGTACTTGTATTGATGATAATGGTACTGTTTTATGGAATTTGAATAAAGGACATGGTGATGCACTTCATGTGGGAGATTTTCTTCCTGACCGCAGTGGATTGGAAGTCTGGATTTGTCATGAAGATTCACCGTATGGTGTATCTCTTGTTGATGCTGCAACAGGTGATATAATATTTCATAAGGACGGCAGTTCGGATACAGGAAGATGCTGTGCTGACAATGTATGGGCAGGAAATGACGGTGCTGAATTCTGGGGACTTGGAAATGATGTTTTTGACGGAACAGGAACAGTTCTTTCATCAATGAAAAGACCTGCAATAAATTTCCTCTGTTACTGGGATGGTGACCTTGAACGTGAAATTCTTGACGGGTATACCGACTCACCTGCAACAGTTTCAAAAGTAGAGAAAGACGGAAAAATATCAACTCTCAAAACTACTGACGAATATTATACCTGCAATACAACAAAGGGTACTCCCTGCCTTTCGGGAGATATTCTCGGCGACTGGCGTGAAGAAATAGTTGTAAGAGCTGCTGACAGCAAATCCATAAGAATTTACTGTACATCATATGAAACCAGTTACAGAATAAATACTCTTATGGAGGACAGACAGTATTATACACAGGTTCTCGGTGAAAATATCGCATATAATCAGCCTCCTCATCTCAGCTATTATCTCGGTTCTGACAGGGATATCCCCTCCGGTACAGGCACAGTTCCATCGTCTGTTAATAAAACAGCAGTTCTTCCCGAAGGTGCTGTATTTATGATAAAGAATGTAAACAGCGGTCTTTATATGCAGGTTGCAGAAAATTCAGCCTCAAATGGTGCGAATGTTCAGCAGAGCAGTTCTGACGGTGCAGTTTCAGGCAATATGTGGAGAGTTGTTTCCGCAGATGACGGATATTATTATCTTTATTCACAGGTCGATGGAAAAGGTACATATTGTCTTGATGTAACTGCAAAGAAAACTGATAACGGCACTAATATGGAAATATATACATCAAAGCAGAATGATGCTCAGAAATTCAAATTCATTGAGAATGAGGACGGTTCATATAAAATTCTTACAAAAGTAAGCGGTGACAAGTCATGTGTTGAAGTAGCAGACGCAAGTTCTGAATCCGGTGCGAATGTTCAGCAGTGGGAAATAAACGGTGCAAACTGTCAGGACTGGATTCTGGAACAGGTTACAGACCCCGGCTGTATTATGGATACAAGTAAAATTTATATGTTCAGAAATGCTGACAATGGCCTTTATATGGACGTTACAGGAGGAGTTGAGGCTGAAGGTACAAATGTACAGGTCTGGGGTGCAGAAAATGCCGGTGCATATAATACATGGACACTCGGAGATGCAGGAAACGGATACTATTACATATATTCACAGCTTGGTGACGGCAAGACATATTATCTTGATATAGCCGATGGAAAATCCGCATCAGGAACAAATGCCGGAATATGGACTGATACTAAATCAAGTGCTCAGCTTTTCAAATTCAGGCTTAATTCTGACGGTTCATACAAGATAATGACAAAGGCTTCAAAAGATAACTGCTGTCTGTCAGTTTCAGGTTCAGGAAACGGTGCTAATGTGCAGCAGGAAACAATGGATAATTCAGTTGTTCAGAACTGGATTTTAGAGATTGTCGGAGAAATTGAAACTCCTGTAACAACTACGGAGGAAACAAATGCACCTGTAACAACT
>CAYRPZ010000100.1:0-1938 GCA_964426275.1 uncultured Ruminococcus sp. | reverse complement strand
CGGAGGAAACAAATGCACCTGTAACAACTACAGAGGAAACAAATGCACCTGTAATAACTGCGGAAGAAACTAAAATAACAGATATACCTGAAACAACTACTGAATTGACAGACACAGTATTGCTTGGCGATGTGAACTGTGACAGTGCAGTAGATGTAAGAGATGCAACCTTGCTTAAACAAAGCGTTGTAAAACTTATTACACTTAATGACAGTCAGAAAGCAAATGCTGATGTTATATCAGATGGTATAATTGATGTAAAAGACCTTGGACAGCTTCTTAAATATATTATCAAAGTAATAGACAAATTCTGATATAATACAGCTTATTTATGCAATTGTCTTAAAATTAAAAGATGACAGTTTTATTTCTCAATAAAATACTTGATTTTTTGTTTAAGTTATGATATAATCTAATAAGTACGATAGATTTACCCAAAGACCGGAACCCTTTCCGGTCTTTCGTTTATGTATGATATTTAAAATTCAGCGAAAGGTAATTATATGGTGTAAAAAATGAAGATTAAAAAATTCGGTACTACAGAACAGAAAGTCTTTGAACTGACTCAGCCTGTCGCATCTGAACTTGGTGTTGATATATGGGACATAAGACTTGAAAAAGAAGGTGCTTTATGGTATCTGAGAGTTTTTATTGACAAGGAGGAGGGAATATCAATTGATGACTGCGAAGCCCTGAGTCAACCTCTTAACAAAATTCTTGACGATGCTGACCCAATACCCCAAAGCTATATACTTGAAGTTGGCTCAGCAGGTCTTGAAAGAGAACTTTTAAGAGAAGGTCATTTTGAATTATCATGTGGAAAAGATGTAAGAGTGCATCTTATACGTCCCATGAATGAAACAAAGGATTTTATCGGTATTCTTGAATCATTCTCAAAAGACAGTATAACTGTAAACAGCGGTGACAGTGAAATTGAAATTATGTTTAAGGATATTTCATATGTCAGACTGTATGAGGAATTTTAGAAGCTGATTTAAAAATATATTTTTATAAATTTTAATATAATTAATAACGGCATATTTATTTGCCGGCAGGAGGTTACAAGTAAAAAATGAATAAGGGTTTTTTTGATGCTCTTACTATGCTCGGAGCAGAAAATGGTGTTTCAGTTGATATTTTAATAGAAAAGGTTAAGACAGCTCTTACAAAAGCTGTAAAGAAAGCATATCCGGACTGTGAAAATATAAATATCAATATTGACCCGGCAACAAATACATTTGAAATCAGTCTTTTAAAGACAGTTGTTGACGATGAACCTATTGATAACAGTGAAATCAATATCCATACAGCAAGAACTATTGACCCTAATGCATATGTAGGAGGAATATGTGCTGTAAAAATTGATACTGCAAAATTCGGCCGTGCAGCAGCACAGTCTGCAAAACAGTCTATCAAGACCGATTTAAGAGATATAAGCAGAGCCAAACTCCTCGGAAAGTTTCAGGATAAGGAAAATGAATGCATAAGTGCTGTCATTACCCAGATTGAACCTAAGGGAACCGCTACTCTTATATATGATAAAACTGAACTTTATCTCTTTAAGAATGAACAGATACCGGGCGAAACTTTCAAGGAAGGTCAGAATGTAAAGGTTTATATAACAGGAATTTTCAACAAGGATAAAAAACCAATTGTAAAGATTTCAAGAACTCACCGTGACCTTGTAAAAAGACTCTTTGAAATTGAAGTGCCTGAAATTTATGACGGTACTGTTGAAATCAAATCCATTTCAAGAGAACCGGGTTCAAGAACTAAGATTGCAGTATATTCAAATAACCCCGATGTCGATGCAGTAGGTGCGTGCATAGGTCCTAAGCGTTCAAGAATAACAGCTGTTGTAAATGAACTTAACGGTGAAAAAATTGACATTATAACATACAGTGAAAAGCCTGAGGAATTTATAGCAAAAGCTCTTGC
>CAYRPZ010000099.1:0-5579 GCA_964426275.1 uncultured Ruminococcus sp. | reverse complement strand
CAGCAATATTGCAGTACATAATTTTTTATCAAAAAATTATGTGCTGCAATATTAATATCAGAAATTTAACATACAAAAATAAATACTAAATAATTGACATATAATATAGTTTATTGTATAATTGAATATATAATTTTTAAAAAAGGGGAAAAATTTATGAATATATCAAAATTTTTTTCAGGCAATTGTTTTGATTCATATAAATACTTCGGAGCACATAAATACTGGAACATGGGAGAAGAAGGATTTATATTCAGAGTATATGCACCAAATGCAGAAGCTGTCGAACTTATATGCAGCAAAGATGAATGGCTGCCTCATGAAATGAAAAAGGATACAAATGGTGTCTTTTCATTGTTTTTCAAAGATGCTTTCATAGGAATGTTATATAAATATCGTATTCATCAGTCTGACGGTAAAATTACCGACAAAGCTGACCCTTATGCATTCTTTTCCGAACTTCGTCCAAATACAGCTTCAATCGTTACAAGACTTGACAATTTTGAATTTGATGACGTTACATGGCTAAAAAACAGAAATGAAAACTATAATTACCCTATGAATATCTATGAAATTCATATGGGTTCATGGAAAATGAAACCTCATAATGAAGAAGAACCTGAAAAAGGCTGGCATACATATTCTGAAATTGCTGACGAACTGATAAAATATCTTAAAGAGAATTATTATACTCATGTTGAAATAATGCCTCTTTCAGAACACCCTTTAGACGGTTCATGGGGATATCAGGTAAGTGGATTTTTTTCAGTTACTTCAAGATACGGAACTCCTCAGGAACTTATGCATTTTATAAATAAATGTCATCATAATAATATCGGAGTAATCATTGACTTTGTTCCTGTTCATTTCATTTCTGACACATATGCCCTTGCTATGTTTGACGGCACACCTTTATATGAATACAGTTATCCTGATATAGCAAACAGCCAATGGGGTTCAAAAAATTTTAATCTTTCCAGTCCTATAGTACAGAGTTTCTTGAAATCAGCTGCTAATTTCTGGTTCGACAAATATCATGTTGACGGTCTGAGAATGGACGCTATCAACAATGCTATATACTGGCAGGGAGATTCAAACCGTGGAGTCAATACAAAAGCAATTGATTTCATAAAATCCATGAATTATGGACTTAAACAGCTTAATAAAGGCATAATGCTTATTGCCGAAGATTCTTCAAATTATCTTAAAGTAACTGCACCTGTACGTTATGACGGACTTGGGTTTGATTATAAATGGAATATGGGCTGGATGAATGATACTATCGAATATTTCCAGTTTACCCCTGAAGAACGTATTCAGAAATATAACCATCTTTCATTCTCAATGCTGTATTTCTATAATGATATATATCTTCTGCCCGTTTCACATGACGAAGTGGTACATGGAAAAGCAACTATTATGCAGAAAATGTGGGGAACATATGAACATAAATTTCCTCAGTGCAAAACTTTTTACACTTATATGTTCACTCACCCCGGCAAAAAACTGAATTTTATGGGAAATGAAATCGGACAGTTCAGAGAATGGGACGAAAATAAGGAAGTTGACTGGTTTATGCTCAAATATCCGGCACATGATTCATTTTATCGTTACTTCAGGGAATTATGCAGAATTTATTATATGACACCTGCTTTGTATTCTGACGAATACGATTCAAAAGCTTTCAGATGGCTTGAAGTAAATGCTCCTAATGAATGTGTATTTGCTTATCAGCGTACTGTTTTAAACAGCTCAGCAGTAATAGTTCTTAATTTATCCCTTAACCACTATGAGCATTTCAGAATAGGTATTGACGAACCTGTGATAATGGAAGAAATTTTAAACAGTGACAGTCATATATATGGCGGAAACGGATATGATAATGCAGAACATAAAATATATGCTGACAGAATTCCATACAAAGGACATAATTTTTCATTTGAAGCTGAACTTGCACCTCTCAGCAGTGCAGTTTTCAGTGTAACAGGAAAGTCTGCCAGAACAGTAAAGGTAAAACCATATGCCAAATAGTAAAAAAATTTATTGAAGGGGATTTATAATGACAGAAAATAATAATGCTGAACCACTCACAAGAGCATTACTTATAGGAGTTGATACAGGCGAATATGATATGGAAAGCTCACTCAGGGAACTTGAAGAACTTGCCCTTACAGCAGGTGCAGAAACTATAGCATCTATATCTCAGAAACGACCTGAAATTGACCCTGCAACCTGTATTGGTTCAGGAAAACTTGAAGAAATAAAAGAATTATGTGAAAATTATGATATCGAACTTATAATATCTGATAATGAACTGACAGCAATTCAGAGAAAAAAAATTGAAGATATTACATGTGTAAGAGCAATTGACAGAACCACTCTTATCCTCGATATTTTTGCACAAAGAGCAAAGACTAAAGAAGGCTGTCTTCAGGTATCACTTGCTCAGGAAAAATACAGACTTTCACATCTTATAGGAACAGGTACTCAGCTTTCAAGACTCGGAGGCGGTATTGGTACGAGAGGTCCGGGGGAAAGCAAACTGGAAACAAGCAGAAGACGTATAAGAGAACGTATCTCATCTCTTGAACGTGAACTGACAGAACTCGAAAGACATAGAAATTTTGTAAGAAAAAAACGCAGAAAAGATGGTATATTATGTGTGGCAATTGTAGGATATACAAATGTCGGAAAATCCACACTCCTCAATGCCCTTACAAATGCAGATGTACTTGCTGAAAATAAACTTTTTGCCACACTTGACACAACTTCAAGAGGAATTGAACTCCCTGACGGTAGAAATATAATAATTATTGATACTGTAGGACTTATAAGACGACTTCCGCATAATCTTGTTGAAGCATTCAAATCAACCCTTGAAGAAGCATCAAGTGCAGATTTGATTGTCAATGTAATGGATATATCATCTGAAGAATGTATGGAGCAGGCAGAAGTAACTGATAAACTGCTTTCTGAACTCGGCTGTGACGGTATTCCAAAGATAAATGTGCTTAATAAATGTGATATTGCTTATGAAGGAAATGTATTCCATGAAGATGATAAAACTGTTAAGATAAGTGCAAAAAATCATCAGGGATTTGATAGACTGCTTAAATGTATTGCTGAAAATCTTCCAAAAACTGCTGAACGTATAAACCTGCTGATACCATATGAAATGACTTCATTAATAGGAAAAATACGTCTTGAAGGCAAGATTTTCAATGAGGAATACACTGAATACGGTACTTTGATTGACGCACTTGTAGATTATAGAATAATCCATATTTTTGAAGAATACAAAGTTTAATGTAAAAAATTCCGGTTCTATTTCCGGAATTTTTTACATATTTTGCAATGTAAATGATTAAGGGACATATAAAAAATATGCCCCTTATCTGTAATTATAATTCAGCTGATAAAAGTATATACAACTGCAAACCATTCACGCACCCAGTAGGTAGGCACAAGCCACCATGAAGTATGTGCTGAAACAGCATTTGTTTTAATTCCAAGACTATCTGCTATAATTCCCGCCCTTAACTGATGATATCCATCTGTTACAACTGTCAGATTACTGCCAAGATTATATTCCTGCATTATCTCTTTTGAAAATTTGAAATTTTCATATGTACTTGTGGATTTATCTTCTTTATAGATACGTTCAGGAGCAATTCCCTTTTCAATAAGATAGGCTTTCATGCATTCAGCCTCGCTTATTTCCTCATCGCTTCCCTTGCCTCCTGAAACAATAACCAGCACTTCACTGTTATTTTCAAGATACTCACAAGCACTGTCAAGCCTTCTTTTAAGCATAAGACTCGGACGTGTTCCCTTTACCTTACAGCCAAGAACTATTACTGTATCAGATGAATCAGGCTTTCTATACATTGCATCAAGCATAAAGCCGCTTATCACAAGCGCAAGAACACAGCCTGATATTAGAAATGTTATAAAAAGAATTATAAAAATCTTTCCTGCTGTATGTCCATAAATTCTGTAGAGCCATACAGATACTTTATCATTGAATATTGAAAAAAACGCCATTATTGCACATATTACTGAACCAAAACAGTTTCCTGCATTGATAATTCCGGCAAAAAACGGTGCAGTAAATATAAGAAAACCTGCTGAAAATATCACTGAAAGCAGTATTCTCAGAAACTGATTTTCAATAGCAAGCATATCAGATGTGTTCCTTTAAAGCGGCTGCAAGCTGTGCAGGACATGATGTTGATTTCATACCGCATTTTATATTTTCCAGTTTTTCAATTACTTCTTCTGCGTCCATACCTTTTACAAGAGCTGTAATTCCCTTTAAATTTCCGTTGCAGCCACCTGTAAATTTAACATTTCCAACCTTTCCGTCATCGTCTATTTCAATATCAATCTGACGTGAACATACACCCTGTGGTATATATGAAAATTTCATAACTTAAACCTCCCCCATGTATAAAAATATCCAGAAAACTCCTATATCTGCATATT
Source organism: uncultured Ruminococcus sp. (assembly GCA_964426275.1). Lineage (GTDB taxonomy): Bacteria > Bacillota > Clostridia > Oscillospirales > Ruminococcaceae > UBA5884. The sequence goes on along the minus strand of CAYRPZ010000099.1, from coordinate 1,094 downwards.
AAGTATAGTACCTGAAGATGCTGCATTTTCTGAAAATGCAACACCTGACGCATTATAAGTAATATTACCAAGAGTTTCCTTTGCCTTCTGTACTGCGTCTTCAGTATCTTCCGCTGTTTTTGCATTTTTAAGGCTGTCAGCTGATTCTGATACTTTTTCTGAAACTTCTTCAGATTTCTGAGCATAATATGATTTTACAAGTGACCTGTAGCCTGTTGTTTTATACAATGCACTGTCTTTAAGTGTATTGTAAAGAGATGACATCGGGTCAGATGAAGATGATACAGAACTTTTAAGACCTGAAATAAGGTTTTTACTTGTATTTGCCCTGTACATTGACTGATAATATGCTGCACCATATGTGCCAATACCGTTTACTGACATATTATAACTCCTCCTTTAAAATTATTTATGATTTATATGTTATATTCAGAGATTTTAGCAACCCCTGATTTTATAGCCGCATCAGCAACTGCTCTTGCAACTGATTTTGGAATTTCCCTGTCAAACGGGTCAGGAAGTATATTGTCCGTATCAAGCTTTTCAGCCGGAACACTTCCTGCAATTGCATAAGCGGCAGCAAGCTTCATATCCTCGTTTATATCTCTTGCCCTTACAGCTAATGCACCCTTGAAAATTCCGGGGAATGCAACAACGTTATTAATCTGATTAGGATAATCGCTCCTTCCTGTTCCTACAACAAATGCTCCTGCTTCCTTAGCTTTATCCGGCATAATTTCCGGTGTAGGATTAGCCATAGCAAATACAATCGGCTTTTCTGCCATTGACTTTATCATTTCCGCAGAAACAAGATTCGGTTTTGAAACGCCTATAAATGCATCGGCGTTTTTCATAGCATCTGCAAGATTACCTTTTATATGCTCTTTATTTGTAACCTTAGCCATTTCATAATGTGACGGATTTGTAAATTCATCTCCATCGCATATAATGCCATTTATATCAACCATTATAATATTACCAATTCCCAGTGATATAAACTGTTTTGCAATTGCAACACCTGCCGCACCTGCACCATTTATAACAAGTGTCATATTCTCAATTTTCTTTCCTGCAACCTTTGAGGCATTAATCAT
>CAYRPZ010000098.1:0-5592 GCA_964426275.1 uncultured Ruminococcus sp. | reverse complement strand
TCATTAACTGAGAATACAATTGTCTTGAGGTCATTGCCTGCAGGAGCAGAAATAACAACTTTCTTAGCACCTGCATCGATATGAGCCTGTGACTTTTCCTTTGAGCAGTAGAAACCTGTACATTCGAGAACTACGTCAACACCGATTTCACCCCATGGGAGTTCAGCAGCGTTAGCCTTAGCGTAGATTGTAAGAGTCTTGCCGTCAACTGTAATTGTACCTGCTTCATCATCAGCAGAAACAGTGTGAACATTTTCACCTATTTTACCGCAATAACCACCCTGAGCTGTATCATACTTGAGAAGCTGAGCAAGCATTGAAGGCTTTGTAAGGTCATTGATTGCAACTACCTCATAACCTTCTGCACCAAACATCTGTCTGAATGCCAGACGGCCGATACGACCGAAACCATTAATAGCAACTTTAACTGACATTGGAATAAACCTCCTAAAAATTTTTTACATAAGTTATTATACACTAAAATTGTAAAAGTTTCAAGAGTTTTTTTAAAAAAAGCGGTAAAATTATAAAATATTTATTCTAAAAAGAGCAAATAAGCCGAAAAATGCATATTAATTCCATTTGATTGCCGGAGATTAATGTACAATCAGATGAGAAATTTCAGAACTGATATTATTTCAGTAGCAAAACAAACTATCGGGCATATTATATTGATATGACGGAAATGTTTACTGCTTCTTTTGACAAGGAGAGTTATATATATGAAATCAGATAAAAAATTTATTATAGCAGGCGGAGATTTAAGACAGATATATCTTGCTGAAAAATTTTCGGAGGTTTATGATACGGTTGTAACAGGGTTTGAAAAGTATAAAGACAGGAATATTAATAATGTTGACATTGATGATATTGAAAATAATTCAGCGGACGGTATAATACTTCCGCTTCCTGTATCATCTGACGGAATTTATATAAGCACGGCATTTTCAGACAGGAATATTTCTATGGAAATGATTTTATTAAAACTTAAAAAAAACGGAAAAGTATATGGAGGAAAATTTACATCTGAAATAATCAGAATGCTTGAAAGTAAAAATATATATTTCAGTGATTATTTGCAGCGTGAAGAATTCAGCATACTCAATGCGGTTTCAACAGCTGAAGGAGCATTGCAGACTGCACTTGAAAAATCAGACAGAACAATTTATGGTCAGAATATACTTATAACGGGATTTGGAAGAATAGCAAAGGCACTTGCAAGGATACTTTTGGGAATGGGAGCATATGTAACTGTTGCAGCAAGAAAAAAATCTGATATGACGTGGGCAGAGATATATGGCTGTAAATCATGTAACATAAAGGAGATAGAAAATATATGCGGTTCGTATGATATTATATTCAATACAGTTCCTTCAATGATATTTGATGAAGATATACTCTGTAAACTGAAAAAAGATGTTCTCTTTATAGACCTTGCCTCAAAACCGGGCGGTGCAGATTTTAAATCAGCACAGAAACTCGGGATAAATGCAGTTCATGCACTTGCACTGCCGGGAAAGACAGCACCTGAAAGTGCAGGATATGCAATAGCATATTCTGTTATGAATATAATTGATGAGAGGGGGGAAATGAATTGAATAATTTTAAAGGACTTAAAATAGTTTATGTTATGACAGGTTCATTCTGTACATTCAGCAGGTCATTTGAACAGATGAAGAAGCTTGTGGATTCAGGGGCTGATTTGCAACCTCTTATGTCATATAATGCTGCATTTACTGATACAAGATTCGGAACAGCAAAAGAAAATATTGAAAAAGCTGAGATGATATGCGGAAAAAAGGTTATAGCTGATATAACAGGAGCAGAACCGATAGGACCTGAGCATATGGCTGATATACTTATAGTTGCACCATGTACAGGCAATACACTTGCAAAGCTCGCCGGAAATATAATTGACACTCCGGCAACAATGGCTGTAAAGTCCCATTTAAGAAATTCAGGTGCTGTTGTTTTATGTATAGCAACAAATGATGCTCTGTCAGGTTCGGCAAAAAATATCGGAACTCTTATGAACAATAAAAATTATTATTTTGTGCCGTTTTCGCAGGACGATTTTAAAAATAAACCTTCATCAGCAGTAGCAGATTTTTCAAGAATACCTGACACTATATCAATGGCAATGGAAGGAAAGCAGATACAGCCTCTTATAGTATAATTAACAGTGCAGTTCCATATGTTTTCCATCTGGAACTGCAATTTTTTTGAATTTTATATTTTATGTATGAAATTAATCGATTTTGAGGAATTTTTTATTATAATAAATATAATTGACAAATTATTTATATTAGTGTTATACTAAGTATGTTAATTAATTGTTCAGGTTATATTAAGGAAACTGATGAGAATTTCTGAAATTTATATTTAAAAGGACGTGTTATATGAATATCTGGCATGATATTAATCCGAAAAGAATTACACCTTCGGATTTTATTGCCGTCATTGAAATTTCAAAGGGCAGTAAAATAAAATATGAACTTGATAAGGAAACAGGACTTATAATGCTTGACAGAATACTTTATACTTCTACGCATTATCCTGCAAACTATGGATTTATACCAAGGACGTATGCAGATGACGGTGACCCTCTTGATGTGCTTGTACTGTGTTCTGAAACGATTTATCCGAAAACGCTGGTAAAATGCTATCCTATCGGTGTTATAAGAATGATTGACAATGGCAGGCATGATGATAAAATCATTGCGATTCCGTTCGATGACCCGACTTATAATTCATATAAGGATATCGATGAACTTCCAAAGCACATATTTGATGAAATGATGCATTTCTTCAAAGTATACAAAGAGCTTGAAAACAAAACCACTGCCGTTGATGAAATGACAAATGCAGAAAGTGCTGTTGAAATCATTTCCAATGATATTGAAAGCTATATTGAGAAATTCTGCAAATAAAAAAATGAAGGGATTGTGATTCTTATGACATCATCTGAAAATAATAAGGTTTTATTTGACCCACAGACAAGAGTTGCTCCTCTTGGAATTATTTCCATGGCAGGAACTTCAGAACTTGGAAGTAAGATTGACAGCTATCTTGTAGGCTGGACTAAGAACGGCGGATATGAAAAGGATACTTTTCTTGTTGAATGCCAGTGTCCGAGGTTTTCCTCCGGTGACGGAAAAGGTCTTATAAAATCAACTGTAAGAGGAAATGACCTTTTTATTATATGCGATGTGGGAAACTATAACTGCACATATAAAATGTTCGGAAAAGAAAACTGTATGTCGCCTGATGACCATTATCAGGATTTGAAAAGAATTATACAGGCTGCATCAGGAAAAGCTCACAGAATAAATGTAATAATGCCAATACTTTACGGCGGAAGACAGCACAGAAGAAATTACAGAGAATCTCTTGACTGTGCATGGGCATTGCAGGAACTTCAGTCAATGGGTGTTTCAAATGTAGTCACATTTGATGCACATGATCCGAGAGTTCAGAATGCAGTACCGCTTATGGGATTTGACAATGTTATGCCGACATATCAGGTTCTCAAGGCACTTTTCAAATATATTCCCGATATAGATATTTCCAAGGAAAAGTTCATGATTATAAGCCCTGACGAGGGAGCACTCAACAGAAATATGTACTATGCATCAGTTCTCGGAGTAGACCTCGGAATGTTCTATAAAAGACGTGACTATTCAAAGATTATCAATGGGAGAAATCCGATAGTTGCACATGAATATCTCGGAAATTCAGTTGAAGGCAGAACAGTATTTGTTGCAGATGATATTATTTCATCAGGTGAATCAATGCTCGATCTTGCATATGCACTTAAACAGAAAAAAGCTGAAAGAGTTATAGCATATGCAACATACGGACTTTTCACAAATGGTCTTGATAAGTTTGACAAGGCATATAATGATGGAATTATAGACGGAGTATTCGGAACAAATCTTACCTACAGGTCAGATGACCTGCTTGCAAGGGAATGGTTCCATGAAGTTGATGTATCAAAATATATTGCATATTTCATTGCAGCGATAAATCATGATGTATCTGTAAGCACAATTATTGACCCACATGAAAAGATTAAAAATCTTCTTGCTTCAAGAAGATAATAAGCTGACAGTCAGCATTATAAAGAAAAATCCGCCTGATATAGAAAATCAGGCGGATTTGTTTTATTGGCAGTTCATGAAATCAGCAGCTTTTTTTATTTCAGAAAGTACATTTTTATCTTCAGAGGCAGGAATTGCATCTGTGTTATGACTGCAAATTAAAGGATAAATATTATGTGCATTTACATAATGCATCATACAAACTGCTGTATTATATGCTTTTTGCGGATTGCCGCTTCCACCGCCGACCAGCAGGACAGCACCTTTTTTTGGTTTTAGCTGAGGTGTTTCATTGCGGAATTGTTTCGCTGAAAAATATACTTGCAGACGGCTTCCCAAATCCAAAAGTTTTCCGGTCAGTTCCATAAAATAGATTGGCGATGCGATAACAACATTGTCGCAGTCTTTAAGATAAGCATAAACTTCCTGCATTTCATCTTGAAGAATACAGCCGGACTGTTCACGGCATTTGCGGCAGTCAATACATGGAGAGATATCAGCTGTATAAGCATTGACAATCTTATATTCATCATGGATTTGTTCTGTAAGCTTTTTGATAAGAAAAACAGTATCACCATTTTTTCGTGGTGAACCGTTGAAAATGATTGTTTTTATATCTATCATACTCCTTTTTGCAGTATTGTCTTAAATTCTGTTCAGTAAATCCTTAATGCTGAGTTTGCAGACAGGGTGTATTTCATAAGGTGCTATTTGCGAAAGAGGCTCTAAAACAAATCTTCTGTTCATCATTTCCGCATGAGGTATAGTAAGCTCTTTTTCATTAATTATTAAATCATCATACATGATGATGTCCAAATCCAATGTTCGAGGTCCCCAGTGAATCAGCCTTTCACGTCCGAAATCATTTTCGGTTTTATTCAGAAATCTTAAAAGTTCATATGGTGAATACAGTGTATAAATTTTCATGCAGGCATTTAAAAAATCATCTTGTTCTACTTCTCCGACAGGTTCTGTAATAATAAAATCGGAAACTTCCTTTACAATACATTGTTCATCTTTATTTACAGCATCAACGGCATTGTTAAGGTACTGTTGCTTATTTCCTATATTTGAACCGAGTGCAATATAAACCTTGTGCCATTTGCGTTCTATTTCTACAGAAACAGTATCAAGAGAAAGCATAACAGGAGCCCATGGTTTTTTTATTTTAATGCGGATTTTATGAGCTTTTTCGCCAACAAATATGAGTAGTTTTTTTGCTAAATATTCTGCAGCAGCTTCTATAAGTTTAAAGGTGTTTTTTTGCATGCATTCTTTAATCAGACAGCAAATTTTTGCATAGTCTGCTGATTGGTTCAAATCATCATTACAGCCTGTTTTTCTTGTGTCCATATATATTGTAGCTGAAATCAGAAATTTTTGTCCCAGAGAATTTTCTTCAGGCAGAACACCATGCCTTGCGAAAATTTCCAAATCTTTAATTTTAATCTTGTCCATATACTTTTTACCTGCCCAGTATTTTTTCTGTCAT
>CAYRPZ010000097.1:0-5652 GCA_964426275.1 uncultured Ruminococcus sp. | reverse complement strand
ACTTGTATTCGCTGTAATATTCAAATTTATGGACGGATTTATTTCTGCAAAACTTGATGATGGTGAACGTTCCGCAGAACTCTTTTTACAGAGAAACTATTATGGAAGCAACTCTACTGAAGATGAAAAAATATTTGTTTTTTCAGGAGATAATAAAGAATGAGAAAACACAGGCAAATTTCAGCAGAACTTACACCACTCCTTGATGTTATAATGATAATGCTTTTTATAATTATTTCCAGAAGTTATAATGCTGTTGAAAAAGCTGAAAACGAAAAAGAACAGGCGTACAGCGAAATTCAGGCAGTATCTGAAAACTTTGAAAACCAGAAATCAAAGCTTGAAAAAACTGCTGAAGAAAATATGGAAAAATTAAATCAGGCTGAAAATATAATAGAAGGATATAAAAATTTCGATAAACTTGCACTGATTATATCAGTAAGCATTGAAAATAAATCAGATGAAACAAGAAATATAATTATTTCAGACGGTAATAACAGAGATACTATCTCATATGGCTGGGAAAATATGCGTTATGGTGAAAACTCTCTCAATGCAGTTTTTGAAAATTATATCAAATCAGCTGATGAAAGACCTGTTTTTATATCATTTAACTATAAAAGCAGTGAAATATATATGAAAGACTTCAACATGATTACATCTGTTATTGATAATATTCAAAGCAGAAATGAGAATGTTTATATTATGTACAATGAAATGGAGGATTTGCAATGAAAAAGGAAAAACAGAAGAAAAAAAGCGGAGGTACGGGATTTCTTATATTTCTGCTTGTTATTGTAATTATTGCAATTATTATAATTCTTATGGGAATAGGCGGAGGTTTCGGACTGGGATTCGGTATTGGAAACAACAATTCAGAAATTTCAGACGGAAATGAAAGTTCAGTTACTGAAGATATATCTGAAAATTCAGATGGAACTATATCTTCCGAAAAATCAGAAACAGACAATACTATAAGAATTGAAATTAATGATACTGATATATTGGTAAATGGCGTGAAAACAGAAAATACTGATGTTATGAAAGAATACCTGCTTGAAATAAATACAGCAGATTCAGAATACATTATATATGATAACCATGCTGTAAAATCTGTATATGATGATGTAAAGGCTGTACTTGACAGTCTTGCATATGAATATTCGGAGGAGTAATTTTATAAATCAGGGTGACCAACGTTAAAATAGTCACCCATTTTTATTATATACTATAAAATTTATTTTCTTTTCAGCGACAAGGCACAATTTCTTCCTGCCCACATTCCTGACGACCATGCCCATTCAAGATTAAATCCTCCGCAGTCACCATGTACATCAAGAATTTCGCCTGCAAAATAAATTCCCTTATCTTTTAAAGACTGTAAATTTTCATCAATGCACATTCCGCTTATACCGCCTGCTGTAACCTGTGCATTCTGCCATGACGAACAGCCTGTAACTTCAAATTCAAGAGATTTTATCAGCTTTGCCATTTTTCTTATATCCTTATATTCAAGTGACGATATTTTTTCTGTTAAGGGTTTTCCAAGAGCATTTTTCACAATATACACTGAAAGATTTTTTGAAAATATACCGTTTAAAAAATTCTCAAGAGTATGAATATAACGCTTTAACTGTATATCAGCAAGCAATTTTTCAAGTTCTGTTATACTGATTTCAGGCATAAGGTCTGCCGTTAAGGATAACTTTCCCTCATATTTCTGAAAAAGATATGCAAGATTGAAAACGCATATACCTGATACAGTATTTTCTGTAAACTGAATTTCTCCTTTTTCAGTACGTAGGATTTTCCCATTTGAAACTGCCGATATGTTTCCTCTTATTCTTACACCTTTAAGACCTTTTAACTTTTCAGGATTTGCTTTAAGCGGTGCAACAGCCGGACATATCTTTTCTGATTTATACCCCATATTCCTTAACAGCTTTATCATGCTTCCGTCAGTACCAAATGACGGAGAAGCATATCCTCCGCATGATATAATTATCTTACTGCACTTTATTGCCGAATTATTTTCAGAGTAAATTATATATCCGCCTTTTTTTCTTTCAATTCTTACAACATTAAAACCGCATAGTTCATTTATGCCAAGTTCAGAAATTTTTAATCTCAAAGCTGTAAGCACAGATGATGCATTTTTACTGTATGGATAAATTCTGCCCTCGCTGTCAGACGTGCATAAAACGCCAAGCGAACTGAAAAAATCCTCTGCTGAAGGGGTTTTCTCTATAATATCCATTATATTTTTTACCGAACCATGATAAGAATAAGATGACAGATTTCTGTTGCTTAAATTGCATCTGCCATTTCCTGTTGCAAGAATTTTTTTCCCTGTTCTGTCAAGACGCTCTGCAATTATTACATCAGCTGACGGGCATATATTTTTTATTTCAATCGCTGATACAAGTCCTGATGCTCCTCCGCCGATTACTGCTATATCAGCATTTACGATATTTTCCAAAAAATTTCCTCCGTTATATTATAATCTGCTTTCCGCATCATCAAGACTCTTATATCCATATAATAAGGCTGTATTCGTCATAATTATTTCAGCAAGATTTTTTCTTTCATTATAAAGGGAAACTATAAATTTTCCGTAAAGTGAAAGAGTTTGGGGAGAATATACTGCCAGTTCACCCTTGAGATAAGTTTCATATGATGTATTGTCAGCGGTATCTTCATAAGAATGAATACTTCTTGCATTACCTGCCATCTTTGGATATTTTCCGGCAAATTTCTCCATCCAGCCTACCTGAATTTCAGCTATCTGATTAATTATAGCATTCTGCCTTTCGGTCATTTCAGGAAGATTTTTTTCTATTTCGGCATATTCATCAGGCACAGTATATTTCATCATTCTTGCATACTTTTCAGTAATAAGATTTCTTCCGGACATTTCAGCTTCTTTAATATCATTCAAATAACTTTCAAGAAGCGATATATCCCATGCCATGTACTGACTTTTACGCATTATACTGAATGTATTGAAATTATCCTGACAAGATGCACGACCGCCTTTATTCTTAACCTTGTCAAACATTTTCCATTCCCTGTCCGTAATTTCATCTACATATTTTTCCTTATCATTCATTAAAAAAATCTCCTTTGCATGATATTCAAGATAATTATTATCTGAATATGAAAGTCCCTGCTTTCTGAGTTCAGACTTTATTTTACCGCATATTCTCTCAATAACTGATACATGAAAGTCATCATTATTTATAATTCCGTTCCATTCTTCCGGCTCATATTTTTTCCATGAGTCAATATCAGGCGTTGCGGAAAAGAGTTCCTGTAAATCCTTTTCAATATCTGAGAGAATGTCAAATCTTTTTATCATATTTATACGCTGCTTTCTGTGCGGAATAAATTTTCTGTTAAAAATAAAAAGAATTTTTATTACATTGTCAGCAAACGCATTTATATGAAGCTGTGCAGTCATAATATCACATCTTGCCATTGCACGTGCATAATTATACTGACCGTCCTGTGATATCTCCGCAAGATACTGGGCAAGAATTGTATTTCTTATGTTATCGGGATAATACTTAACAAATTTTCTGCGTACTGATATAAATATTTCTGAATCGTCACGGAAAATCTCACCATTGACAATTACTGAAACACCTTTTTCATCTATATCAAGCCATTGCTGAAATGTTTCAGGTAATTTGTCCGTTCCTGCAAGGTTTCTGATAAAATCTGAAAGTTTAAATACCCCTCGTCTTTTTTTCAGCTTTGGAATACCTCTGAAATATTCAGGCAGTTCATCATAGGCTTTCTGAAATTCCATACCTTTTTTCTCATATGTTTCATCATCAAGCCATATACAAAATCCAACTCCGAAATCGTGGTCACGTGATACTTTATCATCAAATCCATAACAGTCTGAACCTTCTCCTGCAAGTCCGACTGCTATTTTGTCAATATATTCAGGGAATTTTTCCTCAAGCATTTTTATTCCATATGCTTCATAATATCCTCTTGCAAGTGACATTCCACAGAGCATATTATTCATTCCCATATTTTTATATGCATTTTCAAGATTATCCATAAGCCGTCTGTAAGACTGAGTAAAGCCGACTTTTTTATAAAGCTCCTCAAGTGCCTTTTTATAGTAACAGACAGCTTTTTTATAATCTTTTTTAACAGCCATAACATCAGCTATTGCTGATAGAGATGAACTGTAATGAAAATCCTTTTCCTTATCACTTTCAAATATTTTAATTGATTTTTCGGCATTAATCTGAGCTTTTTCAATATCTCCGCAATGAAGAAATGAGAGAGAAAGATTTGCATAAGTTGATGCCAGTTCGGCAGATAAATCAGGATATTTCTTCACAATTTCAAGAGCATTTTCAAGACATTCGCATGATTTTTCAAAGTTTCCCGTTTCCTGATATAAAAGTGAAAGATTGTTATTATAACTTGCATTAAGGAAATCATCGTCCGGAAGAATATTGTCATATATTTTTCTTGTACGCCTGTAAAATTCAAACGATTTCTCATAATCTCCTGAAGCACGGTAAACATTGGCGATGTTCAGATATGTTGTAGCACAGGGAATTGTATTTTCAAGTCCGAATGATGATATAAGCTTTTCAAGTGTTTTGCAATATGATATCGCCTTTTCATACTGACTTGTATCACGGTAAAATCCGATAAGTTCATTTAAAATCGTCATAATGGCAGAGTCATCATTTTCAGAAATTGCAGTCCTGAGATTATCCGAAAGAAAATTCTCAATCTCATTTATTCTGTTTTCAGAAAAAAGCCTGTTTAACTTTTCAAGTACAATTTTTATATCCATCTGAAATTCATCTCACTTTTTATTATTTCATATCAAATTATATCATTCAGAAAATATAATGTCAATAATCCTTGACATTCTCTCCCATCTAAAGAGCAGTGGTTTTCTCTCATTACGAGCAGTCGTTTCTCACAAAAAAAAGATTGACAAAAAAATAAACTTACTATATAATTTATTAAAGGGGTAGCTTTTATGAAAATAAAAAGAATATTTCTTGCACAGATGATTTCAAGTATATTGATATATAATGCGTTGCCGGTTGTGCAGGCAAATGCAGAAACTTATATTTCAACTCTTACTGTAAATAATTTCAGTAACAGTTCAGCCATAAAAAAATTAATATATGACGAACAATCTTCTGACTATATAACTGCTGAAATACCGGAAGATGAAATAAGATATGATTATATCTATAAAGGCGATGACGGCAGTGACTACTGTGATGTTATTTTAAAAGATAGTTCTTGCGGATATTTATATACAATTGATGAAAAATCTGATATGGATTTATCAATGAGGTATGAAAATCAGTTAATATCTGTTGAATCATCAAATACAAAGACAGTTGAATTTACTCCTAAAAATGTAAAAACAGATATAAAAGATGGTGAATTTAATATCAGTTTTACCAATAATGAAGGATATTATGATTTACCATGGTATAACATTAAAATATCAGGTACATCATCTGATTCTGTAATTGTTTCCGAAGGAGAATACTGTTACTTTGTAATGGGAAATAATCTTGACAGTATAGTTGCAGAAGCAGAAAATGATAATCTTACAGTAACAGAAAAATGTCCGTTTAAAAGCGATGCCATACT
>CAYRPZ010000096.1:0-5674 GCA_964426275.1 uncultured Ruminococcus sp. | reverse complement strand
ACAAGATAACTTTTCAGCATATGGTACACGTTTCTTCTTTATAGTTTATATAATTTTCTTCAGATGCTTCGATAATGTTTTTTAGCATTATCAAAGCATCTGAAACTATTTCATTTTTTTCATCAGCATACATTAAAAATTCATGAATGTCAGCTACCTTTCCTATAAGACTGAAATACATACTTTCAAAATCTGTCCTTAAAATCATGTTATTCATAAAAATAATCCTCCTTTTTCTTTAATTTTACATCAAATGTATTTAAATGTCAATTAATTATTTTTAACAATCATTAAGAAAAAATTTTGTATGTTATGTCATGTAAACGATTTATCTGACGTATTTCTTCATTATCCGACAAATATAATTTTTATGTATCAGATTACTGAAAACATTTTTTGCCATATGTGCATCAGTTTTGCGGTTATATAAAATCCTCAATTACTTCGATAAGATGAACCGGCGGGACAGCATTTCTTATTAGTGCGTCCATTATTTCAAAAGCAACTTCCTTTATGGAAGTAACATTATTGACAAATGATTTTTCATATGATGAAGTAATTCCAAAACTGTACGAGATTTTACATAAATCCGATTCGGATTCATATATACTGTACCGGTTGTCACCAAGGACTTCGTAAAAAATTTCTTTCATAAAATTCATCTTCTTTCTTTAGTTTATATAAATATTATATATTATATTATATATCATATGAAATAATATATCAACAAAGTTGCTTATAATGTCGTTTTTGTTTACCAAATTGCAGTTCAGTAATATTTTAACATATATTTTGATTAATCAATTGAAATGTAATTTTCAAATTTATGTAAAGTACTTGATAACAGACTGATATTATGATATGATAATATATTATATATTAATGAGGAGGTTTTATGGTTAATATAATTCTCATAGCAGTTCTCCTTATGTTTTCAGCTCTTTTTTCAAGTTGTGAAACAGCATTTTCCAGTGTGAATAAAATCAGACTGAAAAATTATTCTTCTCAGGGCAATAAAAGAGCAAAACAGGCTCTTGAAATTGCAGAGTCGTTCGATAATGCACTCACGGCAATACTTATTGGAAATAATATTGTTAATATTGCATCAACTTCAATAAGCACAGTTCTTTTTACACAGCTTCTCGGAAACGGAGGAGTCGGAATTGCAACAGTTGTAATGACGGTACTTGTACTCATATTCGGTGAAATTTTACCTAAATCCTATGCAAAGGAAAATGCAGAGAAATTATCTTTGTTTTTTGCTCCGTTTCTTTCTCTGCTTATAATAATTTTAAAACCGCTTATAATGATTTTCAGCGGTATAAAAAGTCTTATGAACCGTATAAACGGAAAATCCGAAAAAAAACCAAGCGTTACGGAAGATGAACTTAAATATATTATAGATGAAATCGAAGAAGAAGGTGTTCTTGAAGAACAGGAAAGCGACCTTGTTCGTTCTGCACTTGAATTTGATGAAATTCAGGTAAGTGAAATACTTATACCAAGAGTAAAGATAGTTGCTGTTGAAATAAATACTCCTGTTGATGAAATAAAGGAAATTTTTCTTTCTGAATTTTATTCAAGGATACCTGTCTATGAAAAAAGTATTGACAATATAACGGGTATTATAACATATAAGGATTTTTTTAAGAAAATTGTGGATAAAAAGAATGATATATCAGATATCATTCAGGACGTTATTCATATATCAGACCTTAAACTTATAAGCGAAGCTCTCAGGGAAATGCAGGTTCAGAAAACACATATGGCTATTGTTATGGACCAGTACGGAGGAACAAAGGGAATTATAACTATGGAGGATATTATAGAGGAGCTTGTCGGTGAGATATATGATGAAAATGATGAAGTTGTAACTCAGTTCCAGCGTGTAGGTGATGATGTATATGAAGTGGACGGCGGATACAGTATAAATGATATGCTGGAACATATGAATACCGATGCTAAAATTGAAAGCTCTGCCAATACGGCAGGCGGTTGGATTATGGATTTGACAGGTCATATTCCTAAGGAAAATGAACAGGTTGAAAGCGGTATTTTCAGGATTACGGTTCTGAGTGCTGATGAACAGACTGTAAGCAAAATCCGCATTGAAATAATAAAGGGAAAAGATGAGGAAGATGAACAGGAATAAGGATAAAATAGAATTTATCACATTTTATATATGCAGTTTCTTTGTGTACTGCCTTATAGGGTGGATTTATGAAGTGATAACTATGTATCATCTCGGTTTCGGATTTGTAAACAGGGGCTTTCTTCATGGTTTTTATCTCCCTATCTATGGTTTCAGTGCACTGTTTTTTATCTTCTTATTCGGAAAAATTGCAGGGAAAAAGGTTAGAATAGGTAAAATTCCGGTTACTCCGCTTATTATATTTATACTTGTATTTCTTACATCAGCTGTTATTGAATATTCAGCATCATATATACTGGAAAAGTTCTTTAATCTCAGATTATGGAGCTACAACAGCTATAAATATAACCTCAACGGAAGAATTGCTCTTGAATCAAGTATATTTTTCGGTATAGGAGGACTTATAATATTTTATGTTGTTCAGCCGTTGATGAATAAAATAAGAAAACATATAAAACCTGAAATAACAATTGTTTCAGGAATTATAATTGCGGTAGTTATGATTTCCGATTTTATAATTACATTATTTTATTGACAATGCATGGCTTTTATGATATAATTTCTTTAATCTTGTCAAAAGGCTTGCCTGCATATAAATTCTATGAATAAAAATCTATCCGTCAGTAAACACCTGTCAGAATACACCGTTATGTGTTATCCTGACAGGTGTTATAATTTTGATTTAAATCTGAAAGCTGGTAAAATTATAAAAATGAAAAATCAGAATATACATTACCTCGATAATTCCGCAACAACAAAGCCCTGCATTCAATCTGCAGAGATTGTTATGCATTGCCTTTGTGAAAATTACGGAAATCCCTCCTCACTTCATTCAAAGGGCACTCAGGCTCTTAAAATAATGGAAAATGCAAGGAAGGTTATTGCAAATTCAATAAAATGCAGTCCTGAATGTATAACATTTACATCGTGTGCAACTGAAAGCACAAACACCGCACTTATTGGCACAGCTGAAAAGTATGGGAAAAAGCGTAAGAAAATTGTTACAACATCTGTGGAACATTCTTCAGTCAGTGAAGTATTCAATTATCTGGAAACCAAAGGATTTGAAACAGTAAGAATCTCACCTGATGAAAACGGTGAGATTACATCTCAGCAGGTGATATCTGCCATTGATGAAAATACCTGTCTTGTAAGCATGATGCTTGTCAATAATGAAACAGGATATATCCTGCCTGTTGAAAAAACATTTTTCGGCATAAAAAAACTGTATCCCCATGTAATAACGCACTGTGACTGTGTGCAGGCATATATGAAAATTCCTGTGAATGCTAAAAAGTTGAATGCAGATTTCATATCATTAAGCGGTCATAAAGTTCATGCTCCAAAGGGGATAGGTGTTTTATATACAGCAAAGGGAATACGGATACACGGTCTTTTATATGGAGGAGGGCAGGAAAAAAATTTTCGTTCAGGAACTGAAAGTGTTCCGCTTATTGCAGGATTTGGAAAGGCTGTTGAGATATATAGTGAAAATATAAAAGAAAGATATGAGTATATATCCGGTCTGAAAAAGTATCTTGTTGAAAAACTGTCGGAAATTGACGGTATTTCATTTAATTCAAAGGAAAATTCACTTCCGTATATAACCAATATATCAGTTGATGGAATACGTTCTGAAATAATGCTCCATTTCCTTGAGGAGAGAAATATATTTATTTCAAGCGGTTCAGCCTGTTCAAAAGGTGCAAAAAGCGGTGTTCTCGGTGAATTTGGAATAAGCGATAAAAATGCTGACAGTGCGTTGAGAATAAGTCTTTGTGATGACAATGACAAAGCCGATATAGATGCACTTGTTGACGGAATAAAAGACGGGATTAAAAAAATAAAAAAGAACAGATAAATTACGCTTTGTTTGTTCTGCTGATTAATGATTTAAAAAATGCATTGTCTGAAAGATATACTGCAATCATATATACAATGCCTCCGCAGAGTATGGCAATTACTGCACTGCCGATAATATCGTATGCAAGGACAGCTGTTATTGCACATAAAAGTCCGCTGTAGAATGACGGGAAAAACAGTTTCACAAAGTTTATCTTTATATCTGTATGTCTGCATAATTTATAAAGAGATATTATGAGTATTACAAGATAGCATAAATCAGTAGAAATTCCTGCACCTGTAATATTAATCTGCGGAACTGATACAAGCAGTATGTTCCCTATGAATTTTACTGCAACTCCCGCAAGCATTATTTTAAGCGGTATATCAGCTCTGCCTGTACCTTGAAGCATACTGAATACAGGAAATGATAGTGCAAGGAATATAACCCCGATTCCAAGACAGGAAAGACTTTCATAAGCAAGCTGAATTTCATCTGTTCCCGATGGATAAAGAAGTTCAAGTATAGGCTTTGCAAGGACTGTTATACCCAGTCCTGACGGTATAGCTGCAAATGCTGTAATTTTTAAAACATCTTCAGTATGCTTTTTAAGGGCGTTTTTATCTTTGGAAGTCCATGCTTCCGTAACTGACGGCAGAACTCCTTTCCCAAACATATTTGTAACTGAGGGAACAAGATTGAATATTGTTACAGAAAGCCCGATAAATGAGCCGTATGCAAAATTAGCAAATCCGTCTGCACCTGTTGCGGAGAATGCACTGAAATTTTCAGCAAAATACTGCGGAGATTTTTCAACTGCATTATTTATACATCTTATAATTGTTCCAAGGTCAATAAGTGAAGTAAGATTGGTTACAAGAGAGCCCAATGAAACGGGTATCAGGACTGAAAAAAGGGATTTAAGGGCAGTTTTTTGCGAAAATTTTGATTTATCCTGTGAAATCTCCCTGACGGTTATGCCGTCACCCTTTACAATATCACGCAGAAAAAGAAATAATGCTCCGGATAAGGCTGATAATGTAATGCCGAGAACTGCTCCTGCCGATGCTGACGAAAGTCTGTCCGCACCGTGCAGATATATGCCTATGCTGTCATAGTTTTCAAGTATATATATACACAGGAAAAGTCCGAGTATAAGCTTGGTTAATCCTTCCGTAACCTGTGAAACAGCAGTGGGATACATATTTCTCAGTCCCTCATAGTATCCTCTGTATGCTGACATTATACAGCCGAAAAATATTGACGGGGCAGTTGCAAGTACTGAAAGATATGCATTTTTATTCTGAATTACATGGTATGAAAATGGTTTTGATGCAAATATTATTATCATAGTGCCGATTATTCCTATAATGCCGTAGCATAAAAGCATAAGCTTCTTGAATTTTTTTATACTGTTGAATTTTCCGAGTGCAGAATATTCAGCAACCTGCTTTGCACCTGCTGTTGACATGCCTGTCACAAAAAATGCATATACAGGCATAAAAAGTCCGTATGCACTGCTGAAATATCCCATTCCTGTACCGCCAAGCATATTTGTAAGCGGAATTTTAAACATTGCACCTATTATTTTTACAATAATAACTGATATTATCAGAATTACTGAACTTTTGAGGAACCCCTGCTTTTTCAAAATATCACCGTTCTTTCCCTGCATTTAT
>CAYRPZ010000095.1:0-5745 GCA_964426275.1 uncultured Ruminococcus sp. | reverse complement strand
AATAATATTTTAAATAAATACTTGTATATAAAAACAAAAAATGATATAATAATAAGTACAAATTTATGATTTAAATACAAGTATGAAAGGCAGTGTTATAATATGAATAAAACTTATGAAAAGCTTTTAAGATGTTATGAGAACATAAAAAATAAAATCAACCCTGATTTTATTCCGGAAATTGCACTCGTACTTGGCTCTGGACTTGGAAACTATGCAGACAATATTGAAACAGTAAATATAATCGATTACAACAGTATTGACGGATTTCCACAGTCAACGGTTCAGGGGCATAAAGGCCGTTTCATATTCGGATATGACAATGGAGTACCTGTAGTAATAATGCAGGGCAGAGTTCATTTTTATGAGGGATATGATATGTATGATGTTGTACTTCCGATAAGGCTTATGAAAATGCTCGGTGCAAAGGTGCTGTTTCTTACAAATGCTTCAGGCGGTATAAACAGGAATTTCAAAGCAGGAGATTTTATGCTTATTACAGACCATATTTCAAATTTTGTAAAGAGCAGTCTTATTGGTGAAAATATTGATGAACTGGGTGCAAGATTTCCTGATATGAGTGAGGTATATGATAAATCATTAAGGGATATTATAAAAAATGTTGCTGCTAAAAATGATATTGAATTGCAGGAGGGAGTATATATTCAACTGACAGGTCCTAACTATGAAACACCTGCGGAAGTGAGAATGTGTGGGATACTCGGAGCAGATGCAGTTGGTATGAGCACAGTATGTGAAGCTATGACAGCCAATCATATGGGTATGAAGATATGCGGAATATCCTGTATATCCAATATGGCAAGCGGAATTTCAGAAAAGCCATTAAATCATACAGAAGTACAGGAAACTGCTGACAGAAAAGCTCTGTTATTCCGAAAACTTGTTTCTGAGTCTATAAAAGAAATTTATAAAGAACTGAAATGAAAAACCGAAATTTACAGAAGATGCTAAAATATAACAAAAGAGATTGATATATAGAATCATATGATAATATATTTTAAAAACTATGGATAAACAATTTCCTGAGAATTAAATAAATTTTTATAGTTGGAACGGGGGGTTTATATGAAATTAAGATTTTATAATGCAAGAATGCTTATCAGAGAAAACGACAGCTTTAAAATTATCAATGGTGAATTATGTACCGAAAATGACATAATTGAATATATAGGCTCAAAACGAAACAGCAATATAAAATTTGACAGAGAAATAAACCTTGACGGAAACCTTATAATACCAGGTTTTAAAAATGCACATTCACACTCCCCCATGACATTTCTCCGTTCATATGCTGATGATTTACCACTAAAAAACTGGCTTTATGACAGAGTTTTTCCCATGGAAGCAAAATTAAACCCTGATTATATTTATACTTTTACAAAACTTGCAGTAATGGAATATCTTACAAGCGGTATAACATCATGCTTTGATATGTACTGCCAACCACAGGCTATAGCGGATTCTGCATCTGACTGCGGATTCAGAATAGTCCTGTGCGGAGAAATAAACAACTATGTTGAAACAATTGAAACTATAGAAGATAACTATAATAAATTCAATTCATATAATCCTCTTGTATCATATCAACTTGGATTTCATGCCGAATATACAACATCATATCAGATACTTAAAGATATCGCATCGCTGTCACAGAAATATAAAGCACCTGTATTTATGCATAATTCCGAAACACTTAATGAAGTTAACGAATGCATTGATAGGTACGGCACAACTCCGACTGCACTTTTTAACAGTATAGGAATGTTTGAATACGGCGGAGGAGGATTCCATTGCTTATATATGAGTGAAGAAGATTTGAATATTTTCAGCAAAAAAAAATTATGGGCAATTACCAACCCTTCATCAAATCTAAAGCTTGCAAGCGGAATTGCACCTCTTTCTGAAATGCTTAAAAGAAACATAAATCTTGCTTTAGGGACAGACGGCAGTGCAAGCAATAACTGTCTTGATATGTTCAGAGAAATGTTTCTTGCAACAGCATTGCAGAAAATCTATGAAAAAGATGCATCAGCATTTCCGGCTGAAAAGGTACTTGAAATGGCGGTAAAAGGAAGTGCAGAGGCAATGGGACTTTATAACTGCAATGAAATTGAAACTGGTAAAAAAGCTGACCTTGCCATTATTAATATGCATACACCGAATATGCAACCTGAAAATAATATCATTAAAAATATTGTTTACAGCGGAAGCAAATCAAATATAAAAATGACTATAGTGAATGGAAAAATACTATATGAAGATGGTGAATTTTATATTGGAGAAAATGCTGAAAAAATATATTCAGAAGCACTTGAAATAATGCTGAAAATAAGATAAATAACCATTGCATATAAGTAAAGTATATGATATAATAAAATACAAAATATTTTTATGAAAGAAGTGAAAAAGCTATGTTAGTATTTAGCACAAAAATTCCCGTAAAGGAAACCGTAACTCCACAGATGTTTATAGACCTATGCACATACTGGGTTAAAAACAGTAATTTTTATCATGGAATTAATATACATTATGATATTAATTCAGAAAATGACATTGATATTTCATTTGAAAATATACGATGCCGTACTATTCAGTATTCCGATAACAATGTTCATGTAATATGTTTCAGGCTTGAAAATATGGAAAAATCTGTTTTATGGTCAACCGACAGCATTTTAGTTACAGAATACAATAAAAAATATATTATTGTACAACTTAACTGTAACTCAAAAGATTACAATTCAGAACTGCCCAAACGGCACAAACCGCAACTTATAAAACTAATCTTTGAAAAAAATTTCCAAATTGACAATAAAGATTTTCCTATAACAGACAAGCCTATTACAGTTAATAACAACAATATTCAGGAATGTGTTGAATTCATGACCGGAAAGTCAAATCATCTAATGCCTATGGTGTATATAAGCAAGGACTTCAATAAATATAATGCAGACTATAAAAAGTTATCCCTATGGCTTTCAGGCATGGCATACGTAGTCATTGAACCAAA
The DNA here is from genome assembly GCA_964426275.1 of uncultured Ruminococcus sp. Classification (GTDB taxonomy): domain Bacteria; phylum Bacillota; class Clostridia; order Oscillospirales; family Ruminococcaceae; genus UBA5884. The sequence continues at coordinate 2,714 of CAYRPZ010000095.1, read as the reverse complement.
TAAAGAAGTCTGTCATAAATTGAGAAAGCTTACAAATGAAAGAAATGTACATAATGGGTATGTAGGAATATATTATGCAAATTCTGACAGATATGAAATACTCAATAAAAATGATTATCAGAACTTTGAGCAAAAAATATTTCTATCAGTTCAGCAGTCACTTATAAACCATATTGATTCTTCAGATTTCAGCTGGAATCATCTCATGTATGTAAAAACAAAAAATAAAATGAAAAATTTGAGCTTAAACAATGAAAAACAACTTGATGAAATGAATCAGATGATAGAAATGGCAGACCAGAATGAAAAAGAATTAAAAAAAAAATCGAATCTCTTAATCAGCATATTAATTTTCTTACCTCTCAAGTTAATTCATATAAATATGCAGGAAAATTCAAAGGTTCTTTGATTGCATCAGGTACTGAAGACTTTTATCCCGATGAACAGAAAGATTTTATAATAAGCATATTAAATCAAGTTAAAGAAAAAATGGAACGTGACGGTTCAATAAAAAACCGAAGATATGAACTTATACAAGCACTTATAAAAGCAAATCCAGCAAACGGTGAAGCTGTTCATATTATGAATGAACTGAAAGCAATTTTTAATGGTGATTTTAAATGGAATCCAAGCATGAAGTCAAGACTTAAATCCATAGGTTTCAATGTCAATGACAGCGGAACAGGTCATATAAAAATAACATTTCATGATGATAAGTATTTCTTTACAGTTGCTTGTACCCCAAGCGACCCAAGGTCAGCAAAAAATCTTTACAGTAATATTGATAACGCAATTAATATAAACAAAAAAATATTATAAAAAAATACGGAACTGATATCCTTTGAGGATATCGTTCCGTATTTTATATATATTAAACAGCTATAAATTCAGCACTTGCATATCCGATAATTCCATTGTACCCGATAACATACCAATTATTGTATTCACCATAAAAAGTACCATAAACTGTGACCATTGCATTCATAGGAACTGAACTAATAATCTTTCCGCTGAGTGACGGATAATTTCTGATATTAAGACCTGAATTTTCAGTTATAACTATACCCTGACGCACAGCACCTGCTTCAATAAATGGAATGCCAAAATAATCACAAAGCGACTGAACGAGATTTCTTGCAATTGCATTAAGACTGTTTCTAATCCATTCTTCATCTGATGCATTGTCATGATATCCAAGTTCCGCAAGAACTGCGATGGCTTTAGTACGGAGAACTTCACCCAAATTATATGTGGGCAATGCTCTTGAACGTGTCGGCACAGGATAAATATTTTCAAGATTATTGGCAATTATTGTTGCAAGACGTTCACTGTCATCACTGTTAGGTGAATAATAAATATCAATTCCTGTTAATTTTCCGGCAAATTCACCTCCGCCGGCATTGGTATGGAGTGCCAGATGAACATCATAATATCCTGCATTTGAATCAGCAATTGCTCCGATTGCTCCACGATCAGCATCATTTCTTACATATCTTATACCGCTTGACCTGAGATAAGGCTCCATTCTGTCAGCCAGCATATTCATATATAATTCTTCATTTCCTTCAGTCAGATAATTATTAAATTCCTGAGTTGAAGGGCTTAAAAAAACTATCGGCATAATAATCTCCTTGCAATATAATTTATATATTACCATATTATGCCCTGAGATTAATTTTTGCTATTAAAGATATGCTCTTAAATCAGTAACAAGTTTTTCCTCAATATTTATAAGCCTTTTTGCAATATCCTTTGCCTTTTCCTCAGCACCTGAAAATTCATTAAGATATTTATAAAGCGATTTCACTCCCATATTGCATCCGTCAATGATAAGGTCAGCAATTGTATTGCCTGAATTGTCATTTGACATTTTAAAATTAGTTTTAATCCATGACATAGCCTTAGCCATTGGATTAGGCTCTTTGCCCTCCTCATTATATTTATTAAGCATTTCTTTTGTATCATTGCCAAGTTCGGAATGTTTATTTTTGGCATCAATAAGAATATTCTTCATAACATCATCTTTAACACTGTCAAGAACTTCATCAATGGAACTTACACCCATTTTAATTCCTGCATTACATTCACGCAAAAGATTAACTGTATCACTTGAAACTGACATAAATAAATTCTCCTTTTAAATATATTTAATAATAATTATTATTTAAAAATATATTTAAAATATTCTGTCAATATTGATTTTAATATATAAATATGATATAATGATATAAATCATTGTAAATAGGAGGAAATTTCATGGACGTTTTTTCAAATATAGGATTTTGTACTTGTATTTCAATATTACCTGTTTTTATAATTTTTTCACTTGTTTTTCATTTTGCAGGTGAAAAATCATTGTCATTGATAAGCGGATTTAATTCATTTTCCGAAGAACAACGTGCTGAATATGATACAGCAAAATTAATTAAAGACTATCGGAATAACTTCATTATATGGTCATTGCTAATGGTTGCAGGAGCAGTATTTTCTTATTTCATATCGGGATATTGTGCTATTCCAGCATTTATAATTCTCATGATTTCAGTTTTTAAAGACTTTCATATGTTTCCTGAAGATGCATTTTCAAAATACAAAATAAAAAAATAATATATGTATTACTAAAAACCACTTTTGATAGCATAATCAAAAGTGGTTTTTTAAGAAAGAGCCGGCATCGCCTTATCTTCCCAGGTCGTCTCCAACCAAGTATTTTC
>CAYRPZ010000094.1:0-5782 GCA_964426275.1 uncultured Ruminococcus sp. | reverse complement strand
GAAAGGGTGTAAAAATGCTGTACGATACTAAAAGATGTAAGATGTGTGGAATAAAGCTTAAAGAACCGGTACACAACAGAACGCAGTACTGCACTTCATGCTCCCTCTATGCAAGGAGAACGAAGAAAAAACAGAATATAATGACAGCTTCTCAGGAGTTTATCGATGATGATATAAAAAATGCTGATAAGCTGGGAGTTTCTTATGGAAAGTACATGGCTGATAAGGAGCAAAAACGCCTGACACTTGAAGAACTGGTTGTTGAAAACAAGAACTTGAGAAAAGAACTTGCAATGCATAGAAAGCTGTTTAATGGTGTATATCCATGCATACCTGAATGTCGTAATGGTGTGGATAGAATCATAGATAACTATGAGGAATCCAAAAGACTACTGAAAGTGGCAGTTGAAGAAATCGACAGGCTTAATAATCTTGTTTATGCGAATGAATGCAGAAATTTAATTGCATTTGAGATTGAGAAATTATTAAGACGAGATACTATAGAAGATTGAGGGTAAAATTGTGAAGTTAGAGGAAATGCTGAAAAAATGCACCAAGAAAGAACTAATAGAAATTATTGGTATCTATGAAAAAAGTCACTTCAAAACAAAGTCTTTTAAAACGTTGATCGCTGATTATAAGGTCAATAAAATCGGAAGAGCACTTGACAAAAATATTGAAAAAGATAGTGAAATAACAAAAAAACTTAAATCTGAAACAATAAGCAAGCAGGAAAAACAGGAAATATATTTTTGTTTTCTTGAAAATGAAAGAGAATATACTAAGCTTTATAAAGAGTATGATTTATGGGAAAAAGAATTGTATGGAGGAGAAAATTAATATGATGACAAGTACTGAAATTCTCAAAAAAGTGAGAATGATTAAGGATTACAAGCAGACAATCAAACAGTTTCAAGAGGAACTGGAACAGGTCGAAAATGAACTCAAAGGCATGATGGAGGAAAAAGGCACAGAGGAATATTGCGTTGATGTTTTTACTATTCGTTATACAGAGGTTGCCTCTGAACGCTTTGACAGCACAGCTTTCAAGAAAACACATGAAGAACTCTATAAGCAGTATTTAAAACAGACTGTTTCAAAACGTTTCTCAATTACATAAAATATATTTTATCCGGATAAAGCATATCTCAGCTGTCTTGAAAAAGGCAGTTGAGATTTTGCTGTATATAAAAGAAGGTGTTTTTATGGATAAAATCTCAAAGGAAGAAATAAAAATTCTTTATAGTACTGCTTCATCGGCAGGCTTTGTTGATAATTCAAATCATTATGAAGATGTATTTCATCAGATTGTATACGGACTTACAGGAAAACAATCCGTCAAGGAACTCACTCATCAGGAATATGTGAAAGTAAAAATTCGCTTAGAGGAATTGACAACCGATACTCCTAATGGTATGATTACAATAAAGCAGAAACGCAAAGTATATGCTATGATGAAAGAGCTGTCCAAACTCAGTCCGTCGGAAAAATCAAATGATGAAAGACTTTGTGGAATAATCAGAAAGAATTTAAAGATAACATCATTCCCTGCTGAACCTCTCAGATGGGTGAGAAAAAAGGAGGTGATAAAGTTAATACAGATTTTAGGCTATTATATTGATAATGAAAAGAAAAAGACCAAAAAAGGAGATGCGGAAGATGGTGGATATGGATAACATTACAATTGATGAAATAGAAGGTGAACAGAGAGAAATTGCTGATTGCATAGGTCTTGAGAATTATAAAAAATTGGTAAATTGCTTTGGAGGGAGCAGAATTTATATTCAGAAAAAAGATACCATTATGAAAAACGCAAGAAATAATAAAATCCGAAAGCTTTTTAATGGAAATAATTATCGTTCGTTAGCATTGATGTTCAATCTATCAGAGGGATATGTGAGATTTATTCTGAGAGATTATGGCACAAAATATTAACACGAAATAATGGTATACATAATATTATTTATGAGGTATAGTTGTTATACAGGCAACTATACCTTATTTTTATTTACAAGGAGCTGAAACAATGGAAGTAAATCTTATTATAGAAATGATACTTACTGTCGGTATTGGAATAATTACATTCTTCTTAAAAAGAACTATTGATGAACTTGATGAGTGCAAAAAGGATATTGTAAAAATCAAGGAAGACTATATAACCAAAGAGGATTTTTTTCGGGAGCAGACAGAAAACAGAAGAAAACTTGACAGAATAATGGATATTCTGCTTGAAATAAAGGGAGGAAATCATAATGGATAAATCAACTCTTAACAAGAGAATTTCAGCAGGAAATTTTGTGGAGAATAACGGCTCAGTTCTCAGGGCAATAAACATTCTCAAGACAAAATTTAACCGTCTTAAAGATATACGATATGCTCTTAATCATATCGAAAGAACAGATATTGAAAACAGTATAAATTATCTTTATGAGGCTGGATATCTGCATTTAAGAACTGTTGACAGCCATGCCGGCACAAGTCTTGCCGATAATGATTTTGATGATATTGAAGCAAAGCTGACCGCCAAAGGCATACAGCTTTTGGCAGGAGTAATTGAGGACGAATGTGTGGAGGTGTAATGCTCCATGGGCAAGAAGAAAAACCGCAAACATTCAATAATTGACGGTCTGCCTGCTGATTTGAAAGAGGCTGTTAATGAAATGATAAAGACTGATTTCACATATCGTGAAATTGTTGACTATATCAAGAAAAACGGCTTTGAAATTTCACAGTCAAGTGTTCAGAGGTATGCAAGCGGTCTTAATGAAACATTGCAGTCACTCAGACTTGCACAGGAGAATTTCCGAGCAGTCATGGAAGAAACTGAAAAATATAAAAATCTTGATGTTTCAGACGGCATTTTAAGATTACTCAGCAATCAGATATTTCAGAATATCAATAATATGACAGAAGAACAGGTGCAGGAAGTTGATTTTGAAACTCTGATGAAAAATGCTGTTGCTCTGACCCGTGCTATTGCATACAAGAAAAAGATTGATATTGATACAAAAGAAGTGCTTGAAAACGGCATGGAGCAGTTTCAGTCTGCTCTTTATGAATCAATGGCCGCTGAACGTCCTGAACTGTACAAGGAAGTCAGAAAATTTCTTAAGGAGAAACAAAAGGCATGATGTATGTTATACAGACAAGACCAAATCAGGAGGATTACCTGCTTTGGCAGCTAAAGTATACCGGAGTAAATGCATACTGTCCAACTGAAAGATTGACAATAAGAAACAAGGGAAAATGGTATTCTCAGGAAAAGAAAATTTTTTCAGGATATATTTTTCTTGAAGCTGAATATTCAGCAGAACTTCATCAGAAAATCAGAAGGCTTGACGGATATCTTCATTTTCTTGGAAATCCTTCTCCATTGCCTGACGATGAGGAACAGCAGATAAAATGGCTTTGCAATGATGGGAAACCTATAACTGCATCTCATTATATAAATGGCAAAAGCGGTATTTCATTCATTGACGGCATTCTGTCAAGGACAAAATTTGAAATTATCAAAATGTGTCCAAGACAGAAAAGAGCCAAAATGGCTGTATCAGTAAACGGCAGAAAATTCAAAGTATTTTTGCCTATAGAAAAATCTGAACTATAAATCAGGGTTGATGCGTCCCCTGCTGAAATATTCAGAGGTTATATTTTTACAACCGATTTTTTAAATAAAAAGTCGGAATGGCGGAGCATTGCCATAAAAAATAACAATTGTTATTTTAATACCGTTTAAAAGCTGTTTAAAAGCGTTTAAATGCCGTTTAAGAAATTTAAATGTAAAATTACTCTATAAAAACAAAGAGGGCATACAGGGCATTTCTGTTGCCTTATTTTTATTATCTGAAATGAGGTGGTATTTTGGGATAATCAAAGATAAAAGCATGGCTGCTTTAATAAGTGGGTTTGATAAATTTGAAGACGGCAGAAATGCTGTAAAAAATGCGGATTTCAAAAGCCTTGAAACATTCATAAAACAGTATTTAAATACTGCTGATAAGAAACAGCGTTCCAAACTGTCGGAGGAATTCAAGAAAAGACATCTTGAACTTTATGAGTTTCTGAAAGAAAACTCTGAGCTTGTAAATGCTGAAACTCAGATTTCAAAGATAATTCATGATGTTTCAAATCCTAAGTCTGATAATGCCAATATTCTCAATAAGCTTGATGAAGTGCTGAGAGGTATTGAAGATGAGTTTTAGTCCAAAACAGCAGGAGTATTTCAGAAAAGCGGTTCACAGATGGAATATAAAAAGCGGTGCTACACGTTCTGGAAAGACATTCATGGATTATTATGTTATTCCGAAACGTATCAGAGCTGTTGCGGGGAAAGACGGTCTGAATGTTATTCTTGGCAATACAAAAGGAACTTTGCAGAGAAATATTATTGAACCATTGCAGAAAATATGGACTTCTGAACTTGTTTCAGATATAAGAAGTGACAATACTGCTATGATATTCGGCGAAAAATGCTATTGTCTTGGAGCTGATAAGATAACTCAGGTTGACCGAATACGAGGTTCAAGCATTAAATACTGCTATGGTGATGAGGTTGTAACGTGGAATGAAGAAGTTTTTAATATGCTGAAAACACGTCTTGACAAACCTTACAGCCGATTTGATGGAACTTGTAACCCTGATAATCCAAATCACTGGTTCAAAAAATTCCTTGACAGTAAAGAAAATGGAACTGATATTTATTTGCAGGAATATACAATTTATGATAATCCTTTTCTTGCTGATGAATTTGTGAAAAGCCTTGAAACGGAGCTTGCAGGAACTGTTCTCTATGACAGATACATACTCGGTAAGTGGAAACGTGCTGAGGGGGTTATTTACAGGCAGTTTGCAGATAATCCTGAAAAATATATTATTGATATTCCGCCTGATGATATAATATTCTGTACAATCGGCATGGACTTTGGCGGCAATGGTTCGGCTCATACAATGATACTTATCGGATATTCAAAGTCTTTTAAAAAGGTTGTTATTCTTGATGAATATTACAGAAAAGAAGTTATTTCTCCTGCTGAACTTGAAAATGATGTTTGCGAATTTATCCGCAGATGTCAGCAGAAATACAAAGTTGTTGATATGTACTGCGACAGTGCTGAACAGGTGCTTATTAAGGGTATAAAATCCGCTGTCAGATACAACAGAATACCGATTAATATTCATAACGCACGAAAATCCGAGATAATCGGTAGAATACGCTTTTACAGCAGTATTATTGCTCAGGAAAGATTTTTTGTTATGAATCACTGCAAGTATCTTATTGAAGCTATGCAGTCGGCTGTATGGGACAGCAGGAGCATTGGTAAAGATGTAAGGCTTGATGACGGCAAATACAATATTGACAGCCTTGATGCCATGGAATACAGCACAGAACCATATATGAAACAGATTTTAGAAATGAGGTGATGAAAATTATTGTATCTGATGTAATGACTGTATTCAGTGAAATAAATATCCCTGATATTTCGGGATATTATCAGAAAATAGATGAATGGAAGGATATTTTTGAAAATAATCCCCCATGGAAAGAAGTGAAAAGGTCAGGACTTCACAGCAAAGGAATGCGAATTATGAATATGCTGAATACAGCAAAAGTTCTTTGTGACTGCTTTTCTGACCTTACATTTTCTGAACAGGTTGAAATAACTGTCAATGATGAAGAATATCAGCAGTATATCGAAAAGGCTCTTGAAAATAATGGCTTTTGGGAACAGATGCCTGAACTTATATCAAATGCTTTTGCACTTGGTGGTTGCTGTCTTAAAGT
>CAYRPZ010000093.1:0-5935 GCA_964426275.1 uncultured Ruminococcus sp. | reverse complement strand
ACCAAATTTTTTCACTCTTGCAAAACAATCTACAATATAAACACAATTATCTGAAATTTTAGTATATATATAAGCGATTGAGCGTTGATAAGGGTTTGTTATTAAACTGCCTTCATACGCATATATATCAAATTTTATTGATTGAGGATATTCGCTTATAGAAGCAAAAACAGTTGATTCCCCACAACTAAATGAATCATAAAATATTACATTTTTAATAATATTTATATCAAAAATAGACAAATAAATCACCTCTTTTTTAGTATAGCATAAAAATAAATGCCATTTCAATGGTAGAAAGGAAATAATTAAATGAAACTGATAATTGCAGAAAAACCGAGTGTTGGACGTTCAATCGCCAATGTTCTTGGAGTAAAAAATGATAAAAAGGAGTACATTGAGAATGATAATTACATAGTTACATGGTGTCTTGGTCATATAGCAGCACTCTCAATGCCTGAAAAGTATGATGAAAAATATGGGAAATGGTGTTTTGAAAATCTTCCTATTATTCCGGATAGTTGGCTTTTTGAAGTTGTAAATGATAAATCATCTCAGTACAATATCATAAATAAACTGGTTAATGACAGCCGTATTGATGAAATAATCTGTGCTACTGATGCAGGACGTGAGGGAGAATGTATATTCCGCTATGTATATAATCAGACAGGCTGTACAAAACCTGTAAAACGTCTTTGGATATCATCAATGGAGGATAAAGCTATTCTTGATGGAATGAAATCACTAAAACCTGACAGTGACTATGATAATTTGTATAATGCAGGATTATGCAGAAATAAAGCCGACTGGCTTGTGGGAATGAATGCTACTCCTCTCTTTTCATGCAGATATGGAACATTGCTTTCAGTCGGCAGAGTTCAGACTCCTACTCTTGCAATGATTTGCAAAAGAGATTATGAAGTAAATAATTTCATTAAGCAGAAATATTATACTGTTGAGCTGAACTGTGGAAGTTTTACTGTTTCATCGGAACGAATTGATGATAAAAAAACAGCCGATTCTGTTGCAGAAGAATGTAATGGAAAAAATGCTGTCGCTGACAGTGTAAAAAAGGAAATTAAAACTGTAAATCCGCCAAAGTTATATGACCTGACAACATTGCAGAGAGAAGCAAACAGGCAGTACGGATACACTGCACAGCAGACACTTGACTATACTCAAAGCTTATATGAAAAGAAGATGGTAACATATCCACGCACTGATAGTCAGTATCTTACATCAGATATGGAACAGACTGCTATTGATATCACAGAACTGGTATATGAAAAATTTCCTGATTTTAAAACTGATAAACAATATGAACTGAATGTAACTCGCTGTATAAATGATAAAAAAGTATCTGACCATCATGCTATTATACCAACAATCGAGATAAAAAAGGATTTGAATAGTTTGCCAACAGGAGAAAAGAATATTCTTTCACTTATTGCAATGAAACTTGTACTTGCTACAGCTGAACCACATAAATATGAAGCTGTAAAAGTAGTTGTATCATGTGAAAACCATGCATTCAAGGTTACAGGAAAAACCATTGTCGAAGATGGATTTAAATATATTGAAAATCATATAAAATCAAAACTTAAAGGTGATACTGTTGCAGATGAAATTTCTGAAAATCCATTGCCTAAAATTAAAGATGGTGAAATATTTGAAAATGTATCATCAGATATTTCAGAACATTTTACAAGTCCTCCAAAATCTTATACAGAAGATACACTGCTTTCAGCTATGGAAACGGCAGGAAACGGAGAATATGATGAAAATGCAGATGTTGATAAAAAAGGTCTTGGAACTCCTGCCACTCGTGCAAATATCATTGAAGTATTGATAAAGAGAGGATTTATTAAGCGTGACGGCAGGAAGATTATTGCTGATGAAAAGGGTGTTAATTTAATAAATATTCTTCCTGAAGAAATCAAATCTGCAAAACTTACTGCTGATTGGGAAACAAAATTACAGGCAATTGAAAAAGGTGAACTTTCAGATAATGAATTTATGAATGATATTATCAGCTTTGTAAAAGAGCTGGTAAGCAAATACAACAGTAAAGCTGAAAACAGTAATTTCAAGTCCGATAAACAGGAAAAAATATCACTTGGAAAATGTCCAAGATGCGGAAAAAACGTATATGAGGGAAAGATAAGTTATTATTGTGAATCAGGAAAAGACGGCTGTGGATTTACTCTTTGGAAAGAATATAAAATTCCAAATACAAAATTATCTTCCAAACAGGCTGTTGAACTTCTTGTAAATGGCAAAGTCAAGTTAAAAGCTGTAAGCAAAGATGGAAATAACTACACAGCATATTTTAAAATTGAGGATACGGGAAAATATATAAATCTTCAGATTGTTCATGAAGATAAAATTTCAGTAGGAAAATGTATCAGATGCGGAAAAAATATATATGAGGGTGAAAAGGGTTACTATTGCGAATCAGGCAAAGATGGTTGTGGATTTATACTTTGGAAAAATCAGCGTTATCCTGAAACTGTTGTAAAACTGAAAAATGTTCAGGAATTGCTTTCAGATAAAAAAATTACTAAACTTGCTTATAAATCAAAATCAGGTGATATTGAAAAGGCATTTTTTACAATTGAAGATACAGGCAGTTATATTAATCTGAAACTTACAGAAAAATAAAAAACTGTGTCAGAATGACACAGTTTAAAAATACTAAGAAAGAAGGTAAGGTATGCTCATTGGTGAAAATGGAACTGGTAGAAAAATTGTTATTTTTAAAGTCACTGAAAAAATGTATGAAAATTAAAAAAACAGTATCATGATTTTGAAGAAAATACTAACATTATTAAACATAAAAGTGGCTTTGTTATAGTATCTTGTTCAAAAAATTTCAGTGATAAGTATGAGAAAAATGGTTATAGAAAATATTTTTGTTCAGAAATGTATAGAGATTTCCCAAATTTGAAATTCTTATCATGATTTTGAAGATAATATAAAAAGGAGTTTGATAAATGAATACCAAAAAAACAGATGATAATAAAAATGAGATTGCAGATAAAAATTTAGCTGAGGAAATTAAAGAAGCTGAAATTGAAGTAAGTCCTGATAATAAAAAGGTTCTTGGCTATTATGGGAAAAAATCTCATATCAACATTCCATATGGAATAACAGAAATTGGTGATGGTGCTTTTAAAAATAAAAAGTTTATCAGTATTTCTATTCCTGAAACTGTCCATACAATAGGTCAGTATGCGTTCAGTGGATGCAGAAATCTTAAAGCCATTGAAATTCCTAAATCTGTTACAAGTATAAAATGCTATACGTTTGATGGTTGTAAAAAACTTACAAGTATTGATATTCCATCAACATTGTCAAGTATTGGCGATTATGCTTTTAACAATTGCATTAGTCTTTCAATGATTGCAATTAAAGAAAATATCAAAAATATTGGTCAGTATGCTTTTAATAATTGTGTAAAGCTTGTAACATTGACAATGAAATCTGAAATACTTGAAACAGTCGGAGATGGCGCTTTTAAAAACTGTAAAAGCCTGTCAAATGTGTATCTGCCTGAGTCAGTGAAGTATATAGGCAAAAAATCCTTTACAAATACATCACTTGAATTCTATAAAAATAAAAAAGTATGTCATAATGACACACTTTAAAAGAAAGGAAAATTTAATTATGAAAAAAATAATCGGATTGCTTTCAGCACTTGCAATGATGTCAAACGGAATCTGTGTTTCAGCTGATGATGAAACAGAAGAAAAATATTTTGTTATGGAAGATGAGGTTATATTGCAGGAATATTGCAATAAAGAAGCATCAGAAATAACTATTCCTGATTATGTTGAAATAATTGGTGAAGGTGCTTTTAAAGACTGTACAAATCTTAAAACAATTATAATTCCATCAACAGTCAAGTGTATAAGAGAAAATGCTTTTATGAATTGTAAAAGCCTTGAATCAGTTGAAATGACTAACAGCGTTGAAGTAATCGGTGACAGTGCTTTTGCATATTGCCCTAACCTGAAAAGCTTTGTTTCTTCTGTTAATGCTTTTAAAGATGCATACGGACAGTCCCTGGATTATGATGTAGATATATTCGGACATTCTGACAAGGAATATCCATCAGATATTCTTCAGCCTACTACAGATGTAAATATAAGCTTTGCACCTTATGATGATGAAAATACATATTATATAACTGTTGATGAGATTATCAGTTATCCTCATGAAACTTACCCTATAAGTATAAGAAGTGATTCTATTTGTTCTATTACTTTGCCTGAATATGTGCTTTCGTTAGGAAATACATCAGTATATTGCCCGAATCTGAAAGAAATAAATGCTGAAAGTGTTATCTATGCAAAAGAAAATTTTATTGTGCCGACTTCAAATGAAACAACAATTCTTATTTCTGATGCTTTTGTCAGTGATAATGTAATAAATCCTGTATATGCTTATAGTATTGCATTAGGATTTAATGTAAATATATTATCTGATAATATTACTACAAAGCTTGGGGATATAAATTGTGATGGTAATATTGATGTTCGTGATGTAACTTCATTAAAAAAGTATGTTGTAAAGCTTACTAATCTTGATGAAATTCAGTTTGTAAATGCTGATATTATTGGAGATAATACTGTTGATGTAAAAGACCTTGGACAGCTTTTAAAATATATTATAAAAGTTATTACAACTTTAAGGAGTTAGATTATGATTTCTAAATATGAAACAGTAAGTAAAAACTGGTATGAAATAATTGAAGATTTAAGACGTGACAAGTCAAGGCTTGCTGAATATTTTAAATTTTCAAGCGGACTTTATAAACATTCATTCAGCGATGCTGTCCTTATATATAAACAGAATCCGAAAGCAACCAAGGTTCTTGAACTTAAGGAATGGAACAAGCTCGGCAGATTTGTAAACAGGGGTGCTGTAAGCATTCCTGTTTTCGGAAAAAGACATAAATGCAAACATTTATTCGATGTGAGTCAGACAAACGGAAAAAAAGAGCCGTCCTTATGGTCGCTTAATTCTGAACTTGAAAAACAGCTTGTAAATTCAATGAATAACAAATACAATGCAGAATTTAAAAATCTTAAAGAAGTTATAGCAAAATTCAGTATAGATTCAATAAAAAATAATATTGGTGAATTTACTGATGAAATATCCAGTATGGGTATGACAAGTGAAGAATTGCATGAGTATAAAAAATCTGTTATATCAGCAACAAGATTTATCACATCAAATCGCTGTGAATTAGGGAGTCGTGATGTAGAAGCTGTAACAGGTCTAAACCTTAAAGCAGTTGATTTATGCAGAAGCAGACACGACTTTATTAACTATTGTGACCTTGTACAGCGTTCTGCAAAAGAAACTTTGCTTATTCTTGAAAGAGAACTTATTCAGATTTTGAAACAGAACAGATTAATGAAAAGGCAGCAGAATATTGCTGCTGCAAATCCTCTGAACAATATCTCTGTTAATTTGAATAATGAATATAGATACAATATCCCTTTCAATGTTAATGATACTTGTGAAATAGAAAGTGAAATATACAAGATTGATAATATTGATGTAAAGTCTGAAAGAGTGAATTTATCATCTGTAACAACAGATAACAAAAGGCTGAATATGTCAATTGATGAAATGTCACTTTATTATGCAAATAAACAAAATCATGAACAGGATATACTCGATGCGATAAATACAGTCCTTGATGATAATGAACTGATAATTAATAATACTCCGGTATATACTGCTCCTGATATTCTACCGCTTACTAATGAAGATTTGATAAAGGATATATTAAGAAATAATGACTATCAGAATAAACGCTTAGAGGAAATTTCGGATTTTTTTAATTCTGAAAGTGATTATAACAAAAGAATTGAATACATAAAAAATTCTTATAATGATAATCCGGTACAGATAAAAGTAAATG
>CAYRPZ010000092.1:0-6104 GCA_964426275.1 uncultured Ruminococcus sp. | reverse complement strand
GCAACTGAACTTATAAAGGGAAAGCCTATTGATGATGCACTTAAACTTACAAATAAAGCAGTAGTTGAGGCACTTGACGGACTTCCGCCTGTAAAGATACATTGTTCGGTGCTTGCTGAACAGGCTATAAAATCAGCACTTTCAGATTATTATACCAAGCAGGGAATAGACCCTGAGCCATTGGTTGGAAAAGTAGAAGAATGCGAGGAATGTGAGGGTTAACATTCTTATAAGAGCTTTATAAAAAGAACAGAAAGTATATAAAAAATATACTTTCTGTTCTTTATTGTTAAAATTATTTTTTTAGGATTTTCTTTACAGTGGTTATCATAGCTTTTGCATTAAATATAACCATTAATAAAAATCCGGTTATAAGGAAAATAATCTGTTTTGCTCCATTGCCTTCAAATTGTGACAAGCCTGCATCAAGAGGAGAATATACAAGAACAGCCCATGACATTGCTGCAAGTATTATTATATTAATTATTATTGAACTCCATTTTATATCATAGTGAACGTATTTCCTTGTATCATATGCTCTTACAAGAAAACAGGCTGTATATGCAAGAAGTGTTGAGAGTGCTGCGCCTTGAACTCCGAAATTCGGATTTGGGATAAGCAGAAAATTAAGAACTATATTTACACCTGCTGCAATGGCACTTGTCCAGAGTGAATTTTTAGTTTGTTTTGAGGCTGAATATATACTGCTCATAAACTGGCAGAAACATGACATAAGTACAGACATAAGGAGCAGAGGAATATAATGATAAGCCTGATAATATGATTCTGCAACAAGAAGTTTTACAAGCGGAGTTAAAATCATAAGTATTCCGGCAGAGGCGATAAAAAGTATTGACTGATAGGCTGAAAATACCTGAGAATAGAATTTTTCAGTATCCTTTGAATTGTATTCGGTAACAGCAGACATCTGCCATGCCTGAAAGAACATAGTGGAAACAATTGAAATAATAGTAGGTATCTTGTATGATACACTGAAAATACCATTGCTCTGCTGGTCTATCATAAGTCTTATCATATACTTGTCAGATGAACTTACAATCCACCATAAAATAAATGTGGGAATAAGCGGAATTGAATATTTTATCATTTCCTTAGCAAGACTTTTGTCAATTCCTTTAAACTGAAGATATTGCAGATTTTTTGAAAAACAGCATATAAATACAGATGAAAAAGCATCTGAGAGTACAACAGAGAGGATATATCCCATAGCACCCCATTTAAGAACCGCTATAAAAATAACATTGAGTATAAGCATTGTAAATGTTGTTACAATACCATCAACAGCGAATAATTTTACTTTTCCTGTCGCTCGCAGAAAATACTGATTAAGCATACGAAATCCCGATGCAAGAAGATATATAAAGAGTATAAATATATAGTCTTTCAGTTCAGGGATTATGCCTACAAGCGGAAGAATAGGTATAAGTATGATACAGCCGATAACAGTTGTCAGAAAGCCGATTGAATAAATCTGTTTTTTATCATATTTTTCATCAAGTCCGTATCTTATAACACCTTCCGTGATACTAAGGGTTGCTATAGGTACAAGCAGATTGGCTGTCTGACATACAAGGTCAAATGTAGAGGTTTCAGCTGCTGTAAGATATTCAGTATAAAATCTTACAAGCAAAAAACTAAGAAGCTTTGAGCTGAAAGAACCGATTGAAAATATAAGCGTATTTAACGCCAGTTTTTTGTATTTGTTCATTTCATCATTCCTGTCATTAAAAATTTGTATCTGAAATACAGTTCCTATTAATAATATCATATAATCAGAATTTTATCAATAAAATATTCTGCAAATGACGATAAAATTAAAGATGATATTGACAGTAAAATTGTATTATGATATATTTTTTTTATAAAGTTTTTTAGATATGCTGAAAGAGAGAGAACTTATGAGAGTTTCATTCGATTTGGACGATACACTATTTGTTAATGCTGCTAAATCAACGGCAGAGAAAAGATTGAAATTTCCCTTAAATCTGATATTCAAGGAACGATTAAGATTAGGAACAGTAAGGCTTTTATCAGAAATCAAGGAACAGGGCATATCATTATGGATATATACAACCTCATACCGCTCACCGAAATATATAGAAATGCTTTTCAGATGCTATGGAATAAAAATTGATAATATTGTAAATGGTGAAAGGCATGAAATGGAAGTGCAAGCAGGGAAAAACGAGTCAATGCCATCGAAATATCCCTCAAGATACAGGATTGATTTACATATTGATGATGATACATCTGTTATGGAAAATGGTAAAATATATGGTTTCAGAGTTTTTCTGATTAATAATGATAATAAAAACTGGGTTGATGATATACTTGCTGAAATAAAAAAAATAAATCGCAGTTTGTGCTGATATATTTTCTTTTGTGACATAATGAAAATATAATTGAGGCATCAAGGTATCATATTTTCTTGGAATTTATGTATAAAATAACAGTCGGGTAAAAAATTAATAAAACATTTGACACATTGAAAATAATATGATATAATTATATAAAATAAACCGTTTAAAAAAAGGGGGACACCACCAAAAGGGTGTCACCCTTTTTCTGTATTTACGGCGGAAAATAATGTAAAAAGGAGATTTTTTATTTATGAATGATGATAAGCTGATAATCGGAGGAAAAGAATTTAATTCAAGATTTATTCTTGGTTCCGGTAAGTTTTCTCTTGAAATGACTAAAGCGGTTATTGAAAACGGCGGAGTTGAAATGGCAACTCTTGCTGTAAGACGTGCAAATTCTGCCGCAGGTTCAGAAAATATTCTTGACTATATGCCGGAGGGAATAACACTTCTTCCTAATACGTCAGGAGCAAGAAATGCTGATGAAGCTGTAAGAATTGCAAGGCTTGCAAGAGAAATAGGGTGTGGAGATTTTGTAAAAATTGAAGTTATAAGCGATTCAAAATATCTTATGCCTGATAATGCGGAAACTGTGAAGGCTACTGAAATTCTTGCAAAGGAAGGCTTTATTGTTATGCCTTATATCATGCCAGACCTTGTAACTGCAAGAAATCTTGTAAATGCAGGTGCATCAGCAGTAATGCCACTCGGAGCACCTATCGGAAGCAATAAGGGACTTCTGACAAGAGAATTTGTAAAAATGCTTGTTGATGAAATAGACCTTCCTGTTATCGTTGATGCAGGTATCGGAAGACCATCACAGGCGTGTGAGGCTATGGAAATAGGTGTTGATGCAGTTATGGCAAACACAGCTGTAGCAACTGCAAAAGATGTTTCAGTTATGGCAAGAGCATTTAAATTAGCTGTTGAAGCAGGAAGATGTGCATATCTTGCAGGACTTGGACGAGTTCTTGATTTTAAAGCAGAAGCATCAAGTCCACTTACCGGATTTTTGGAGGATTAAGAAATGGCTATAAAAATTCGTGATACAGACCATATGGCATATCAGGAGGGAATGGATATAATTGAATCCGATATTATGGATAAGGTTTTATCAATGACTGCTGAATATGATTATAATAAATACAGTGCTAAAGATGTACTTTGTGCAATTAACAAGGAATATCCCGATATTGAGGATTTTAAGGCACTTCTTTCACCAGCAGGACTTTCCATGCTTGAAGTTATGGCTCAGAAAGCTAAGATTGAAACCTCAAAGCATTTCGGAAATTCAGTATGTCTTTTTACTCCGTTGTATATATCAAATTATTGTGAAAATTATTGTGTTTACTGCGGATTTAACTGTCATAATAAAATAAACCGTTCAAAGCTTACATATGATGAAATTGAACGAGAACTGAAGGCGATTGCTGATACAGGGCTTGAGGAAATACTTCTTCTTACAGGGGAATGTCGTTCAGCGTCAAGTGTTGAATATATCGGTGAAGCTGTTAAAATGTCAAAGAAATATTTTAAGACGATAGGCATTGAAATTTATCCGCTTAATGTTGATGAATACAGATATCTTCATGAATGCGGTGCTGATTTTGTAAGCGTATATCAGGAAACGTATAATACTGACAAATATGAGGAGGTGCATTTAAGAGGTTCAAAGCGTTCATATCCTTACAGGATAAATGCACAGGAAAGAGCAATTCTCGGAGGTATGAGAGGGGTTGCATTCGGTTCATTGCTTGGATTAAGTGATTTCAGAAAAGATGCTTTTTCAGCAGGTATTCATGCAATGCTTATACAGAAAAAATATCCTCATGCTGAAATATCATTTTCATTCCCAAGAATACGTCCGTATATAAACAATGCAGATGCAAATCCGAATGACGTACATGAAAAACAGCTTTTCCAGATAATGTGTGCATACAGATTATTTATGCCATTTGCAGGAATTACAATCTCAACAAGGGAAAGAGCAGGTTTCAGGGATAATGTGGTAGGAATTACAGCAACAAAGATTTCAGCAGGTGTAAAAGTAGGAATCGGAGGACATGACGGAGATGAAAAGGGTGATGCACAGTTTGAGATATCAGACCCGAGAAGCCTTGAAGAAGTATGTGGGGCTATGAGGAAAAAAGGACTTCAGCCTGTATATACTGATTATGTAAGAGTATAAATACAATAAAAAGGAAAATCATTTTACAGTGATTTTCCTTTTTTATTTGTATCAGTTAATTGTTTTTTATATTCAAAGTTTTTTAACATATGATATCAAAGAGCTGTATTCATTCTCAATTTTATCTTCAATAACCATATCAAGCAACAGAGCAAGTATTTCACCGATACGCTTACCTTTTAATCCGAGTTTTTTTAAATCGTTTCCGTTTATTTTTAAATCAGATATTTTAAGACATGAGTTTGCATTTATAATATCTTCAGCCTGTTTTTTTACATTTTCAAGTTTTGGAATACGTTCAGCACAGAAATCTTTTTTAGCAAGATTATCAGCCTTTTTTACTTCAATCAGCTTAAAGAATATATCCTCACCCAGTGCAGAAAGAGTATGTTTTATTTGCTTTTCGCTTTCAAATTTATCGCTGTGATGTTTAATAAGATTTACGACCATATTAAGTGTAGCATTATCATATTTAAGACGTTTCATAATAGTATACGCCATTTCAGCACTTATTTTTGCATGACCTTTGAAGTGACGGGTGTTGCCGTCCTCCTGACATGAAAAAGGTTTTCCTATATCATGCAAAAGCATTGCAAGTCTTACAGATTTATCTTTGCAGGCTTTTGAAACTGCCACTGCTGTATGTTCCCATACGGTATATTTATGGTATTTGCTTTTCTGTTCAAATCCGATACTGCTGTGGATTTCCGGTATAAATACTTCAAATACATTTGAATATTTCATAAGCACGTTATAAACATTGTCACCGAGAATTAATTTATTGAGTTCTGCTTGTATTCTTTCTGCGGATATATTTTTTAAAAAATCCTTTTGTTTAAAGATGCATTCAGATGTATTTTTTTCTATATCAAATCCAAGCTGTGAGGAAAATCTTACAGCCCTCATGATACGGAGAGCATCTTCATTGAAGCGTTCTTTAGGATTGCCGACACATACAATATTTTTATTTTCAATATCACTGCGTCCGCTGAAATAGTCTTTCAAACCTGCATTATGATTATAGGCGAGAGCATTCATAGTAAAGTCACGTCTTGAAAGGTCATTCTTAAGTTCGGAGGTATATGAAACTGAGAGAGGGTGACGATTATCCGTATATTCACCATCAATGCGGTATGTGGTTATTTCAAGTGACATACTGTCGATGATAACAGTAACAGTACCATGCTTTATACCGGTTTCAATAACTTTAAAATCCTTGAATACATCTTTAGTCTGGGAGGGCAGGGCATTTGTTGTTATGTCGTAGTCGTACGGAACTTTTCCGAGAATAAAATCCCTTACACACCCACCGACAATAAAAGCTTCAAATCCGTTTGCATAGAGCATATCAAGGGCAGTTACAACCTGATTGGGAAGTGTGAACATTAATAAAAAACCTCCTCTGAAAATAAAGAATTAAAAAAGGCTTCCGAATACTCACGATTCAGAAGCCTATCATGCCATGAATACTTTCATGGACAACTGGAGCGGATTACGAGGCTCGAACTCGCTACCTCCACCTTGGCAAGGTGGCG
>CAYRPZ010000091.1:0-6124 GCA_964426275.1 uncultured Ruminococcus sp. | reverse complement strand
TATCAGTTCTTCCATAGTTATCTTTTTCCTGATTTACATTTTCGATTACTTCAGAAAACCATTTTCTGCTTAAAAAGAAGTTTATAAATCCCGGACCTGCAATTTCAGCACGTTCAAAATGCTCATTATTTTCAAAATCAAATTTACTGCAAATAAGTTCGGCAATTTTTCTTGGAGGCATTCTGAAAGCTTTTGCACATACCATAGCTGTATTTGCGGCAAAATCGCCGTGCGACTTATCGGCAGGTATTTCTATTTTAAATGCCGGCACAGGTTCAGACGGAACAGTTCCTTCCGCAACGAGTATGCCGAGCGACTGCATAATCATCTCACTGAGTTCAGCAGATGCAGATTTTATAAGATTGGACATATCTTTAAATTCTCCTCTTTTATAAAAATATAATTTTTAAATACTGATAAAATCCGAATAATTATTCATCAATTTTTGTAACAATAAGTTTTATCTCATTGTCAGAAACAAAAGCCGAATTTACATCAATTGTATATTTCATATATATAGTACCGCCATTTTCATTAAGGCAGTTTTCAATTTTATCTGTTGATATTCCCACATTTACAGAACCGAAAGGCGTTGAATAGTAACAGTGATGCTTTCTGCCTGTTTCAAGAATGAGATTTGAATTTGCAGTGCCGTTTCTTACAATCGAAACATAGTCCTTTCCTTTTGCTATAACAGATGTTATACTTCCTTCAAAACCTGTTGCCTCACTGTCTTCATATGAAAGACTGGAAAGAGTGCCCTTATGCTTCATAACACCTTTTGTCATAAGTTCTGATTCTGTTTTTTCACCGTTCTCATAC
Source organism: uncultured Ruminococcus sp. (assembly GCA_964426275.1). Lineage (GTDB taxonomy): Bacteria > Bacillota > Clostridia > Oscillospirales > Ruminococcaceae > UBA5884. The sequence goes on along the minus strand of CAYRPZ010000091.1, from coordinate 5,302 downwards.
TGAACACTGAACATTTTTATAATAACATTTTCTTTCAATTTAAATATACTCCTGATTTAATGCTGTTTAACGCAGTGAACATCTCCATGGAAAACTTCACCATCTACTGTATGGCCGAGGAAACGCTGTGCATTCTCAATAAAAAGCTCCGTACTGTCACTGACATAGAATTTATTATGACCTTTTTCACTGCGGTCTGAAAGCATATTATTTTCCTCAAGGCATCTGCGTGTATATTCAGCAGCTTCTCCGCCTGATGAAATCAGCTTTACATCGTCACCCATAATATCCTGAATAATATCCTTTATAATCGGATAATGAGTACAGCCAAGTATAAGAGTATCAACGCCCTGTTTTTTTATAGGTTCAAGATATTCTTCAGCAGCAAGTATCGTTATTTTATTATATCTGTCCGTATATCCGTTTTCGACAAGATGAACAAACAGGGGGCATGGATTGGGATACACACACATTGACGGATTAATTTCGCTGATTATTCTGGAATAACTGCCGCTTTTTATGGTGGCAGGAGTACCTATTACACCAATTCTGCCGTTTCTGGTAACCTCACATGCTTTTTTGCAGGTAGGCATAAGAACACCTGTAAAAGGCATGCCGTCAATATCCTTTTTGTCACCAAGCACAGAACTTACAGTTCCGCAGGCAGCAATTATCATTTTAATGCTGTACTGCTGTAAAAAGGCGATATCCTGTGACGCATACTTCATAATTGTGTCACGGCTTCTGCTTCCGTACGGAATCCTTGCAGTATCACCGAAATATATGATATTTTCATTCGGAAGAATTTCATTAAGTTCCTTTACAGCGGTAAGACCGCCAAGACCTGAGTCAAACACTCCGATTGCATCATTATTCATAAAGTATAGAATCTTCCTTTCAGATTATCAGTCAAGAACAGCATGTTCCATAGCCTGTTCAATAAGTCTGTCAACAAGTTCAGTGCATGGAATACCCATATCCTCCATAAGTTTCGGATACATACTTATAGGGGTAAATCCGGGGAGAGTATTTATTTCATTGAGGATAATGTCACCATTGTCACCAAGGAAGAAATCAACCCTTGAAAGACCGGTACAGCCTATAGCCTTAAATGCCTTAACAGCTGTTTCTCTTATTCTTATTGAATACTTGTCATCAATTCTTGCAGGGATATAAAGATTAGTGGAATTAAGGAGATATTTTGCATCATAGTCATAGAAATCATTGCATGGTTCAATTTCGCCTACAGACGATGCAAACGGCGATTCATATCCGAATACAGCAACTTCCAGTTCCCTGCCCTTTATAAATTCCTCAATTACAACCTTTGAATCATGGGCAAATGCAATCTTGACAGCTTCCTTCAGGCTTTGAATATCCGTAGCCTTATTTATACCGATTGAAGAACCGCAGTTGGCAGGCTTGACAAAAAGAGGAAATCCGAGTTTATCAATAATTTCATTGCATTTTTTATCAAGATGATTTATTTCGCTTATAAGTATTGTATCCCATTTTGCAGTTTTAATGCCGTTTCTGTCAAGGATTGTATGAGTTACTGCCTTGTCCATGCAGGAGGCAGAGGCAATAAGGTTACAGCCTACATATGGTATTCTTGCAAGTTCAAGAAGCCCCTGCAAAGTTCCGTCCTCACCGTTTTTGCCATGAAGAACCGGAAAAACGACATCAATTTTTTTAATAGAGTAAGCACCGTTTTCAAGAGTTATAATACCCTTATGAATCGGGTCAGGTGAAATAACAGCAGGAGTACAGTCTGGATTATGCTGCCATTCACCGCTTGAAATGCTGTCAACTGAACCGGGATAATAGAGCCAGCGTCCGTTTTTTGTAATTCCGATAAGTATAACTTCATATTTATCCTTTGGAATACTTTTTATAACATTTGAAGCAGATACAAGCGAAACGTCATGTTCGCTTGAAGCACCACCAAAAATAACTGCCACACGAGTTTTAGCCATTAAAAATCTCTCCTTTTGAATATGTAGATTATCAATAAAATATTTTAACATATTTTTATTAAAACTGCAAGCATAATCAGGGAGGATAATAAAAATATCTTATAATTTCAGTATATACACTGAAAAATATGTATTCATAAACATAATATGCACAAAAATGCAGAATAATTCTGTTATAAATGCAATTGTCTGATAAAAACTCTGTCGGCTTTAATTCCGACAGTTTTTATATTAATCACGAATTAAGAAGTGAATACAATTCACTTTTTCTGAAACCTGTTTCCTTTGCAACAGATTTGCAGGCATCTGACGGCTTTTCACCATTTGCAATAAGCTTTCTTACCATTTCAAGAGCATCTTCGGCAGTCATATCTTTAAAGTTTTCTTCTTTTGCACCTTCAATTACAAGAACATACTCTCCTTTGGGATTTTTTTCACTATAATATTCAATTGCCTCTGATATGGTCATTCTCAGGACTTCCTCATATACTTTCGTAAGTTCACGACAAAGAGATATTTTTCTGTCACCAAAATATTCAAGCATATCAGCAAGAGCAGCTTTGAGCTTATGGGGAGCTTCATAGAATACGAGCGTTTCCCTCTTGAATTTTGCGTGTTCAAGATGTTCAAATCTCTGTTTTTTTGTAACTGATAAAAACCCCTCAAATGAAAATCTTGATGTATCAAGACCTGAAACTGCAACAGCTGATACAACAGCACTTGGACCGGGAACTACTTTTACAGGAATATCATGTTCACAGCACATTCTTATCAGAGGTTCTCCGGGGTCTGATATACAGGGCATACCGGCATCTGTAACAATTGCACAATTCTGACCGTCAAGCAGTTTTCTTATAATTCCCTCAGTGCATGAACCTGAACTGTGTTCATGATATGAAACGAGAGTTTTTTTGATTTCATATCTGTTAAGAAGCTTTAAAGTAACTCTTGTATCTTCAGCGGCTATAAAATCAACACTTCCGAGTGTATTCAGGGCACGGATTGTAATATCCTCCATATTGCCTATAGGAGTACCTACGATATATAAAGTACCTGACATAAAAGTAAAATTCCTTTCAGGACTGATTATCCAGTCTGTAAATTTTTTTCATTTCATCTGAATATTCATTTCCGTTATGAGTATAAAGCGGAGGAAGAATTTTCAGAAAAGGCTTTGAACCTTTTTTTCCCTCAATCAGAAAAAGCCATGGTGCATGATAAGGTGATTTGCTTATAAATTTAAGTCTTTTCGGTTCAATATCATTATTTTTCATGGCAGTTATAACATCAGCAAGCCTTTCAGGACGGTTGCACAGGCATAACCTTCCGCCAAATTTAAGAAGCCTTGAAGAAGCCCTGCATACATCATCAATATTGCAGAGAATTTCATGTCTTGCAATTCTCTGAGATGGTATAAGGCTTTCCATACCTGCATTTGTTGCTTTATAGGGAGGATTGCAGGTAACAAGACTGCATTTTCCAAGCGGTGCGTTATCCCACAATTCCTTTAAATCAGCACATACGGGATTTATGAAATCTGCTGCCTCACTTTTTTCAATACCTGCATTGAGCTGTTCTATTGCATTCTGCTGTATATCGACAGCATATACAACTGACGGAGAAAATTCACTCCTTGCCATTATAAGAGGAATAATTCCACAGCCTGTACCCAAATCGCATACGATATCCTTTTTTTTGTATTCTGAAAAATCGGCAAGCAGAAATGCATCAGTACCGAAACGGTGATTTTCGCTTGCACATACATATATTTTATCTGAAAGCTGTTCAAACGTACAGTCTGCCATTTACTCCTCCCATAAAGCAATCCATTTAAATGCAGTCAAATCAAAAACATCGAAAACATCGTTTCCGGTTATATCACCGACAACATGCTGAATTGCACCAAATGCCTTTTCACCGAGAAGATACTGTTTCATAGCAGTTATATCTCTTATATCAATAACCTCATTAAAATCAAGGTCACCAAGATGAATACTGTCAGCAACAACAGTTGTAAAACCATTTTCCTTTGCAAACTGTGCCGCCGCAGAATTTTCGGATTCAGTTATTATAACAATATCTTTATCAGACTTTATATAATTTCCTGTTGCTTCATCTGTCACATATCCGAAAGCATTGCTTTCAATGCTTGTTACACTGTCGGGAATAAATATATAATCAAGTTCAGGGCAATCCGTAAAAGCATTGCGTCCGATTGAAGTTATTTCATCTGTAAGCTCCACATATTCAAGACTTGTACAGCCGTTGAACATACCGTCCCTTACTTCATTCACACCTGTCGGGAATATAAACTCCTTAAGCGAAGTACAGCCGTATAATGTTGCCTGAAATGTCCAGTATACAGGCTGGTCAGGAAATTCAATATATTCAAGGCTTGTACAGCCTCCGAAACCTCCGTAAACAGATGTAAGCGTGCTTGGAAGATATACATATTCAAGTGAAGTACAGTTTCCAATGCCTGAAATCTGCTTTACTCCCTCGGGAATTATCAGTTCTTTAAGAGATGTACAGCCACTAAATGCATTATCCAGCTTTGTCATTTTCGGGCAAAGATTTACTTCCTTAAGGCTCACACAGTTTGTAAATGCCCCGCTCTGAATCTGCGATACATTTTCAAGATTTATGCTTTCAAGCTGTGAACAGCCTTTAAATGCTTCAATTCCTATTACTGCAACTGACTGAGGAAGTTCAACGGATTTAAGAGGTGTATTCAAAAAACAGCCTGAACCTATATATATTACTCCGTCAGGAATATCAACAGTTTCAATGGCTGTATCTGCAAATGTATAATCCATAATATTATTAAGTGACTTTGAAATTTTTACAGATGTTATGCCGGTACAGCCCATAAGCAGTTTGCTGCCAATTTGCGTCAGACTGTCAGGCATTTCAAAAGATGTCAGTGAAGTACAGTTTTCAAATGCACCATCATCAATATATGTAAGTGTATCCGGCAGAGTAACCGAAGTAATTTTTTCATTGTCAGCAAATGCGAATCTTTGTATTGAAGTGACTGTCATGCCATCAATTGATGATGGAATTACCAGCTGTGTAGTATCATCTGAACAGCCTGAAATTTCAACTTTATTATCCGAAACGGTATATTCAAGATTTTCATACTGAAGAATTTCAGTTTCAGCATAAACAGAAATATTATCTTTACTGCATATATAGTCCGAAATGCAGTATGCTGAAAAACATACTGAAAAAGCCAGTGTAAAGCTTATTAACTTTTTTAACATATAAAAAAAACTCTCCTTTGATACATATTTCTTTTTCAATTATATCATACAAGTCTGAATTTA
>CAYRPZ010000090.1:0-6185 GCA_964426275.1 uncultured Ruminococcus sp. | reverse complement strand
GATGAAATCGATGCTGTAGGCCGTCACAGAGGTGCGGGACTTGGCGGAGGTCATGATGAACGTGAACAGACTTTAAACCATCTTCTTGTTGAAATGGCCGCCCTTACAGGAAATGAAAGCGTTATAGTTATTGCTGCAACAAACAGACGTGATATACTTGACCCTGCCCTTTTAAGACCGGGACGTTTCGACAGACAGATTTTAGTCGGTTATCCTGATGTAAAGGGACGTGAGGATATACTCAAAGTTCATACGAGAAATAAACCTCTTGGTCCTGATGTTGAACTTAAAACTATCGCCCAGACTACAGTCGGCTTTACAGGTGCTGACCTTGAAAATCTTGTAAATGAAGCATCACTTCTTGCCGCCCGTGCTAACCGCAAGGCCATTACAATGGAAGATATTGAGGAAGCAACTATAAAAGTAATTGCAGGACCTGAAAAGAAATCAAGAGTTGTAAGTGAAAAAGAAAAACGACTCACTGCCTACCATGAAAGCGGTCATGCAATCTGTACTTTCTGCTGTCCGACTCAAGATAAGGTTCATCAGGTATCAATTATACCAAGAGGAAGTGCAGGCGGATATACAATGTCACTTCCTGAACATGACAAATCGTTTGTAAGCCGTCAGGAAATGAAAGAAAATATCATTACTCTCCTTGGCGGACGTGTTGCTGAACATCTTATACTTGATGACATTTCAACAGGTGCTTCAAATGATATTGAACGTGCTACAACTACGGCAAGAAATATGGTCACAAAATATGGTTTCAGCGAAAAGCTCGGTCCTATAGTTTACGGCAGTGAACAGGGTGAAGTGTTCCTTGGACGTGATATAAATAATTCAAGAAACTATTCTGAAAATGTTGCCGCTGATATTGACAGAGAAATGCGTAATATTATTGAAGATGCTTATACAAAGGCAGAAGATATCCTTAAAGAGCATATGGATAAACTGCATTTCCTTGCTAAATATCTTATGAAATATGAGAAAATTGACAATGAAACATTTGAAAAGGTAATGAAAGATGAAATCGGTGAAGAAATATTCAACGATGATTCAGGTGTTACAGCAGTCTTAAAAAAAGATTCTCCCGAGCCTGAACCGGCAGTATCGCCCGATAAAGAAAACGAATAATAAAAATCTCCTGTGGAATTTATTTTCCGCAGGAGATTTTTATGCATAATTTCTTATCATGTATAATTAAAAGAACTTCCGCCTACAAATTCCCTTATAAGTGATGTTGGAGAAATACTTTGTTTTTCCACGGGAATTATTTTCATAAGGACATTCATTATTTCTGTGTAATGCTTATTATAGTTCATAATATCCTTGATTTTAAATAATTCAGGAAGTATAATTTCTTTATATGCTGATGGCTCATATGCAATAAATGTATCAATATCAATATCAGCAAGATGCTTATATGGCATTATATAAAATTCCTCTCCCCTTGAAACACTTTTAAAAAATCCGAAAACATCCTGTGGTTTTCTGCCCCTGAAAAGAGTATCCCTGCAAAGTCTTCGCATAAGACGTATTTCCTGAGGGTGAAGTGCATATTCATCTTCAGCAAGTATTCTTGTTCTGACACTTACATAAATTTTTGTTGTAAATCCATCAATTTCACCTGTTACAAGCGGATTGAGTGCATGTATTCCCTCTATTATAACAATTTCATTTTCTGACCTTGTAAATGGTATTTTTTTATCGCTTCTTGATTGTGTTGCAAAATCAAACACAGGAATTTCAATTGGTTCACATTTCTGAAGTTTATACATATGTTCACTGAAAAGGTTTATATCAAGACAAAACGGTGATTCAAGGTCAATATTTCCATTTTCATCAAGCGGCATACCCGGTGAATTGTTTGAACGGAAATAATTATCCATTGAAATAGAAAATGTTTTATATCCCATATCATTAAGAATTTTTGCAATTCTCAGTGCAGATGTGGTTTTTCCTGAACCAGATGGACCTGAAATAAGTACCAATGATTTTTGAGGAAAACTATTCGTTATTTTTACAGCGGAATCCAAAAGCTGATTATGATAAATATTTTCTGATTCTTCAACAAACTTTTTTGTATCAGATTTAATTCCTGAATTTATATCATCAATAGTTATATATTTCATATGGAAGCACCTCTTTTAAGTAAATTTACATTAATATTATACCACATTATATATAAAAAGTAAAGCATTATGCCATAGAATTTTATATGAAATGTTAAAATATATTATGTATTTTTTATATTTATGTGCAGATAATATCAATATAAAAAATTATAATGTATATGGAGGCATTAATATGGATATTTCATCAAGTGAAACTGCTCTCAATCTTATGAGAGCATTTGCCGGCGAAAGTCAGGCAAGAAACAGATATACGTTTGCTGCCGAAAAAGCCAAAAAAGAGCATTTATATGTTCTTGAAGCCGTTTTTAAATATACTGCCGATCAGGAAAAAACTCATGCCGAAGTATTTATGGGATATTTAAAGTCTATAGATGGTGAAACTATAAAAATAAATGGCGGTTATCCGGTTGAAACTTCTGAAAATATACTTCAGCTCCTTAAAAATGCTGAACATAATGAACTGGAAGAACATGACACAGTTTATTCAGCATTTGCACAAACTGCCAAAAGCGAAGGATTTGATACAATAGCAAATACATTTTTAAGAATTGCTGATATTGAAAAATGTCACAGTGAACGTTTCAGACATTTCCATACACTCCTTGAAAATAACAGGCTTTTTGTAAGTGATATTGAAGAAAAATGGATTTGCCTGAACTGCGGATATGAAATTGAAAGCAAAAATGCACCTAAAATATGCCCTGTATGCAATCATGAACAAGGATATTTTATAAGACTTGCATATTCACCATTCAGCAAAGCTTAGAATTGTCAGGAGGTTAAATTATAATGAGTATAAAAATTTCAAAAATAAAAGGATTTGAAATACTTGATTCAAGAGGTAATCCGACTGTCAGGGCAGATGTAATGCTTTCCAATGGAGTTATGGGAACTGCAAGTGTCCCTTCAGGTGCATCAACCGGAATTTATGAAGCTCATGAACTTCGTGATGCTCAAAGTCCGAGATACTACGGAAAAGGTGTAAAAAAAGCTGTTGACAATATAAATAAAGTTATATCCCCTGCCCTCTCTGAATTATGCTGTGCAGAACAGTACAGAGTTGATGAAAAAATGATTGAAATTGACGGCACGGAAAATAAATCAAATCTTGGTGCAAATGCTGTTCTTGCTGTATCGCTTGCCACTGCAAAGGCAATTTCAGCATCTTACCAGATGCCCTTATACAGATATCTTGGTGGAATTTATGCAAATATTCTGCCTGTTCCTATGATGAATATTCTCAATGGCGGTGCTCATGCTTCCAATAATGTTGATATACAGGAATTTATGATAATGCCGGTTAATGCCTGCAGTTTTTCTGAAGCACTGAGAATGTGCTGTGAAATATATCATACACTCGGAAAAATTCTTAAATCAAAAGGTCTTTCAACTGCTGTCGGTGATGAGGGAGGATTTGCTCCGGATTTATCATCTGATGAAGAAGCAATTGAAGTTATAATCAATGCAATTTCAAAGGCAGGATATACAACTGATAATATAAAAATTGCTCTTGATTCTGCTTCAAGTGAATGGTATCAGAACAATGGAACTTATAAACTTCCAAAAAGAAATATCATGTATACTACTGCTGAACTTATAGATTACTGGGAAAAACTTTGCAGTAAATATCCGATATACTCCATTGAAGATGCTCTCGGAGAAAAAGACTGGAACGGATTTACAAAGCTTACTGAAAAACTGGGAGATAAAATTCAGCTTGTCGGTGATGACCTTTTTGTAACCAATCCAAAACATATAAAACGTGGAATAAAAGAAAAAGCCGGCAATGCTGTTCTTGTAAAATATAATCAGATTGGAACTCTTTCGGAAGCAATAAATGCTGTCAGAACCGCACAGCTTAACGGATACAAAACAGTTATATCCCATCGTTCCGGAGAAACTGAGGAAACATTTATTGCAGACCTTGCAGTTGCTGTAAATGCAGGTCAGATAAAAACAGGTGCTCCATGCCGAACTGACAGAACTGCAAAATATAACAGACTTTTAAGAATAGAGAGTGAATTATATAAATCTGAATATGGCATAAGATTATAAGAATAATGCAGGTATAGTTGACATTACTATACCTGCATATTTTCTTATTCTGACTTTACAAGAATGTTCTGTATTTTTTCCGCATCTGAATATTTAATGCTTTTTACTTTATGATTTATTGTACGTTCAGAATTTACATAAATTATTATATCACAGGTTTTGCTTCTTTTCTGAAAAATATTCTGAGATATAACAGATTTAACAATTTTATTTCTGTCAGCAAGAACTGCATGAAATACATAACCTCTGCTGTATTTTATACATATACTCTCCTTGCTGTATGATATTCCTGATGTACGATTTGAAATTATACATACTATCAAATACCACACTGACGGAATTTCAGACATTATAAGCAGAAATACATATGCATCATGATAAACGGGGAAAATATAATTCAAACCTGCATAAACAACTATAGATAATAAACACAGCAGAACTGCTCTCCATGAATATCTCCATAAAAATCTAAGCGATGGTTTAAAATCAAGATTCTTTGGTTCAGGTGCATCATGTATCATTGCTTTAAGTGCCGGAACTGCATGATTTTTATGCATAAGAGGTATAAATACGGGTATTTCCTTTTTTGAATTCCCATACCCTGAACAGTTTACATTAATTGACATAACCTTTGCAATTTTAGTAAGTATGCTCTGTCTTAAATCAATATAATTTATTTTTGAACTGTTTATATAATAATCACGCTTTGTAAGAATACCTGCATTAATTTCTGCAATTCTGCCATAAACTGATATTCTGAATTTAGAATATCTCATTATATTAGCAATAAACGAAATAAGCCAACTTCCTATAAAAATGAGTGCTATTGTAACAGTAACAGGAGATATATATACCGGAAGAAATTCCGCAACTGTCTTTGATACATCAGATATTTTATCAATCATTCTCTCCTGAATAATTTCCTCAACAATTTTTCCTGATTTTATAAAGAAAACAGATATATAAATAACTCCTGTAAGTGTGCTTGAAAATATAAATGAAAAAAAGAATATATTACTCCATTTTGGTTTATATCTGTAATGACAGTCACCAATAAGTTCCCCGTGATTTTCACTTATATATTTTTTTACAATATTTCTTACTGCAAATGCTTCTCTGCGATGAACTGTTATTTTAAGGTCATTATCGCCAAATTTACCGGAATTCGTGTCTATATAAATATCCGAGGCTCTGAACATTCTCATAAAAAAACGATTTTCAATTGTAAAAGATGTGATTTTACTGAATGGTATATCTGTGACTGTTCTTAAAAAAATTCCGCTTGTATAAATTATTCTGTCACTTTTAACTTCAAAAAGACTGAATTTCCATCTTATAAATCCAATTTCAAAAATAAGAATGACTATCAGTAAATCAAACCATGCACCTTCAAACCATCTGTAAAGCCCATCAAAATCCATAAGCCTGACTGCTGCAAGTCCTCTTATCAGAGGAAATATCAGAAGCCACATATTTTTTGAACAGTATGAAAATATTTTAATAGGGAGTTGATTTTTCATTTTTCACCTGCTTTTTATCTTATCAAATATAAATGAACTGATTTCGTCCATATCTTTTTTACTTAAAAATGAAAGTATAAGACTTCCTCCAAATGCATTGAGAATTATGAAATTAAAACCTGTATGCATTGAAAACGGTGTTGTCACAGAAGTAATATACTGTACAGAACTGATTTTCATACATTGATTTGTTTTTATAAAGACACCTGTTTTCTTGACAATCTTATCAGAATTTATATAATATCCTGCACTTTTAAAGAAAACGGGAAGATATACAGAACCAATAAAAATTCCTGCTACAGCCAATATTGCAATAATTATCCACATCAAAACAGGAATGAATGAAAGATAATAATATGATACTAAAATAGCCGCTGTCATTATAATCAAAATCACAAATCTTATTATATTAAGGCTTGTTCTGTCGGCAAGATATCTTTTCATATTTTCACCTCTGTATAAATATTATTAA